>JBOHVJ010000082.1:0-3006 GCA_050735075.1 Binatia bacterium
GCCGACAAGCGTGTCCAGAATCTGGCCGATATCTGAGGTCCGAATGCTCCTCGCATCCTCAGCGTAAAAAGGCTCGGCTAGAACCCTCACTCCAGAGGCATGCTTGACCAAAGATCCATTCAAAAATAAGGGGTCAATCCGTTTCAAGTTTTTTGCCAGGTCAAGGATGGTATAGGAGGGCTCCAGATTTAAGAAGCTGGTTACGGAACCGAACTGCAGCACTAAGTCCACAATACAGACCGAATTCTGCCTTTGAGCCGCCAGAGTCACTGCCAGATTGGTAGCCACGGTCGTTGAACCCACGCCTCCCTTATTAGAAAAAACGGTAACGATCCGGGCATGCTCTCCATTGCTCGCCAAATGGACTATGATTTTCTGCCGGATTCTCTCCAGAGACTGCATAACTTCTGGCCAGTTGAATGGCTGAAGGAAAAACTCCTCAGCTCCCGAACGCATAGCCCGTAAAATCGTCTGCGGATTGTTGTCCGGGGAAGTCATGACCAGATGGATATGGGGATGCTTAAGCTTAATTTCCTGCGCTATCCGAAAGGCCCTTTCCGGATCCCGGCTCAAATCGAAAATAGCTAAGATAGGACCTCTCTTTGTTCGCAGTAGATCGAATGCCTTTTCAAAAATACAAACTTTGTTCTCGACAAGGAAATTCGCTCCCTTTTTGAGCTCCTGGCGCAACGAAACGAGCGCCAGGTTATCTTCAGCAATTAATACAACAGATAACTTCATGTCAGCGATTGTGCCATTAGCTTCGAATAACATCCGTGCCTGATCTTTTCATCGCTGACGCTAATTGTTTTACATCCCCCGTTCAATTGTACTTTGGTACTATGGATTTAGTTCAATCCCCGCATTTGCCCTTCGCACCGGACTGTGAGGCTAAAAAGACGGTCGTTGGAGCGATTCAGAACGAGAAAATGTAAAAAAAGCTTGCAAATCAGGCACTAATACGTAAGATGGGAGTAAAAATACGTTTTATGGGCCTCAGGATTTATAACACGCTGACAGGGAAAAAAGATGAATTTATCCCCCTGAAAGAGGGTGAGGTGCGGATGTATGTTTGTGGGGTGACGGTCTATGACTCCTGCCACGTGGGCCATGCCCGTTACCTCATCACCTTTGACGTCATCTATCGATACCTCAAGTTCCTGGGTTATGAGGTGACCTTTGCCCGAAATTTCACCGACGTGGATGATAAGATCATCGATAGAGCCAAAGAGGAGGGAGTGCCAGTTGAGCAGATTGTAGAAAGGTACATCCAAGAGTTTTATCAGGATGCTGGCGCCCTAGGTCTCCTAACCCCAACCTTCGAGCCCAGGGCTACGAAGCACATCCCAGAGATGATTGACCTGGTTCGCCGCCTTCAAGGGCAAGGCGTTGCGTACAATGTTCATGGGGATGTTTTTTTCTCCGTCGACCGGTTCCCCGGCTATGGCAAGCTTTCTCGGCAAAGGCTTGAGGAGCTGGAGGCTGGAGCGAGGGTGGAGGTTGACGAGCGCAAGAAGAACCCAATGGATTTCGCTCTGTGGAAGGCAAGTAAAGAGGGAGAGCCTTTTTGGGAAAGTCCCTGGGGAAGAGGCAGGCCCGGATGGCATATAGAGTGTTCGGCGATGGGCGTGAAGTATCTGGGTCAGCCTTTCGACATTCATGGCGGCGGCCAAGATCTGATCTTTCCCCATCACGAGAATGAGATCGCTCAGTCTGAGGCTGCCGCAGGCCAGCCGCTGGCGCGCACCTGGATTCATAATGGGTTTGTCACCGTTGGCGGCGAGAAGATGTCAAAGTCGTTGGGCAATATTATCGCCATTCGAGATGCGGTCCAGCGCCACGATGCCATCTCGCTGCGCCATTACTTCCTGACCAGTCACTATCGAAGCCCGCTGGATTTTTCTCGTAAGGATCTCGAAGAGGCTGGGTCGGCGGTTTCACGGATTTATGAGACTCTGGATCGCGCAGAGCGGTCAGTGAACGGGAAAGCAGAGGCCGACCCATCTCTTATCGAGGAGTTTCGCCAGGAGATGGACGATGATTTCAATACCCCTAGGGCGTTGGCGCTGATCTTTGAAGAGATTCGCTCCCTGAATCGGATGTTGGATGAAGGCAAAAGTAACGGACTTTATCCGCGTTTGATCGCCTTGAAGACCATGGGAGAGATTCTGGGTTTGTTGCAGGACAAGCCCAAAGAGTTTTTTAGGAAAAAGAGGGAGCGCTGGACGCGGAGTCAGGGCCTCTTGCCAGAGGTGATTGAGGAATTGGTCCGGAGGAGAGAGCGAGCCCGGAAGGAAAAGCAGTGGCAGGAGGCAGACCGGATCCGGACAGAGCTACAGGAGAAAGGCATAACTCTGGAAGATACTCCAGGAGGGACCATATGGAAGGTGCGATAAATTTTATGCGGGGAAGGGGTTCTTTGCTCTTAGTCCTCATCTTTTTTTCGGTGGTCTCCTTTCCGGCTCTTACCTATCTCCAAGAAAAGCCCTCCGGCCAGCAAGTGGACGAGCCAGCGCAGTTGAGGCTTCGGAAAACAGTGAAGACTCGCGATTACCAAGGTAGATCCGTTGAGGGAGAAGAAAGAGTGATCAGCCCGGGAGATACTTTGTGGCGGATTCTGATCGTAGAAAAGGGTCTTGCCGAGAAGCGTTTTAGCCGTTATCTGGTCCTTATTGGATCGCTGAATCCCCATCTCGAAAAGTCGAATATCCTACGGATCGGGGATATTATTTTTATCCCCATCCGGCCGGACGAGCTTCTGGGCATAGAGGTTCCCTCAGCAAGAGGCGAGACAAAGGTTTACAGCGAGACAAAGGTCTATAGAGTTAAACGCGGAGAGCATCTTTATAAGATCCTGCGCGAGCAGCTAGGAATCCAGGAAGAGCAGCTTCTAAGCGCTTTCAGCAAGGTAAAGGAGCTCAATCCCGGTAAGAAAAATTGGGACGTCCTCCTTGTTGGCGAGGCAATCCGCTTTCCAGAGCAAGTAAAAGGTCGAAGCCCCACTAT
>JBOHVJ010000083.1:0-5160 GCA_050735075.1 Binatia bacterium
GTTCTGGAATGCCTCTAGCTGCATGCCAGACTCTGACAATCTCAATTATTTGTTCTCGGGCTTGATCCTGTACACAAGTCGACATGGCCTGCGAATTACTTCTCGGATGTGCGCGTCGTTAAATTCCGGAACAATCCTGCCCGATTCCGGGAACTCGGGGAGCCGCTGCACAACTTGGAATAGGCTCCGCACAAATCTTCGAGCCGCGGTGGGATTATTGCTGGCAATATAGGAAGCGAGGTCCTTGAGGTCGAGCCGAGCGGCGGGCGCCCAAATCAGTCTGTAAGCCACTGGGCAAATTCCTCTCTGACTTGATCATGAGGAATGCCCTTGCCCTCGTCGAGCTCCCCCAGCCCGGTGCGAACCCCAGCCACGAAACGAATGCGTTCCTGAATTTCCTCCCACGTCGCGTCGTCGGGAAGCTGCTCAATAGTCTGAATGGCGATTTGCTTGGTCGTCATACTCCGATTTTACCATTTTGCGATGGCACCGCAAACGATAACCTAAACGTATAGCGTTTGGTTGATCTGCCTAACTACTTAGTCTACCGCCGTAATTCCGGCGGGATATTAAGTTTCTCTGTCCAGTACAACAAGACTGCAACATGCACGCAATATCGCCCACTTAACCAGAATTTGTCAAGGATATGATTTCCGACAAACCCCGCCAGTGTGGCAAGTGAGTGCCTGAACGTGTGGCAAGTCGCAAGTTTGGATATACCCGCTTCCCGGACAGCCTCCTTGACGGCCTTCTGGAAAACCGATTCGTGAAGATGGTGTCTCTTCTTAGCACCTGAAGTTGACAAGCATTTTATGAGCTTGCCCCCCTCCCGCTTCCCTGGTATTTTTTCTTTGATGGCACTGCAGAGAAGAGAAGGCGAGTTTCGATTGGTCTCTGATTTCAAACCTCAGGGAGATCAACCTCAGGCGATCGAGAAATTGGTTAAAGGGATCAAGGGAGGAAAGAAACAGCAGGTCCTTTTGGGCGTAACAGGTTCGGGTAAGACCTTTACCATGGCGAATGTGATTGCCAGGGTGAATAAGCCTACGCTGGTGATCGCGCCGAACAAGACCTTGGCAGCCCAGCTCTACAATGAGTTCAAGGAGCTTTTTCCTCATAACGCCGTCCGCTACTTCGTTAGTTATTATGATTACTACCAGCCTGAGGCCTATGTCCCGTCTACCGATACCTACATTGAGAAGGATGCCTCGATCAACGACGAGATCGACAAGCTGCGCCACTCAGCTACCAAAGCCCTGTTAGAACGACAGGACGTGGTGATTGTGGCCAGCGTCTCCTGCATTTACGGTCTAGGCTCACCCGATGCCTACTTCGATTTGATGGTCTTCCTCGAGGAAGGAGTGGAGATAGAGCGGGATCGAGTGCTGCGGAAGCTCGTGGACATTCAATACCAGAGAAACGACTACGATTTTTCTCGCGGGACATTCCGCGTCAGGGGCGATATCGTGGAGGTCTTTCCAGCTTATGAGGATAGCTCGGCCCTGCGCATCGAGTTCTTCGACGACAGGATTGAGGCCATCTTCGAGATCGATCCGATCCGTGGAAAGGTACAGCGACGCGTGGACAAGGCGGCTATCTACCCCGCCAGCCACTATGTGACAACTGAGGATCGAATGAAGAATGCTATCCAAGGGATACGGATAGAACTTAAGGAGACACTTGAGGAACTACGGGCGCAGAACAAGCTTCTTGAGGCCCAAAGGTTGGAGCAGAGGAGCCTCTATGACCTAGAGCTTTTGGAGGAAATGGGGTTCTGTCCCGGCATTGAGAATTACTCGCGCCATCTCACGGGGCGAAAAACGGGTGAGCCGCCGCCTACGCTGCTCAACTATTTTCCCAAGGATTTTCTCCTCTTCATCGACGAAAGCCATGTTACAGTTCCGCAGATTGGGGGAATGTATCGCGGCGACCGCTCGCGCAAGGAGACGCTTGTCGAATACGGTTTCCGTCTTCCCTCTGCGCTGGACAACCGGCCGCTGAACTTTGAGGAGTTTGAAGCGACTTTGAATCAGGTGATCTATGTCTCTGCAACTCCAGCAGGGTATGAGATGGAAAGGAGTCGTGGGTTGATTGTCGAGCAGCTTATCCGTCCCACCGGGCTCACGGACCCGCAAGTCCTGGTGCGGGCGGCGCGGACTCAGGTGGATGATCTCCTCGAAGAGATCCGTAAGAGAAGCGAGGAGAACGAGCGCGTTTTGGTGACGACGTTGACCAAGCGCATGGCCGAAGACTTAACGGACTACTACCAGGATTTGAATGTCAGGGTCCGCTATCTGCACTCCGACATAGAGACCATCGAGCGGGTCGATATCATCCGGGAGCTCAGAAAAGGGACCTTTGATGTTCTGGTCGGCATCAACCTCCTGCGCGAGGGACTGGATCTCCCGGAGGTGTCTCTGGTGGCGGTCTTGGATGCGGATAAGGAGGGTTTTCTGCGCTCAGAGCGCTCTCTGATCCAGACCATCGGCCGGGCGGCACGGAATGTTAGAGGGACCGTGATCCTCTATGCAGACTCTGTGACCGAGTCGATGAAGCGGGCCATCGATGAGACCAATCGGAGACGCCGTCTGCAAGCCGCTTTCAACAAGGAGCATGGAATCACTCCCCAAACGGTTGTTAAGGCCTTGGGGGCTCGGCTCGTAGAGCTTTACGAGGCCGACTACGTAACCGTGCCGGTAGTCGCAGAGAAGGGAGAGAAGTACGTGACCGATGCGATTCCCCGCTTGGTCCAACAACTGAAAAAGGAGATGAAACGAGCTGCGGACAATTTGGAATTCGAGAAGGCCGCGGAGCTGCGTGACCGCATACGCGAGCTTGAGGAGCGCGAGATCGGCCTCCGTGACCCGCTGATGGGGCGCGGAGCGGGCTAATAGTTCAAATCGTTCAAGCTGTTCAAGCAGTTCAAATAGTTCAAGTCGTCCAAGCGGTTAAGCTCTTATAACGTTAACGTTTTGAGCAGGGTTAATATGGCTCGAATGGGCGCAGCGACGGGAGCACCTGGGTGCCGAATAGCTTGATCGAACGCATCAGCTCTTCTTCGCTCATTGCCCCGATATTGAACTCGCAAAAGAGGGTGTTGAAGAGTCCTTCCTCGGCTGCCGTCCTTACTCTCTGCGTCACTGTTTCAGGGGAGCCAACGAACACCAGGTTACGATCGATGAGATAGTTGACGTTGGTCAGGTTCTTTGCGATTTCGGCGGCGCCCAGTTCTCCTCTCTTCCCGAAATTTTCGGCAAGCCTCAAATGGGGGATACCGCCGTCCGCCCTGGTGCCGAAGACCTTGGTGAAGCAATAGAGAATATGTGGCGTAGCTTGCGCCAGGGCTTGTTCGTCAGTCTCGCCCACGTAGACCAAAGCCCAGTAGCCAATGTTTGGCTTCTCTTTATGCCCGGCCTGCTGCCACAATTTCAGGTACTCACGGTAGCGGGGCGCCGCTTCCGCTCGTGGCACAAAGAAAAGATACCCAGTATGCACACCCTCCCTGGCTAATAGTTCCAACGTGTCCGCGTCTCGAGATTGCATCCAGAGTGGCGGGTGCGGTTTCTGAAGCGGCTTCACGGACAGGTTGACGTTCTGATATTGGTGGAAGGGACCATCAAAGCTAAAGGGTCCCTCGGCGGCAAGTGCCGCCTTGACGAGCGCCAGTCCCTCGTTGGCCAAAGCCCTCCGGTTTTTGAAGTCCGCCCGATAAGGACCGAAGAAGTCCGGTATGATCCCGGAGACAAGGCCGAGTTCCAGACGGCCATGTAAAATATTGTCAAGGATCGCAGCCTCCTCGACGATACGAAGGGGGTCATAGAGGGGGACGATGTAGCCCATCGGTCCGAGGCGCATCCGCCGCGTGCAGGTGGCTCCCCCAGTACAGTAAACCGGTGGGGACGCCATCCAGCTCTCAGCCGGATTGAAGTGATGCTCGACCGTGAAGCCAAAATCAAAATTTAGCTCGTCGCAGAGCGCTAGCTCGCGCCACAGTTGCTCATATCTCTCAGCCGGCGTCATACCTGGCTTGTTCCAGACATGTGAGAAGTTAGCGAATTTCATATTGCTCCACCAGAATCTCAGGTATACATAATATATTTCTTGACGCCGAGCAACGATTTCCCTAATACGATAGCAATGGAGGTGTAAGCTATCAGAGCTATGAGACAGGACTAGGTGAAATTGGAATTCGTCGAGCCACGCGCATCTGCTATAATTCAGCCATGCTTGCCATAGAAGAAAAACTGGATAGCCTTCCCTCGCAGCCAGGCGTCTATCTGATGAGAGATAAGGGGGGGAAAGTGATCTACATCGGCAAGGCGAAGGATGTAAGGGCTCGCGTGCGTGCCTATTTCCGGAGCGGAGATGGGCGTTCCCAGGTCGAGTTTTTGATGCGCCGGGTAGGGGATGTCGAGACCCTGGTTACGACCAACGAAAAGGAAGCCCTGATCCTGGAGAATAACCTGATCAAGCAGTACAAGCCGCGCTACAACATCCGTCTAAAAGACGACAAAAGCTACCTCAGTATCAAGGTAACCCTCCAGCACCCCTGGCCCAGGATTCTCGCGACACGGAAGATCGTCAAGGATGGGAGCCGTTATTTCGGCCCTTACTCCTCGGCCTTTGCCGCGCGCGAGACCCTCGATATCATCGAAAAGCATTTTCTTCTAAGAAGCTGTACGGAGCATAATTTTAAAAATCGCACCCGTCCCTGTCTTCAGTATCAAATCAAGCGCTGTTTGGGTCCCTGTGTTTTGCCAGTGGATCCCAAGGAGTACCAGGAGCATCTCAGGCAGGCGATTCTCTTTATTGAGGGGAAGCGTCAAGAGCTCCTGGAGGAGCTTAGACGAAAGATGCAGCAGAGGGCAGATGCGCTTGAGTTTGAGGCGGCCGCGAAGATCAGAGACCAGATCCAGGCGGTGGAAAAGACCATCGAAAAGCAGCAGATGGTCTCTCATTGGGGGGCGGACCAGGACATCTTCGGGCTTTATCGCGAAGGGGGATTTATCGAGGTCCAGGTCCTTTTTGTGCGCCAGGGGAAGCTTACGGGGAATCAGGTCTACTCTTTAGAGGATCGAGAATTTCCCGATGAAGATATTATGGAGTCGCTGCTCACCCAGTTTTATCAGGGCGAGCGTTTCGTTCCCGACGAGATTATCC
>JBOHVJ010000084.1:0-2749 GCA_050735075.1 Binatia bacterium
GGATAAAGAAAAGCGCCATCGACAGGGCAGTCAAGAAACCACCTGTCGGCTTATCTTGGCTCGCCACTGGTAACCCTTTCTTTTGCTTAGTGAGATGAGTCAGTCTAACCCATCGCTCCAATTTCGAGGGCCAATTCTATTCATTTCGCTCCAGCGAATCAACAATGATGATCGAAGTTCTGCGGTTCAGACAGTGGGGAAGGGTTCGTTGCAGGTAAACGGTAATCTTTTCGTGGTTTGTGATCAAGCAGGTGGTTTTGGGAGAGGCAGGGGGACTTGAGGATTTCAAACTATCCCTGCCCTGTTACCACGGCGCAAGCTTCGCCTGGGAAGCTGGTCGGCGTTGTTCTTTCGAAGGAGCGGCCTTGTGTGAACTAGGGCGACCGAGCGTGCTCGAGTTGGTGCGCAAGACTGCGCCTTAGTCTACGAGTCTTGGCGAGGATTTTCTTCCGGGCAGGTTCGCCAAGTGTAAGGACTAATTCCTGGTGCTGGAGCGGGGTCAGGTAGGCCACATAATGCTGATAATAGATGAGGATCGTGGTAGTGGTTGGCCGCAGAAGTTCCAGGGTGCGAGTTCGGGTCTTGGGATTGAGTTCCTTACGACCGATCCGCAGTAAAAACCATTGCAATAGGCTGTAGGTGAGAAGTACAAAGACGACCTGGTTGACAATCAGGCTGAAAGCTCGCGCAGTGAAAGCCTCGAGATCCGAGAAGCACTTCAGTTGTCGGTGGCGCTCTTCGATGGTGGTCCGCAAAGTATAATCCAGTCGGCCCTGTCCTGGATTGGTAACGGGCGCGGTATCGAGCAGTACCCAGTAGTCATGGTGGCCATCGGCATAGACCTCGCGGTTGACGATTGCATTCAGCGGAACGGGACAAGTCGAAAACGTCTTAAGCGCCATGACAGTGGCGGCTTCCGACCGGATCAGAGTCTTATTTGCCGGGGGGGTCTGGCCCTCGGCTTGTGCCTCCGCCTTACGTTTGGCCAGGGTCCGCTGCCGGGCTTCTTCGCGTTTGCGGATGCTCTCGGGGCGATGGACCGGAATCGGCTTAGTGTCCGGTGCGGGCCTGACCCATGGCTGAAAGCTCAACCTACCGGCTTCGGCCAAACCCACGACATCCGCAAAGATGTCCATATTGCTCTTTGCTGGAATTAATACATCGATTCCCCACGTCTGTTTACAGCGGCCGATCGAGGAGCCATCCAGAAAACCGCGGTCCAGAATCAGCCGCTTCATGACCTTCTTGCCATGGAACTCGACGAACTGTTCCACCAACCGGTAAAGGATGGGATTCTCGTGATCCTTACCAGCCGTCACCTGCACGCCAGCGTAAAGAAAAAATTCAGCAGCCCTGTTGGTGTGGATGAGACTGACAAGCTTGTAGCAGCGGCGCAGCCTGCAACGAGCCCGCTGTTGGGTGGTTAGGTTTTTACTCTCGACCAGGTGGTTATGTTCATCAAAAAGAAGAACCGATGAACCTTCATAGTTGCTGTTATCGGGCACAAACAGATAAGTCGCATCCCCGATGAAAATCCCCTCGGAATCAAACGCATGGTGCTGCTTGAAGATTCCCACCACATCCCGATTGAACCAGGACAGCAGGCACTGGGCATCTGTCTTGCGCGCCAGCTTGCGCAGGTAGTCCTGGTCGCAAGGCGTCTGGCGGTCATATTCGTTCTTGTCGTTGAAACCCTCGCACCGGAGTGATACGTCTCCGGTCTGGGGATGCGTGACCTTATGCCCCATCTGGGGGCCAAACGCAGGCACCATTCCTCCCGAGCGCACCACATAGGGAAAGGCGTGGAAATGATGTTCTCCATGAAAGCGCATGGAGATATCAGCGGCAATATAGACCCACAACGGAACATCGTGTTTCTTGCGTGGAGATGGATACGTATCAGCCAGCTTCTCCAATACTTTCCTGTTGGTAATGGCACGAAAAAAGTCTGCCTCCGAGACTTCCCCTACTCCTTCAAGATAATCGAACTCGCCCCGCCGAAACGCTTCTACCACCAAGGCATCGTTATGTTCGAAGAGCATTGCAACGGAGCTGTGCCCGGCCGCCGCGGTCATCTCAGGGCGCCTCCCGGCGCAGCTTCTCGATACGGTCCATGATGCCCAATATCTTCTTACATATCACGGGGACTCGGGCGCGGGCTCGGCGAAACCGCAAATACTCCTCGCTCTTCTTGCGTAGTTCAGCCAGCCTCTCCGGAGGAATGGAAAACAGCTTCGACTTGCCCTCATGACTCCAGGTCAAGACCATACTGCGATGAGGCTCCCCTGCAGCGCAGGCGCAGGTGGGCTTGCCACATTTGCGGGCCAATTGGTAAACGTTGCCTTTGACCATGGGTCCACGCCCGAGCGTCACGTCCAAAGAACTCTCCAGGTCTGCTAGGAGCTCGAGCAGAGCCTGGCGCAGCCGGCTGAGTCTTTCTAGCTGATCTTTCTCTGCATGCAATAGTATTATA
This sequence comes from Binatia bacterium, assembly GCA_050735075.1. Classification (GTDB taxonomy): domain Bacteria; phylum Desulfobacterota; class Binatia; order UBA9968; family UBA9968; genus JAHFAO01. The sequence goes on from JBOHVJ010000084.1 coordinate 2,474, forward strand.
TTACATACAGAAAGACAAAAGGCAAGAGAATAAATCTGAGGCCACTTCGAAAATGTCTTGTAAGATTAGGCAGGAAGGCGAGCGGAGTACGGGCTAAAGCGCCGCTTTTCTACTGTCTGAATTGCAGCACGCGCACACTTACCGGTGCGATTTGGATATCAGCCAGCCAACTCCAAAAAGTAAAATCACGATGGCGAGAATAATTAGAAGCTCTCTTGTGGTGATGGGACCGAACATAAACGACCTTCCAATGATTGCGTAACGTCACGAGGGTAC
>JBOHVJ010000085.1:0-3806 GCA_050735075.1 Binatia bacterium
CTCCTGTACCTGCAAATACGATGGGGACGGCTCCGCTTACCTTTTTGACAGCTAAAACCGCAGGTGTAGTGGCGGTAACGATGACGTCCGCCTTAAGCCTGACCAATTCGGCAGCAAGCTCGGGGAGCCGATCTTGCTTTCCCTCCGCATACCGGTACTCGATGGCGATGTTCTGTCCCTCAATGTAGCCCAGTTCGCGCAACCCTTGGAGGAATGCGTCGGTGCGGGTCGAGGTGAAAGAACGGGACGCAGAAAGTAGGACGCCTATCCGTGGGATCTTCGCTGGCTGCTGCGCCTCGGCTATTGGCCCCGCGCCAAGCACCGCGATGATTAGGACAAGCACAAGACTCTTTCTCATAGCCTCCTCCTTATGATCTCTATCCCTTACTGCTCGGCAACAACGTTCAAGTAAATGAAAAGTACCAACAGGCAAGCTATAGCGCCCTTAGGCCGATAGAGTCAATTGATCACGTTGGTTAGCTTATAAGATTCTTATGAGGATTTAGCTAGTTGAGATATAACTTTTAAGCTTTTCCGTATATCCGATATTAATGTTTGGTGGCGGTGGACGGACTCGAACCGTCGACTCCGCGGATATGAGCCGCGTGCTCTGACCAACTGAGCTACACCGCCACGAGATTCAGTAAAAAGGCAGCTTTGGCTAATGGAAAATCAAGATTTAGGGAGTCTGGGCATAGCCTCCCATTTGTCTCTTACCGTCTTCCGTGCCACCTTTCTTTTTCCCCTGCCAATTTGGAAGAGGACCTTCTCATGCAGTTCCAGACAGCTAAGCTCATTACCGTAAACCAGACCGGTATCTAAACCCACTTTGTAAGGAAGGTCAAAAAGAACCTCTGTCCGTGGCGTATGGCCGAAAAGCACGGTATATGGAAGAGGGTGTCGGTTAAGAATGAATTCGTCACGTATCCAGAGAAGCTCCTCTTCGATCTGTTGGCTTAGAGGCTTCGACGGATGAATACCAGCATGGACACAGAGGAAAGGCTCCGTCAAATAATAGTTTTTTAATCCCTTGAAAAACTCAAGATGACTTTCGGGAATCAGAGATAAGGCCTGCTCCGGGGAGCTATCCGAAGAGACCCCGTAGCTGGCCAGCGTTGCACCTCCACCATTGATAAGAAACATCTCGCCGTATCTCCCAGGCAGCCCCAGATAGGAAAGAAACATATCCTCGTGATTCCCCTTAAGAAAAATAGTTTCCTGGTCACCTTTTCGCTGCCATTCGATAAGATAGGAGACCACCCCCTTTGAGTCCGGGCCCCGATCCACATAATCACCAAGGAAAATGAGTCGATCGAAGGGTTCCAGAGGGAGGTTTTCAAGGAGACAAGCCAGCTCATTCAGACAACCATGAATGTCTCCAATAACGTAGCGCTTCACAGAAGCTTTATCCTAAGCTACTCTAGGATGCAGTTCAAGACAATGATTATGTTATGTTATGTCGAGAGTCTAATGGGGACTGAGGAAAATTTGACGATTCCCATAAGGTCTGCTATTTTGTATTAAACCATGAAACCGCGCGATATCTATTCCAGCTATCTCTTAGTAGCTGGCTTCATGTTTATTCTCCTGGGCATTGGGAACTGGAGCGTTGGCGCCGTGCAAATCACAAAATATCAAGGATTGCTTCACAAGACGACCCAGACGGGTCTCGAGGATAGTTATCGCAGCTTTCAAGAGCTGGACCATCAGAAAAATGAAGAGGTGCTTCGGCGTATCAATCAGGACCGAGAAAAGTATAATGCGGCCCGGGTCAAGATCGATTTCTATTACGTTGTTCTTAGCGGGGGTAGGCTGCTCTTTTTGTTGGGGGCCTTATTGACGTTTTTTGCCCTCATCCGCATTATTCGGAAGGATACAATGGTGAAGATGAGAAGCCTAGCCGCTGATCCTGTCAAAAATCAGTCGTAAGAAGTGGTTTGGGGTACGCTAGCCGGCGACGATTACTTGGAGGGTTTGGACTTCTGGTATTTCCGGTAGTCATAGCCGGTTGCCATTGCCAGTAGGATGTCTTCCATCCCTCCGTCTTTTTCTCGCCGGAGGATCAAAAGGCGATCAAAAAATTCCTTGAAGTCCTTGTAAGTCCTCTGGTTTTCGTCAATCTTGCGGAGATAAAAATCCTTGATCCTTGTTACGGTAAACCTAAGAGCGGAAAAACGAAGCTCATTAGGAAATGAATCCCATTCTGGAAGCGATAGAGGGCGTAAGGTTTCATATCCGGTAATCAAAGCCTCAAAGCGATCGATTCGATAACGGCCGCCTACATAACAAAGGGCATTGACTGCTGTGGCAAGGTCATAAATAAATTTTCCCCGACAGGCTGCCTCAAAGTCGATAATACCTGCCAGCCTGGACCCTTTAAACTTCACGTTGTCCGGGAAGAGATCTCCGTGAATAATTCCTTTGGGAAGGTTGTTGTCCAAGTAGTTTTCGAGATAAGTGACCTCATCATCCAGGACCCTTATGATATTTTTGAGATGTGGGGGGAGATGTCTTCTAACATCGCGATATATGCCTACAATCTTAGTAAAACCAAACCTGTTATCAATCCCTTTTTTGTAACCCCTCCCTATGAGATGGAGATTGGCTAGGGCGTGGCCTAATATCTCCAAATGAGATGGAGTCAGAGCTTCCAAGGAGAGATCCGCACCGTCTATGTATCGACTAACCGAAAGATGCTTACCGTGAAACTCATGGTGGTATTTTCCTTTTTTACTTTTAATGGGTTGAGGGCACGGGCAACCCTGGCGTTTGAGATAAAAAATGAGCTCGAGCTCCTGTTTAACCTCGACTTCGCTCTTTACCTCGTCAATTTTTATAAAGAAACGCCCCCGCTTGGTTTCCGCAAGATAATGGGTATTGACCGATCCCGTTCGTATGCCGGTGTAGGAAACGAGATCCCCCAAACCAAACTCCTCCGCTATCCGTACAGTTTCCCTCTTGGTCATAGTTGTGTAGATCGCCATTTATAGACCTTACTTGTTTTATCCAGTTTTGATAGGACCAAGAAAAAAGAAGAATTTGATACTAGTAAAAAAGATAAGGGAAGTCAATGTAAAACCTTATTCTGTTTATAATTGGCATAAGTTTGATAAAATTTCGTTCTGAATCCAATAGATTATAGATTGCCTAAAAAAAAGGCACGAGCTCTTTCTGGAGCTCCTTGATACCGCTGACTTGACAGACCCCTAATATCTCGCCCCAGGCTCCGACCCCTATCACTGGCTTGCGAAGTTGTAGCGCGATAGATATCTCCGATCGCGTGCCATGTGACCCAGGAAGGGCAACGACCACGTCTGCTGAAGCCGCCACCAATATGTTTCGCGCGTGCCCGAGACCCGTGGGTAAAGCTACATCAATAAACGGGTTTGCCGATTCTTTATTGTAGTCGGGCAAGATTCCTATGGTAAGCCCACCCTTTTCTTTTGCACCCCGTGCTGCTCCTTCCATAATCCCTCCTAGCCCCCCGCAGATCAAAACTGCTCCCTTTGAGGCGATGATCCTACCTACCTCCGTTGCCAGAGCCACAAGCTCTGGATTTGCGTCCGAGCTTCCAATAACTGCTACCTGAGGATTTTTCCTTTTTTCCATCGTAGTAACTACCTCCGGAAGATTTTTTGCTTGACAACAGTCCTAAGCATTATCTAATGTTGCCCCCAAAAAAAAGCGCGCTTATTCCCTTCGAACAAATCGAGGCGTGATGTGAATTACGGGTTTCAAGTTCACCTGTTGTAAGCCTGCCAGATATATTAGGGAGGAAAATGCATGGCAACTGGAAAGGTCAAATG
>JBOHVJ010000086.1:0-5623 GCA_050735075.1 Binatia bacterium
GAGACTGTGTCGTAATTCCGTTCATGGTTCGACAGGCTCACCACGAACGGATGGTGACACTCCGAAATTCAAAGACTTAGCCGTTCGTCCTGAGGCTCTCGAAGGGCGGACGGCTAATTGGGACACAGTCTCCAAGGGGAGAAGGAACTACACTCTCTGCTAAACATTTGCATAATGACTGTAAGAGGCTTAATCGACCGTAAAGTGCTAAGGATGCCGACTCTCATCGCTAAGCTCTAAGGGATCCGCAAACAGGAGGCCTTTATGTTGAAACGTTATCGACCGCTGAGGATCATTTCGCCCATTGCGTTCCTAGTGTTATGGGAGGGCGTGGTTCAGCTTGGTCAGGTAAACCAGCTCCTGATCCCCGCCCCTGCCTCTGTCCTTTACACCATGATAGACCTGACTCTGGACGGCCGCCTCCCTTGGGCGATAGCCGTGAGCCTCAACCGAGTGCTTCAAGGCTTTGTTTACGGCTCGCTGCTCGGCATTGGCTTGGGGCTTTTGGTCGGTTGGTTTCGCGCGGTGGAAGATGCCGTGGACCCGCTTGTCGCCGCGACTTATCCGATCCCAAAGTCAGCCCTTTTTCCCCTCTTCATCCTCTGGTTCGGCCTCGGTGAAACCTCCAAGGTCATGACGATCCTGATTGGAGTTCTTTTCCTCGTCCTTATCAATACCGTAACGGGGGTAAAAGCGATCGATCCTTTGCTCATTAAAGCGGCCCGCGACCTTGGGGCGAATCAACGCCAGATCTTCACCAAGGTAGTGATTCCGGGCGCCTTGCCAAACATCTTTACAGGGTTAAGGCTCGGGGCCGGGACGGCTCTGATACTCGTCTTTATCACGGAGATCGAAGCCACCAAGGCCGGCCTCGGATTCCTCCTCTGGGAATCCTACCAACTGCTTTTGGTAAAAGAGGTCTTTAGCTGCACGATCGCCTTCGGCATTCTGGGCATTCTGAGCACTTGGATCCTTCAATGGATGGAGCGTCTTCTCTGCCCTTGGAGGCGCCTATGACCCCCCTCCTTTGTCCTCCCCCGCACAAGGGGGGAGGAGATTATAAGAGGCGTCGAACGCGAGGATACGGAGACTGACTAAAACAAAACTGATGGTGGCCACACATATTCCCAAACCGTCGCAGTTATCTTAATTCCTTCCCCCCCTTGCGGGGGAAGGTAAGGATGGGGGGAATAAGCCGGTCGACGGCATTGACACCGGTTGAAAGGCCGTGTTACATGGTTGCGCAAATAGCAACGGTAACGAGTTTATATCTTAGGAGTTTCGCCCTGTGCGGGTGCTCTTCCTCCCCCCCCACTCCTCGAGGTGAGGGGGCAAAACGAGATTGATAGGAGGAATAGATATGGCTGAAGAAAAAAAAGTCCGCGCGAACGCATATCGGCTTTTGTGCCTAGCAGTCCTGCTAGCGCTTACCATGTTCCGGACAGCGGCGCTAGCCCAAACCGATACCGTCAAGCTCGGCGACCTGGCAGCGATTTCTAATGTTGCCATATATATCGCTATCGAGAAGGGATTTTTCAAAGAGCAGGGCATTCGCACTGAAATCTCTAGCTTTGCCTCGGCGGCGAAGATGGTCCCTGCCCTCGTTGCCGGCGAGCTGGAAGTTTCGGTTGGCTCGGCGAGCGCAGGCCTTTTTAACGCTGTAGCCCAGCAAGCCCCGTTTCGCATCGTGGCGGACAAGGGTCAGGCCCGGGCTGGTACAGGTTTCACGCTTCTTACCGTGCGCAAAGACCTGATCGAGTCAGGACAAGTCAAAACCGTTAAGGACCTCAAAGGAAGAAAGATCGCGATCCTGGCTAAGGGAAACATTCAGAACTACATGGTAGGGAAGATGGCGGAAGAAGTCGGGCTCACCATCAACGATTTTGAGCTCACCTTTCTGGATGCGCCAAACCAGGTCACGGCTCTTGAGACCAAAGCGATCGAAGCGGCCTATGCAGTCGAGCCATGGCCAGCTCGTTTTGAAGAGCGAGGACTAGCCGTCCGCTTTCGCGCACCCGACCAGGTCAAAGGCCTAGGACCTGTCCAGGTTGGCGTCATCATCTACTCGGGGAAGTTTATCAAGGAGCGAAGGCCTGTGGCCCAACGCTGGATGAACGCGTATCTTAAGGCAGGTCAATTCTTCAACCAAAAAGGGATCAAGGACCCAGAAGTGCTGGCCATCCTGGAGAAGTACACAAAAGTGCCCGCGGCGGTGATCAAGGCAGCCACCCCGCACTACCAAGAGCCGAATGGGAGAGTGCTCCTGGAAAACCTGGCGGATCAAGCTGAGTGGTTCGTCAGGAACGCTTACATGAAGGATAAAATCAGCATCGAGAAGGCGGTGGATCTGAGCTTCCTCAAATAAAAGTTGCGCAAGCCCAACTATGTTTCGTCCGTCATTACTCCGAAAGATTGTCGCGAAGGGGCGAGTCCTTCGACTGCGGCCGATGGGTCACTGCCTTGAGGGCCACCCCTGCCAGCCCCTTAGGCTGCTTACTCCTGCGGCCAGGGCCTGACGGAACCTGTACGCTTCTGCGTCTCGGCTCTCCGGTCTCACCCCTTCGCTCAGGGCAACACCTTATACAAAAAGTGTTGCACTTGGTTTGTGAATTTAGGGAATCCAGTCTTCAGGAGTCGCGCCATGCCGAAAGATCTCAGGACTTTCTTAAAGGAACTCGAAGCCGAAGAACCCGATCAACTGATCAGGGTAAAGAGAGAAGTAAACCCTCACTTTGAGGTAACCGGCGTTCTCGCCAAGCTGGAAAAGGAACGCCGGTTCCCTGTTGTCATCTTCGAGAAGGTCAAGGGATCGAACCTTCCCGTAGCGACCAATGTCCACGCCGATGCCCGCCGCCTCTTCCGAGCTATAGGACTCAAAAACGGCACCCTCTCTGACTTCATTCGGGAGTATGGGACCCGCGAGGATCAGCCCATTGAGCCTGTCATAGTCCGCGAAGGGCCTGTCCAAGAGGTGGTCATTACCGGGAACGATTTGGATGTAAACTCTCTTCCCATTCTAACCTACCATGAGAAGGATGCCGGCCGGTATGTGACCGCCGGCTTCGGCATCATGCGTGACCCAGACTCCGGCGTGCGCAACGCTGGCATTTACCGGCTCATGGTCCATTCCAAGGATAGCTTCGGCATCCAGCTTTCAGAGACCGCCCACGGTCACTACATCTGGCAGACTTATGAGAGGCGGAACCAACCCACGCCTATGGCGGTAGTCATCGGTCACCACCCGGCCTTCTACATCGGGTGTCTCTCTTTCACCTCGCTCGAGACCGATGAGTTTGCTGTGGCCGGTGGCATCATGAAAGAGGCGCTTCCGCTCGTGCGCTGTAGAACGCTTGACCTAGAGGTGCCGGCCTTTGCCGAGATCGTTCTCGAATGCGAGATCCTTCCACACGTGCGGAAGAAAGAGGCCCCTTTCGGCGAGTATCCTGGCACCTATGGACCGCAAAGGGACAACCCCGTCGTGCAGGTGAAGGCTATCACGATGCGCCGCAATGCCCTGTATCAATCGAGCTTCGTTGGGCATGCTGATAACCTCCTCCTCTCCGGCATCGTCCGTTCCACCACCATCATGAAGACCGTCAAACTCGCATCGCCGAAGGTAAAGGCGGTCCACATGCCCACTTCAGGGCGCTGCCGCTTCATCTGCTATCTTGCCATTGAAAAGATCATTGAGGGCGAGCCAAAGAATGCCGCCATGGCAGCTTTCGCCGCCGACCCCTTCCTCAAATATGTGGTGGTGGTGGATCACGATGTCAACATCCTGAACGATGAAGAGGTCCTCCATGCCATCGCTACGCGAGTCCGGGCCGACACTGATACCTTCATGGTGACTTACGCCAAAGGCTCGCCGCTTGATCCCGCCTCCTATGATCCCGCCGGCGGATCTCACCTCGTCACCAAAATGGCCATCGACGCCACCCGCAAGGCGAACTATCCCGAGGAGATCCGCGTTCCGGGCTCGGATGAGCTCAACCTGGAGGACTACATCCCGGGCTTGTGCTCCACGAAATAGCTTTTTGCTCGGAGAAGACCTTCTACCCCTGTTGCTCCTGTCTCTCTTGGTAGAAGTCGGCGTGTCTGTGCACGACCTTCCAGGCTCCCGCTTCCCGGCGATAGATGTGCGTCACGCGCAGTGTGAATGTCTCTGGCTTCCCATCCACCTTGGTATCCCGATGTTCAAGCTCTACCGTGTAGCCGAGGTCACCGCTAAAATAGACTGATAGCTCAGTCGTCCTTGTCTCTCCACCCCCGAACCGTCTTGAGACCCAGTCAAATCTTTCTCGCACTTGCTGCCAGCCCTTTTCATAACCACCGAACCCGAGGAAGGCGGTCACGTCATCACTTTGGGACCATACCTCATGGATTGGCGCGGAATCGCCATTTACAAGGCTGTGCAATGCTTCATAGTTCCGGTCCACTGCTTGCCGAAAGTCGTTTCCTGCCGTCACGGTGGCCTCCTCCCTTGATCATTCAGAAAAGAGCGCCCAGGGTGGAAACCCCTTTCAATCTTTTCCCGGCGGTAATGCTCCTGCCCAACCCTCAGCGGTGATATCGAAAAGCGTCCCGTCCGGTCCTTTCCATTTCTCCTCGAAGAAACCGGTCGGCGCCGTGTCATGGTCGCGCCTCTCAAGATATTGAGCGCCGGCCTGCCGAAGCCGCCGCCTCGTTTCCTCAATATCCTCAGCCCAAAAACCAAAATGACTTACGCCCAGGGCTGAGGAACCACCATACCTCTCCGCCAACTCCGATGTTCTGTAGCGCAGGATCGCCACATTGAGGGTACCATCGCTTAAATATATTCCCTCAGCAAAAGGCGAGTCGGTTCTCCCCACCTCGACCATGTCAAAAACCCGCTTGTAAAAATCGGCTGTGGCCTCCGGGTTAGCGGTATGGAGCGCCAAATGTCTTAACTTAGGCATATCCTGCCCTCCTTCTTATTTTGCTTAAAAAATTCCCATCAGTTTTCACAGCACTAACATCTTGCCGAAGGAAAAGAAAGCGGCTAGGTTATCGGTTGGTAGCAAGGAGAAGGAAAGTGCCCGGTGGCGCTGCTGGTCTTCAAAACCAGTCTGGGGGTCGTAAGGTCCCCGGAGGGTTCGACTCCCTCCCTTCTCCGCCAAGATTAGCTTTTGTGCTGCACCCTCCGGCAGCTCTCGGTCGCCATTCTGCTGCAAATCTCTCTTGTGCGGACTTTACATGCGCTCCAAAAAAAGCTCATCGCCTGACCTGCCCTATCTACTGGTCAACGATCCCGTCCACGGGCAGTCCGCGCATCATGGAGCGCATGAGATCCAGAGCAGGCACTTGCCGTGCCCGCTCAGCCTGAACCTGAAGGGATTTAGGAATAAATGAGATGACAACGGTTTGATCGGGACCGTCGGAGGCGGACAGGTTTATCTCGTATGTGGTTCCGCTCTCGCCGACGACAAACAGAGTATCTTCTATGTCCGGCAGCAAGGCTCGGACAAAAAGCGACCTGTCTTCTTTCTCTACGGCAATGTCCGAGCGGCTAAGGAAGACGGATCGCAGGTTCTCGGGAAACTCTATCCGGGTAAGCCGCTCAGTAGAGATGGACACTGAAATGGGTTTGCCTTCCCACTTGATC
>JBOHVJ010000087.1:0-2280 GCA_050735075.1 Binatia bacterium
GTTACGTACTACCGCCTCGCCAGACCTGAGGAGCAGGAGCTGGAGGCGCAGTTCGGCGAGGCCTATCGTGAAAATGCCACGCTGGTTCCCGCTCTTCTCCCCCTGGGTCGAAATGGCTCTAAGGCCACGATGATGGAAAGATCCTGATGCTACGCTGCCTTCCAGAGAATGTGGGACCGATAGTTAGCGTGTTGCGGCAAGTGAGGCACCAAAGCTGAAGGGGACGGAAGAAATGGAAAAGGTGAAAGCTGTCTGGCAAGTCGTTCGTTGGGGCCTCGTAGGCGTGATTTTGGGCGGGAGCCTCTGGATTTTCCTCGATACGGTGCGCCACGTGCCGGGTCCTGAAAGCCTCAGTCTCTCTTTCTGGTTCTGGTATGGGAACTGGCGGGCGGTTTTGAAGGTGACGGGGGTCTTCACCCTTTTCTTGCTCGGCTTTACCTGGCCCAGGCGAAGGGTCGAGTGGCGGAATGTGGGACTTTACGTGGCGTTCCTGATCTCACTTTTCACCGAGATGTTCGGGATCCCACTGACCATCTTTCTCCTCGCGCCATTCCTCGGTCTTCCTCCGTGGGTCTTCGGCCACATGGAGAGCCATCTCTGGGCTTTTGCATTGGATTGGCTTGGACTCCTCCCCCTACATCTGGGGGCGTACCTGGTCATGGTGGTGAGTATAGGCCTCATCGCGGTAGGCGTGAGCCTCCTCGCCGTTGGATGGGCCACAGTCTATGGTGGACGGGGGAAGCTCGTGACCGGAGGGATCTACCGCTACGTACGTCACCCCCAGTACCTGGGGCTCATCCTGATTGTGCTTGGATTCAATATCCAGTGGCCGACCCTGCCAACGCTCCTCATGTCACCGGTGTTGATCATCATGTATGTGCGGCTGGCTAGGCGCGAGGACGAGGAGCTGGCGAGGTTGTTCGGTCAGGCGTTCCTCGACTACGCGGCTCGGGTCCCGACATTCATTCCTTGGGGAAGCAAATACGCCGTCAATAAGATCCCTGCTGGAGCCAGAATGGATTTCCAAGGGGATAAGAATTTTCTCAATGATATAAAATAGGGATGGCTCCGAAAGTTTGGATAAGGCTTGCCCTTGTTATCATTATTGTGGGAGGGATTGTGGGCCTGCTCGCCTACGGCTTTACCCGGGATGCGCGCTATATTCGATCTCCCCTTATTGCCCGTCGGGCCCCGCCCTTCACCTTGACACTATTCGATGGGAGGACGGTCAGGCTTGAGGATTTTCGGGGGAAGGTGGTCTTCCTCAACTTCTGGGCCTCGTGGTGCCCGCCCTGCCGCGCCGAGGCCCGAACCTTAGAGGCCGCCTGGCAGAGATACAAGGACCGGGAGGTTGTGTTTCTCGGCGTCAACATCCAGGACAGGGAAGAAGATGCCCGGCTGTTTCTCCAAGAGTTTGGCATTACCTATTTAAACGGGCGGGACGCCAGCGCGAAGATTGCCATCGGCTATGGAGTCTGGGGCCTCCCGGAGACCTTCTTCATCGACCGCGAGGGGCGGATCACTTTTAAACAGGTGGGAGCCCTGGGATTGCCTATCATCACAGCCAAGTTGGATGAGTCTCTTCAGGGGATCGTGAGCGCCAAAGAAGGTAGAGGTGACTATCGTTCCTATGGTTCGGTCCGATAATGGAGTGTCGAAGTTGAAGGAGGGAATTTCAATCCAAAAGCAAGTTCTCTGGGGGCTTCTGGCCGTTGTGTTGGCAGTGGTCGTGGGGACAGCCGTTTGGACCTGGCAAGGAACAGGAACCCGACAGGGAGGATGGGATGAAAAGCGTCTCGAAGGGCTTAATAAAACCTTTGGGACAGTGCCGGACTTTTCGCTTACTGAGCGGAGTGGGCGGCAGGTAGGGCTTGCGGATCTTAAGGGGAAGGTCTGGGTTGTGCTCTTTTTTTATACCGACTGCCGCGATATCTGTCCTCTGATTGTTCCTCAGATGGGCCTGCTTCACTTAGAGTATAAGAACGACCCGGAGTTTCGATCAGATATCCGCTTTGTCTCGATAACGGTCGATCCGGAGCGGGATACGCCTAAAGTTCTTGCCAAATTCGCTGAGCGCTTCAGCGCCGATCCTGAGCTGTGGCTCTTTCTTACCGGAGAAAAAGCCACAATCTACCGTCTTACCCGGGAGGGTTTCAAGGTAGGAATGGGAGAGGTAGAAAATCCTCCCGATGTAAAACAGAAGACGGGGGAAGAGAAAGAAATCTTCCACAGTTCCCGATTGATCTTAGTGGACCGTAAGGCGCAGATTCGTGGCTACTA
>JBOHVJ010000088.1:0-3789 GCA_050735075.1 Binatia bacterium
GTCCTCGACACTCTTGACCCACGGGTGGATACCCTAGAGACCCCTAAAGTAGCGAACGGCTAATCGCATGAAGCCCGCGTCACTCCGTCATTATTCCCGGAATGATCCAATTTTCTGGGTTATAGCCCAGTTCCGGCGCGCAAACTCATTAAATCTTCGTTCTTTCACAGACCTATGCAAGATGAGCTTAGTGACAACTCATACTGGGGATAACAGAGGAAAGAGCTAGCAATCCTTCCATTGTTTGTCACTTTTTATCCAGCGGAGTTAGGCTCTGTCGAAATTTGTCACTCGCAATACTTAACCCCCTTTCATTTTCAAGCTGAAAATAACTAGTTACAGGTTTATGACGGCTGGCATAGTCATTGCTAAAGCTAAATGGGACTGCTTCCCCCATGAGTAATGGCTACACTGAGCTTAGGCTGCTAACCCTTGGAGAGGCAGCGGCTTGTCTTCAGGTTTCTAAGCGCACGCTCCTTAGAATGATCCAGTTCAAGAAGGTACCGGCCTTTAAAGTCGGGGGTCAGTGGCGCATTCGGGAGAGTCGATTTACAAAATGGCTTGGCGATAAAGAGAATTCGGACTCCTCATCAAGGTGAACGTTTATGTTCAAGCTGCTTCGCTATTTTTCCATCGCCGGTTTTATTTCCACAGTAATAGTGGCTGCCCTCTTGGCTATATTCTATCGCCAATTGGCGGTTAAAGACCTCGTCAGGCTGAAGGAGAGTGAAAACATCGCTTTGACACAGTCATTTGCGAATTCCCTATGGCCACACTCCGTCCCCTTGGTGGCTACGGCGAGGGGGCTTAGAGATGATGAATTGCGGACTCATCCTGAAATAGCCAAGCTCCGTCAAGCTGTAGTTGCAATGATGAAGGGGCTGCCGGTGGTGAAAGTCAAAGTTTACGACCTCACGGGACTTACGGTTTTCTCAACGGAGGCCAGACAGATAGGCGAGGACAAAAGCAAGAATGCCGGATTTCTTTTAGCACGATCCGGAGACGTGGCTAGCGAACTTACCCATCGGGATACTTTTAGTGCCTTTGAGCAAACCATCGAAAACCGTGACATTATCTCGACCTACATCCCAATCCGTCTTGGTTTGACAGATCCTGTAGAAGCCGTCTTTGAAGTTTACTCTGATGTGACTCCTTTTTTGCAGGACATGAGGCGTAGTCAAGCGATGGTTGTTATCACAGTCACGGTCATTTTGACTGTACTATATTTCGTTCTCTTCTTCATTGTAAGACACGCGGACAAAATTATTAAGCGCCAGCACATTGAAGCCAGCAGATATTTAGAAGAGACCAAAAGAGCCAATGAGATGCTTGGAGAACGCATCGAGGAGCGCACATGCAATCTATCAAAAGCCAACGAAAGACTTGAAGCGGAGATTGCTGGCCGAAAGCGGATGGAGGAGACGTTGCAGGCTTGTTATAACGAATTAGCAACCCTCCATCAGGTGGGCCAAACGATTCTGAGTTCTCCGGATCACAAAACGACCCTGCAAGAAATCCTCAAGAAAACACTTTTGATTACCTCCCTCGACCTAGGTGTCATCCGCCTTTTGGATACCAGGGGTGAAACCCTTCAACCAGTAGTCAGCTGGGGGTATCAGGACCCAGAAAATGTCCGAATGCATCGGAAAGTGGCAAGGGATGCAACAAGCGGACAGTTTGTTCTCCGAGAGATGCTCCATAAAGAGCCTCGTGTAGAGGAAAACGTCCAGCAGTGCAACGGCCTACGCACGTTGAAGAGAGAAGGGGTCCAGTCGGCGATCATTGTCCCCGTCCTCGCCAAAGAAGAGGTTTTAGGAGTTATCCAGCTTGGAAGCAGGACCCCACGAAAGTTTCAACCCAATGAGGTCCGTCTCTTGGAAACACTCGGTAGCCAGATGGGCATTGCCGTGCAAAAGGCCCGGCTCTACGAGGAAACTCAACAGCGGAACCGGGAGCTTCAGGCCCTGTATAGCATTACAAACGCAGTCACCCGGTCCCTTGATATCGAGTCCCTTATGGAGAGGGCGCTTAGGACGACCATCGATGTTCTGGGGGTCGATGCGGGCCGGCTCTATGTTCTTGACGAGAAGGATCACGCGCTTCGCCTTGCCGCGCATCACGGGCTTCCTCTGGACCGACTAAGCGATATTGAACGCTACGCTCCTGGGGAAGGGATCGTCGGCAGGACATTTAAAGAGAGCCGACCGATGGTCTTTGCGGATATGGCCACTGACTCGAACTACATGACTATGGCTCGTAGCGGGAAGGTCCGGGAGTTGGGATTCCGCTCGGCGGCTGGCTTCCCCATCACCCTCAAGGACCAGCCGGTCGGGGTGATTTACGTCTATGGTAGAACCGTTCGTGAATTTACTTCACAAGATCTCGATTTGCTCTCGGCCATCGGGGGACAAATCGGTTTTGCCATTGAAAATGCAAGACTTCTAGAAGACCTCAGAGAAAAAACCCAAGAGCTGGAAGGGGCAAACCTCCGCCTTAATCGCCTCTTAGAAGAGCAAAACTCTCTGCGCGAAATCCTGAACCAGATCAACATAATGGATATGGGCAAGCTCTTAGAAAAGGTAGCGGGACAAGCGCTTAAGCTCCTGAGGGTAGATAACGTGCTCATTAGGCTTCTTGGCCCAGACGGGTTGCTGAGGACGGTTGCTTCTGCGGGTTCCGAGGGTTCGCGCTACCAGGAACGTGCCCATAGGTCTACCTACGGCCGCTCCAGTTGGATTGTGGAGAACTGCAGACCTCTGGTGATCAGGGACATCACCCAAGACAAGCTCTTCGGCCCAGGTCACATTATGAAGGAGGAAGGGGTAAAGTCTTATCTCGGTCTCCCTTTGATCTCACGAGAGCAGAAGGCGATCGGGGTTCTAGCCGCCCACAGCCGCACGGAAAGGGATTTCACTGAGGAGGAGATCGCTCTTGCCAAGCAGTTTGCTTCTGGGGCGGCGACAGCCATCGAAAACGCTAGGTTCTATGAGGAAATCAAAAACCAAGCACAAGAGCTGGAAAACGTAAACAACCTCCTGGCACGACAGGCAGCTGAGTTGGCGCGCTCTAATGCTGAACTGGAGCAATTCGCCTACGTGGCCTCACATGACCTGCAGGAGCCGCTGCGCATGGTTGCCAGTTACACGCAGCTCTTGGCAAAGCGCTACAAAGGGAAACTCGATGCTGATGCCGACGAGTTCATCACTTATGCAGTAGACGGGGCCACTCGCATGCAGGGGCTGGTTAAAGACCTATTGGCCTATTCCCGGGTCGGGACCAGGGGTAAGGATTTCGAGCCGACCGACTGCTCCGCCATTCTGAACAAAGCGTTAACCAATCTGAAGGCTGCTATTGAGCAGAGCGATGCGGTAGTGACCCACGACTCTCTGCCCACCGTGATGGCCGATGGTACCCAACTGGCACAGTTGTTTCAGAACCTGATAAGCAACGCCGTCAAGTTCCGTAATCAGGACCCACCCCTCATTCACGTTTCAACCCAGCGAAACGGGAAGGAATGGGTTTTTTCGCTTCGCGACAACGGTATCGGCATCGATCCCCAGTACGCTGAGCGGATCTTTGTTATCTTCCAGTGTTTGCACAGCAAGAGAGAGTACCCTGGTGATGGTATTGGTCTTGCGATCTGCAAGAAGATTGTGGAGCGCCACGGCGGGCGCATCTGGGTGGAGTCGCAGCCTGGCCAAGGGGCGACGTTTTTATTCACAATTAGTGATATCTAGATGTTCTTGGCGGCTTCTTCTTGTCCTGGTGGGGTTCTCATGGTAGAGCCAT
>JBOHVJ010000089.1:0-11677 GCA_050735075.1 Binatia bacterium
CCTGACTCTGGATCAGGCGATTGTAGGTTCGAGTCCTACCTCCTCAGCCATGGTCCCATCGTCTAGCGGTTAGGACACCGGCCTCTCACGTCGGTAACACGGGTTCGATTCCCGTTGGGACCACCAATTTGCTCAAGCCCGGTTAAGTGTAAGATCTCATTTCCCGGCTGGCGGATTGAGGATGATCGGCAGGTCCATCCTTGCCGCCGATGATCACAACCTTGGAGTTTGGTGATTGCGCCAGCTTCTCGGTAGCCTCGATCCCCTTCCATTTCAGGAGCTGCTCGCTTATTCCCTGAGTCACGATCCTCTGGAAGTTCGATATTCCCTCGGCCTCTATCTTTTTCCTCTCGGCTTCTTTCTTTTCCTTGGCCAGAATGAATTCCATTTGCTGAGCCTCTTGGTCGAACTTTAATTTCTCCTCTATCGCGTTTTGAACCTTTGGGGGTAGCTGCACGTTGCGCAGGAGAACGTCGTCCAGCCTTATTCCCTTTGATTTTAGAACCTGATCGAGATGAGTCTTCACCCCAGCCACAAGTTTTAGCCGCTCAGCCCGATAAAACGCCTCGGCTGGAAATAGGATCGCTTCTTCTCTGATAGCCCTGCGGCTGCTGGCCGAACGATAGAGGAAACATAATCGGGACCAAGTTCCCTGTATACTGTCTTGAACCAGACAGTAACCTCGAGCCTGACGTTTAATCCGTCCTGAGAAAGCGCAGTGATGGCATCGTCACCCTTAACCGCGCCCTCCTCATGCTTCCCGCTCATCGTGTATTCCTGGACTCGAGCGCTCATCCTCACCACATTGGCGAAGGGGTTAACCAGGTGTAAACCTTCGGGGATGGTCCTGCTTTGGACGCTGCCAAAAAGCACGGGCACGCCTACGTGGCCGGCAGGCACTGCGGTCAAGAATGAGGACAGCCCCAGCAAAATCGCGACAGCGAGTATAACGGTCGAGTAGGCTCGTTCGATTCTAAAGACCGGAGTCAATTTCAATGCTATCGCACCTAGCAAGAGTATGCCGGCAATGTAAATCATACGTCCATCCTTTCACTAGACTTGTAACTTGCGCAGGCCTTTTTAGACCCTCACTGCAAGGGCTCCACCATCGACAGGAAGATCGATCGCTGTGATAAAGTCGGATTCATCACTGGCAAGAAATAGCACAGCCATGGCGATGTCTTGCGGCACTCCTCTTCTCCCGACGAGATTGTTGACCACACGGCCGGGCCGATCCATATCTTCCCCCACGGGAGAACCGATCCGGTTCGGAGAAATGGAGTTGACGCGGATGCCGTGAGGCGCAAGCTGAACGGCCAAGGAGCGAGTAAGATTGAGGACGCCTGCTTTGGCTGTAGTGTAAGCAGTGGCCTCCGGTCGCCCCCAATGTCCTGAGGTAGAGGCGATATTGATGATCTTTCCCTTTCGCTTCTGGTCTACCATGACCCGTGCGGCAAACTTGGTGCAGAAAAAGACGCTCTTAAGCGAGATACCAAATACCTTGTCCCATTCCTCCTCCGTAAGATCAAAGATGTTCTTGTGATCGGTCCAGGCAGCGTTGTTGACTAAAATGTCTACACCGCCCCATTTTCCGACCACCGTCTTCACCATTTTCTCCACATCCGCGGCCGATGAAACATCGCAGACAACAGAAATGACACGGTCCTTATTCACCGCGTTGATCTCACCTGCTACTTTTTCCCCTCTTCCCTTATCGAGATCGACAACAGCGACGCGAGCCCCTTCTTGAGCAAAAGTTTTGGCTATCGCTTCGCCGATATTCCGGCCCGCACCGGTAATAATGGCTATTTTGTTATCCAGTCTCATGGACCGCACCTCCTTCCCTGATATTCATCCTCTCCGCAAGTAGTCCATTACCCCATACCAGAAGCAAGGGCAAGTTCTACAAACTTATATGAAACTCCAGTATTCCAATACCTCAGTACTCCAAAAAGGGGCGTGGAGGTGTGGAGTGCGTGTTCCAACCTTTCATCCGTGCGCCATTCCTCGGGCCGCTTGAATTTTCCCACTCCCTCTCATGAGCGAAGCAAACAAGGCAACAAAGCTTAGACCGATGGCCGCACCATAACTGGCATTCCGTAGATGTCTCCTAGCCTACCGAAGACGATGGAAAGACTGATTCCAGCAAGTTGGAAAGAGATGAGTGCCCAGGCGATCCCCAGGATATCTGTACCTAAGCCGTTGGCTACGCTGGGGAGGGAAATCATAAAGATCCTCGCCGAGAGCCCGGCAAGAAATTGCCCCAGAATAGCGCTGATGAGAAGAAGCCAGTCAGTGCGCGCGGTCACCTGAGCGCCCCCTTCTTCTCTTGCATTAGGACCATCTTGCGATGGGGAATCCCTCCCTCCACAAAGACTGGCCCCACACAGCGAAATCCCATCTTTTTATAAAAGCTGATGACCGGAACCTGGGCATGGAGAAAAATGACCTTAGCACCGTTCTTCCGCGCCAACCCCACGGCCCGTGTTAATAGCTCCTTCCCAACTCCTCTCCCTCGGTAGCTTTTAAGCACAGCCATCCGGCCAATCTTCGCCTGCCCCCGCTGCACCACGAGCCTAGCGGTGCCCACCGCCTTCCCGTGGACGTCAGCCAAAAAATGAGTCGCTTTTTTGTCATCCTCGTCCAGCTCGATCTCCTTCGGAACACCCTGCTCCTCAACAAATACACGAAGTCGAATAGCAAAGGCCTTTTTTAGTTCTTCGTGGGAGATGATCCTTCTAACTTTCGTTAGGGATGCCACTGATAGAGAAGTTTCGAAGCTTGCAGACTAGCATGCTTCCATCACGGACAGGGAGGGGGACAGGACTTTCTGAATCAGATCCTAGCTATAAACTCACCTTCTCAGTATAGAGATTATCAATAAAACCCTTCAGTTCCTCTAAAAAGCGCGGTTCAAACAGGTCGGCTGGCTTGATGTTCTTGGCCCGCGAATCTGCCACGGAGGCGGCATCGATGAAGGCTTGCACAGCTTCTCTGTTGGGACCAGGAATCGGTCTCAATTGGGACGCAAAGGCATTGTACATTGTCTCAAGAGTGCCTGGATCAGTGGCGGTAAAATATTTCTTGATGATAGCAATGCTTTCGGCCCGATGGCTCAGATAGAAATGGATCGCAGCTACGTAACCCTTAATGAAGCGTTTCACTGCCTCCTCGTCCCTTTTCACGAAGGATCGGGTGGTCATTAACAATGCTGTAAGCATAGGCACGTCTTTGACGTCGAGGACTTTAAGCCCAAGCCTCTTGGCCTCTGAAGCCATTTGGAGATTTAAAGGAGCGCCTTGGATCAGAGCATTCGAGAGGGCCGCCATCCTATTGGGAGCCAGACCAGCCGCCACTATCTCAACATCCTTCAGCGGATCAAGACCGGCCCGGCGCAGGATCACACGGGCAACGAGATCGGATCTCCCTCCGAGCACCGATACCCCAATTTTCTTTCCTTTAAGCTCTTTAACCGTCGCGATATCAGACGCGACAGCCATGCCGTACTTGTCCACGCTTACATGGGAGCCGACGAAAACGATATCCGCTCCTTCAAGGACCGGTTGTAGGATAGCAATCGGGCTGCCAAAGCCTAAAACGAAATCCACCCCTATCAGGGACTGAACCCCACCGGTGAGCGCATCCCGGATAAAGACCTCTTCCACATCGACCTCATATTTCTTAAAAATCCCAGCGTCTATACCCACATAAGCAATAGCGGTACCTACTTCCCAACCGGCATAGGCGAGCCTCACCTTTTTCACCTTAGCCCCAGCAGCCCCGGCTTCTGCGGAGGTCCACTGCAAGAATGCACAAAGAATTACGGGGACCATCATTGACAACAACCTTCTAATAGATGCCATCTCTCCTCCAGGTTGCTTCACTTTGATTATCTTAAACAATATATCGCAGACCAGTGCCATCATCCAAGAGAAATTTTTATAAGATCCTCAACGCCCAGATCGAAGATCTTCCCGAACCCGGCAACGTCGCGCCGCGCTTGGCTGAATGCGGAACAGATGGAAATCCCCAAGTTCGAAGTTGAAGGCTGCTTGAGGAAACCTCTTCAGGTATATGGATTTGGCCTCAGGATAATGGTCGGCTGTCGGCAGTATCTCAACCGCTCCGCCTTGGATTGAAACCCGCCTCAGTATCTGCGGGTCTTGCGTCCCGTCGTCTGTTCCGGCAATCATCAGGCTGACCCGAGGGTCTTGGAGAATGTCCTGGGTGTGATGGGCGAGACGACTGACATGAATGTAAAAAGACGAGAGGTCGGACGACGCGGCGTACAACACCATTGAGACCAGTGGCGCGCCATCACGCAGGGTACCCAGAGAGGCGATGCGCCGGGTTCGGATTAGATGCGCAAGGGCTTGTTGTGACCCAGAGCCCATGCTTCTATCCAGTGGTTGTTTTCGGCAAGCCGGGTCCAGGGGTCAGCCATTCTGTTGACGGCACCGACTGCAGCGGAGCTAGACTGAAACTTCTTCTCTCGTTTTTTCGGCGATATATCCTCCGAGTGTGGCGATTGGAATCATGAGAATCAATGCCGTCAGTCTGTACCACAGAGGATAGGCACCGAAATCCATTGGGCTATAAAACACCAGTGCAAGCAGGAGGCCTATAACTCCTACAGCGCTCGAATGCATTATCTTCGCAGCTTTGGCGAGACGGGCCGCGACAAGACCTCCCAAAAATGTAAATCCCAAACCGACAATGAGGCCGCCGATTAAAAACGCATAACTCTGAATGAGTCTAGCATCTACCTCCGCCTCCGAAACTCCCAGGAGTGCCAGGATAACGCCTACGATGGTCGCGATAACAACACTAGCCAGTCCAGTCCCACCAATATCCACGAGTGTGCCTAGCAGGACAGCCTTCATGCTTATTTGACCTATTTGATTCATTGCGATCGTTCCGTCCACCTAGCTAAAATCCTAATTTAACTTCCGTTGGTTATCAACCATCTGACTTTGTCAGGAGATCCAGAATGATCCCATGAGGCTCCATTGATGAAAATATGGTGCGGCGGGGGTCCGCTCCTCAGTGGGCGCCGATGGGTCTCTGCCTCAGCAATGGTTCAAGTTGTTCAAATAGTTCAAATCGTTTAAAACGGCTTGAACCTTTTGAACGATTGAACGGTTCTATTTCCTCAGGCCGGAAGGTTTTTTTCCGAGGAACCACATCTTTTGACGAAGAGCTCGCAATGGGTTTGACTGGGCCTGTCTGGCTGCGGTAAGTTCCGAACTGAGAAGTAAACAGAAAGGAGAACCTAATGTCAAAGGGAATCGAATGGAAGGCGCAGATAGAAGCTTCTTTAAAAGAGGCCAAGGTGAGCCGAAAACATGTGCTGCTGGATTTCAGCCATGCCCCGCAGTGAGGGGGCTGCCGCAAGATGGATGCCGTGACGTATCCACAAGATAAGGTAAGCCTCTTCATCAGTGACCACTTCGTTCCCGTCAAGATTCATACCGACGATCACCCGGAGCTGACGGAAAAGTACCGGGTGCCCTGGACGCCCACCTTCGTGGTATTGGATGCTGACGGCACAGAGCATTACCGCGAGACCGGCTACCTTCCGCCGGACGATTTTCTGGCCCACATGAACTTAGCCCTGGGGCGTGCGGCCTTTGAAAAAAAAGACTTTTCTGCGGGGGCGGGATACTTTCAAACCATCGTGAACCGGCATGGCGCAAGCGAGACGGTTCCTGAAGCGCTTTACTTCTTGGGCGTCTGCAAGAACCGGATGAGCGGCGGCACAGCCGATCAACGCCGGGCAATCTGGAAGCGCCTGATGGACGAGCACCCCAAGAGCGACTGGGCGAAGAAGGCCTCCTTTGCCTTCGAATGAGATGTGAGTTCTCAAAGAACTCCCACTGACACGATTGACACGATTTTGAAGCCTCCTTTACTCTCCTTGGAAGAGCAGATCCGCTCTTCTTCTCGCGCCCTGGTGATTGGCGTAGGCGGGGGTGGGGATGTGGTAGGCGCCCTAGCGACTGCTCGGTTCCTTGAGTTCTGTGGGCTTGAGTTCACCCTCGGGGGCCTCTCATGGGAACGCTCGGTCATCGACCCCCTCCCCGGTCCCCGTTCGCTCAACGAAGTCCAAGAGGTGCATGCCCTTCACCCTTATGCCTGGCTCGCTAATCCCAAAAGCCGGACTCTCACAGGAGTCCCTTTTGCCGAATCAAAAATGGCTGGGATTTTTGGTCGCGAAGTTCTTCTCATCGATATCAATGGCGGGGTAAAGGGTGTGATAGAGGGGTTGAAGGTCGCCCTAAGGGAGCTCAAGGCTGATCTCCTCGTCGGCGTTGATGTAGGTGGAGATTCTCTGGCCGAAGGGCCAGAGCCGAGACTCCGCAGCCCTTTGGCGGACTCGATAATGCTGGCGGCTTACGCCGAATTTGAACGGCGTGGGCAGCCCACGCTATGGGGTATCTTTGGCTATGGAAGCGATGGGGAGATGACAGTTGATGAGATTGAGGCCGCGCTTAACAAAGTGGCCAAAGCCGGTGGGCTACTCGGCGCCTGGGCCTTGACGGCAAAGGTGGTAGCCGAGCTTGAGGCAGTGATTCAACAGGTTCAGACCGAGGCCAGCGCTATCCCAGTGGAATGCGCGCGGGGCGCGTGGGGAGAAAAGAAGATTCGCCAGGACCAAAGGAGCGTGAAGCTCACTCCGCTTACAACCCTTACATTTTTCCTTTCGCCTTCCATTGTCTTTGATGTCCTTTCAGGACCGGCCCGTGCAGTAAGCCAAAGCTCGTCTTTGGAGGAGGCGAACCAGGCCCTGCATGCTATCGGTCTCAAGACTGAACTCGACCTGGAACGCGAAAAGTATAATGCTTGACCACCTACATCGGGATGTTAAGCTCCTTCTTCTCTCACGCGCACTCAGGGCCTTCGCTTTCTCCTACATGAATGTTGTCTTCGCCATCTATTTGAGTATGATCGGTTATTCGACGCTCATTATTGGGATTATCCATTCCGTCGCCTACTTCAGCGGAGCGCTCTTTAGCGCCCTATGGGGCTTTCTGTCGGACCTATATGGGCGGAAAAAGATCCTTATCCTCCTGGCGGTGTTAACGATCCTTTCGACCTCCATATATCTTTTCTCCACCCACCTGCTATGGATTCTGTTATCAGTTGTCATGGTCAACGTGGGGGCCGGCGGCTCAGCAGGAGGAGGACAAGGAGGCGGTTCTTTCAATCCCGTGGAGCAGGCGCTCCTGGCTGAAAAATGCGCGGCCGAGGAGAGAAACCGGATTTTCTCAACCATGTCCTTTGCCGGGTCGGTCATGGGATCCCTGGGCGCGCTGGTGAGTGGCCTGCCGGAAATTCTCCAGAAGAGGTGGGCTTGGGATCCGATCGATTCCTATAAACCGTTATTTGCCCTGACCATACTCTTCAGTTTTAGTCTCATCTTTATTTACCAGGCGATCCATGAGGAACAGCGTCCTTCTGCAACTAAGCGGATCCTCTCCAAGCAGTCCGGCTCCTTTGTGACGAAATTGTCGCTCCTTGCAATTGTCGACAATATGGGCGCTGGCATGCTTGGCCCACTCCTCCCCTATTGGTTTTTCCTCCGTTATGGTGTGGAGTTAAAAACATTAGGGGTCATGTTTTTCCTCTCCTACTTCCTTGCCGCTATCTCCTTCCTGGTCGCCCCTATCATCGCCAGCCGCATCGGGGTCGTGAGGACCATGGTTTTTTCTCACGCCGCGGCCTCGTTTCTCTATCTTATTGTCCCCTTCGCCCCAACATTCTTCGTTGCCGCCAGCCTGATTGTCGTTCGCTCTTCCCTGGCCTACATGGATAATCCGCTGCGCGAATCCTTCACGATGGCGATGGTGAAATCAGAGGAAAGAGGTTCGGCCGCTGGTGTCACACACCTTGCCCGTGTCGTGCCTTTCGCCGTCAGTCCAACCCTCTCGGCTTACATTATGCAAAGCCTTTCTCTCAATGTTCCTTTAATCATTGGCGCAGGCCTGCAACTGACTCACGACTTCACATTTTACTTTCTCTTCCGCCATGTAAAACCACCAGAGGAAAGATGAAAGGTTCACAAGGGACTAGGAAGTATAATGAAGGGAGTCTGAAATTTGAACAACTTGAACCATTACTGAGGGGCAGGTTCTCTCCGATTCCACTCAGCCTCATTTGCCTTGACATCGCACGAGGGCGGGTTCTAAGGTGAAGCCTTAGCAATCAGCGAAAGGAGCGAACCATGAGGATCATTGATGCCGATGGACACGTCCAAGAAAAGGATATTCCCTGGAAAGATCTTCTTCCATCTTCCTATCGATCTCGCGCCCCGCAGATAGTGAAGGACAATCGCGGCATAGACTTTTTAATGGTGGAGGGCAAGCTCTGTCCCAAACCTGTTGGTAAGGGGTGTGGATTTGTAGGCGCCCCGCGCAGCCGAATGCCGCAGCAAACTACCGGAATGGTCGATCCAATCCAGCGCCTAAAAGATATGGACCTTGAAGGCATTGATACCGCAGTACTCTTTGGCACGGCTCCCTTCCTAAGCCTGCCATTCTTCGAAGACAAAGATCTTGCCTGCGCTATGGCTCAAGTCTACAACAATTGGTTAGCGGCTTATTGCCAGGCCAACCCGCGAAGGCTTAAGGGAGTTGCGCTCGTCCCGATCCAGGATCCACCGGAAGCGGTAAAGGAACTAAGCCGCTGCGCTCAGGGACTCGGCTTTGTTGCCGTCGCAACCCCACCACATTCCTCTTCGGGCAAAAATCTCGACGACCCAGATCATTACCCTTTCTTCGCCGAGGCAGAACGTCTCAATGTCCCTATCTGCATCCATGTTGGCGCCGGCGACGGAACCTCTGCGGGGATAGAAAGATTCGACCACCCTTTCTTTACCCACGCGATGGCCCACCCCTTTGAACAGATGATTGCTGTTCTTTGTCTGGTTGTGAGTGGAATTCTGGAAAAATTTCCACGCTTGAAACTAGTGTCCCTAGAGGCCGGTGCTGGCTGGGTTCCCTATTGGATGGAAAGACTGGACGAGCATTACGAATATCTCCGACCCACGGTTCCCTGGCTCCCGAGACCTCCAAGTGAATACATGAAGAGCGATCAAGTTTATTACGCCTTTGAACCGGATGAACGCACTCTTCCTTTTGTCGCTAATTTTGTGGGTGACGAGAGGCTTGTTTTTGCCTCGGACTACAATCACAGCGATTCCAAATTTCCTCACACTGTTAAGACGGTGACCCAAAGGGAGGATATTGGCCCAAGAACCATGGAAAAGATTATGGGAGGAAACGCGGCACGGCTCTATGGCATATGAGGAAAGGAGAGTGGCCGTGTCAGAATTAGATCAGTTTAACGAGGACGAAGTAGTCTAACTCTTGAGCTTTGTCCAATAAGCAAGATTTTTGCCTATGAAAAGATTATCTTTTAGCGCCTTCAGCTTCTTTGTTGCCGTTTCGTTCTTCGGACTCTCTGGCAATCTCGAGGCGCAGTCGGATTGGAAGAAACAATGGGAAAAGACCGTAGAAGCGGCAAAGAAAGAGGGTGAGGTTGTCATCTACGGACCGCACAATCCCAATTATCGCCCCGTTTGGTCACTATTTCAAAAATCGTTCCCTGAGATCAAATTCAATTTTGTCGGCGGCCGGGGCGCTGAGCATGCCGAGCGTATCTTAGCGGAACGGCGGGCCGGGAAATATATCGTCGATCTCGTTATGGGAGGATCGAGCACCTATGCTTCCTACCCTTCGGGAACGCTCGAGCCCATCCGTCCGCTCCTTGTGCTTCCCGAGGTCTCGGATGAGTCGGTATGGTGGGGAGAAAAACTTTCCTTTTCTGACCCGCAAAATCAGTTGGTCTTGATCGTAACGGGCGAAGTCGGCACGCGCCGAGGCTCCTATAACACCAAGCTAGTCACCCCTCAGGAGATCCAATCGTGGCGGGATCTGTTGAAGCCAAAGTGGAAAGGAAAGCTGGGCTGTTTCGATCCGCGTGTCTCGGGGGGCGGAGGGGAAACTTTCGCTTTCTTCTATCATACTCCGGCTCTAGGCCCTGATTTCATCAAACGCCTGTTAACCGAAACGGACATGATCCTGACTAGAGACCTCGTCCAGGGCACGGATTGGCTGGCCAAAGGGAAAATCTTATTCTACATAGGCAGCGCTCAACCGATCATGAGAGCCAAAGAGCAGGGACTTCCTGTCGACTTGCTTCCCCATCCTATGCAGGAGGGAGAAATCATGGGCGGAGGCTCTTGCTGCCTGGCATATCTGAATCGGGCCCCCCACCCGAATGCGGCAAAGGTCTTTATCAACTGGGTTCTATCACGTGAGGGGCAGGGTGCTTGGCAGAAACACCTGGAGACGAACTCGTTGCGCACGGATATTCCAAAGAGCGACTTGCCTCCAATCTTGGTGCCCATAAAGGGGGTTCGCTATTTTATGCTCAATTCGTCCCAATATAATAGCCCCGCTATGATCAAGACCGTGCGTAGCCTTGTGAATGAAGTTCTGGAAGAGAGAAAAAAGCAGAGGTAAGCGGCTTATGAAGCGGCTTGGCTTGATTGGTTTAGGGAATGCGGGAGGACCTCTTGGCGAGAGACTCTTAAGAAAGGGTTATTCCGTAAAGGTCTATGACGTTAATCCTCGGGCATCTCGGCCCTTAGAACAGCTTGGGGCAATGAAGGTCTCCTCCGCCCGAGAAGCGACCACTGAAGTCACCGTAACCGTCTTGCCGTCATCACTGGAAGTTAGAGCAGCCGCATCCGGCGAGGAAGGCATTTTGGCCGGCATCCAGCCGCGCTTCACATGGATCGATCTCAGCGGGACCGACCCCGATTGCGCGCGCGAGCTTGAGCAGAAGGTGCGCGAAAAGGGTGGAAACTTCCTTGGTGGAGCTCTCCATGCGCACGGTGCCCCTACCGTGACTATTCCTAAGGGGCTTCTTTCCATTGTTATCGGAGGAGAAAAGGATGCCTTGGAGGCGTGCATTGGAATTTTTAAAGACCTCGCGCATAAAACCATTTGTGTCCCTGAACCCTGGATGCCCAAGGCACTAAAAATTGCCGTCATCATGCTTGCCACCGCTAGCAGTATTATCTCGGCCGAGGTCTGTGCCTGGCTGACAGCCCAGGACATCAACCCCCAATTATTTCTCCAGCTCCTTGAGACTACCGGATCGCACGCTTCTGCCTCACGCATCGAGGAGTTTTTCAAAAGAAACAAGAGTTATGGTGGCGCCCTAAGCAACAGCTACAAAGACCTACGCCAAGCCCTCAAAGTTGCTGCTGACCTCAATATCCCTGTCCCCCTTTCGGCAACTGCAAACCAGATCCAGGAGATGGGTCGGGCTCACGGCCTTACGCGGATGAATAGTCCGGCAGCCATCGGCAAACTCTACGAAATGCTCACAGGGGTCAACTTGAGTCAGGCCGTCACGTGGGGAGAGAGAACCTTTCCTGAGCCTGGCGAGCCGCAGATTTTCTACTTAGGAATGGATAGTGTCGGAAAGTAGGAGGCGCTGGAGATGCCAACCATCGATGCGGATACGCATGTCATTGAGACCGAACATACCTGGGACTTCATGGACGAGTCGGATTCCAAGTTCAGGCCGGTTCTGGTTTCCCCAGAAAATGATCAGAGACAGTTCTGGTTAATTGACGGCAGAATCTTCTCCACCAGAGTAAACA
>JBOHVJ010000090.1:0-3548 GCA_050735075.1 Binatia bacterium
GGCGGGAACATCACAGGACTGAGCATTCTCGCACCAGAGTTAGAGGGTAAAAGGCTGGAGCTACTCAAGGAGACCTTCCCCAAGATTACTCGGGTAGCCTACCTCTGGGATCCAGGCGCGCCAGGGACAGGATTGAAAGGGGCGCAGGCGGCGGCCCCAGCATTGGGTCTGCGACTTCAACCTTTGGAAGTGCGAAGCCCCAACGATTTCGACAGTGCATTCGCAGCGGCATTAAAGGAGCGCGCCCACGCTATCACCGCGGCGACCCATCCCGTTATTGGTACTAATCGAAAGCGGATCGTGGACTTCGCGGCAAAGAACCGGCTGCCAGCAATCTACTCAGAGAGGGAGTTCGTGGACGCCAGCGGCCTGATGTTTTATGGGGTGAGTTTTTCCGACTTGTACCGCCGCGCGGCCACCTACGTAGACAAGATTCTAAAGGGCACAAAGCCTGCTGATCTTCCAGTGGAGCAACCGATGAAGTTCGAGTTCATCATTAATCTCAAGACGGCGAAGGCAATCGGCCTAACGATTCCGCCAGGCAATAGTGGGGAAAAATCCTATGAGTCAGAACGTCATTCGCTTTGCTCTAACCGCAATGCTCTTGGCGTTTAGCCTTCCGGTCAAAGGAGGCACCGTCACCTTAGAGTAGTTTATGGTTTCCGCTGAAATACGCCCTAAGCCAAGATCGCTGAAACCTTGAATTTCGATCCTGGCCTCTATAACTTGTCGTCCCATAAGAATGAAGAAGAAAAAAGCCTCGTTGACTAGCTTGAAAGAAAGGGATCCGTGGAGCCGCTCACAACTGAGATAATGGTTTTGGGTTCCGGCCCCGGCGGTTATACGGCCGCCTTTTATGCCGCAGATAAAGGCAAAAAGGTTGTGTTGGTGGAAGTAGACCAACGTCTCGGAGGAGTTTGTCTCAATCGCGGATGCATTCCGTCAAAGGCCTTACTTCACGCAACCAATCTGATCAAAGAAGCGCGGACATCCGAAAGCCGGGGCATCAGTTTCGGCGCGGCTAAAATTAACTTGGATAAGGTGCGTGCTTGGAAGGAATCCATTCTGGAAAAGTTAGCCCAAGGGATCGGCGTCCTCGGCCAGAAAAGGGGAGTCAAGGTCCTACGCGGAAAAGGCTGTTTTGAAGATTCTCGGTCTCTCAGAGTAGAGACCCGGGAAGGTCAAGAACTTGTAAACTATGACAAAGCTATCATCGCTGTAGGGTCGAAGCCGGCTATGCCTCATGGCTTTGATTTGGGGGACAAACGGATTATGACCTCGACCGAGGCCTTGCAGCTCGAGGAGATTCCCAAAGATCTTTTGGTGGTGGGAGGCGGTTATATCGGAACGGAGATGGGGACAGTCTATGCGACACTAGGGAGCAAAGTGGTCTTAGTGGAGGCTTTGAATTCCATGTTGTCAGGTGTCGATTCTGATCTTGTCCGTCCCGTCATGCGTTACGCTGAAAGGGCTTTTAAAGAGATCCGTCTGAACACGCAGGTCACCCTGGTGGCTCCAAGTGGAGATCGGATCAAGGTCATCATGGAAGGTGAAAAACAAAAGATGGAGGAGCTGTACGACCGGGTACTTGTTTGTGTTGGCCGTGTTCCCAATTCCAAGGATTTGGGACTTGAAAATACCAAAGTCACGCGGGATGAGAACGGATTTATCAAGGTCAATTGCAAACAGCAGACTTCAGATCCTGCCATTTATGCCGTTGGCGATGTCACCGGCGGCGCTCTCTTGGCCCATAAGGCCTCTAAGCAGGCAAAAATTGCGGTAGAAGTCATCACAGGAGAAGCCAGCACTTTTGAGAATATCGTTATTCCCGCCGTTGTTTTTACGGACCCCGAAGTGGCCTGGTGCGGCCTGACGGAAACGGAAGCCAAGGAAAAAGGGATTCAAGTGCAGGTAGCAAGATTTCCCTGGTCTGCTTCAGGAAGAGCTGTGAGCTTGGACAGGCCGGATGGACTTACGAAACTGATCATCGAGCCAGAGACCGAGCGTATCCTCGGCGCCGGCGTTGTGGGGGCTGGCGCCGGGGAGCTTATCAGTGAAGGAGTACTGGCCATCGAAATGGGGGCGACCGCCAAGGACATGGCGCAATCCGTTCACCCCCATCCCACTTTGTCTGAGACCCTCATGGAATGCGCCGAGCTGTTTTATGGTCGTTCCGTACATACCCTTCCACGAAAAATAGGATAGGGAGGAGTTCCTCAATTATGGAGACAGATTCTCGCGTCTATCTTATTGACGGGAGCTCTTACATTTTTCGCGCCTTCTTTGCCCTCCCTCCACTGACCAATTCTTCAGGGCTGCCCACCCAGGCGATCTACGGCTTCACCACTATGGCCCTCAAGTTCCTTAGAGAGTATCGACCCGATTATCTAACAGTCGTTTTGGATGCTGGCCGAGAAACGTTCCGCAACCAAATCTATCAGGACTATAAGGGGAACCGACCAGAAGCCCCCCCCAATCTCGTTCCCCAGTTCCCCTATATCCGCAAGGTTCTAGGGGCTATGAATGTCACAGTCCTAGAACTCGATGGATTTGAGGCCGATGACCTAATCGCGACTCTGTCTAAATATTTTTCTGCCCGAGGAAACGAAGTTGTCATCGTCTCCGGGGACAAAGATCTCATGCAACTTGTGAGTGAAGAGGTCAAGCT
Source organism: Binatia bacterium (assembly GCA_050735075.1). Lineage (GTDB taxonomy): Bacteria > Desulfobacterota > Binatia > UBA9968 > UBA9968 > JAHFAO01. The sequence goes on from JBOHVJ010000090.1 coordinate 2,669, forward strand.
CCTCGATACTGCGAAGGGAAAATGGATCGGCATCGAAGAGGTCAAGGAAAAATTCGGCGTGGAGCCGGAAAGAGTGGTCGAAGTGATGGGACTCATGGGTGATTCCATCGATAACATTCCAGGGGTGAAAGGAATCGGGGAAAAGTCAGCCATCGCCCTGATCCAAAAGTTTCACACCTTGGAAAACCTCTTTGACCACTTGGATGAGTTGGAAGAGACAAAGCTCAAAGGCGCCGCCCGAATCCGCAAGGCCCTTATGGAGGGTAAAGAAGCAGCCTTCTTAAGCCGCAATTTGGCTACGGTGAGGACCGATGTCCCAATTGAGATTGAATTGGAGAATCTTCGTTATCAGGGCTCTCACAAAGAAAAACTGCGCGACCTTTTCATCGAGCTAGGGTTTAGCCAGCTCTTGAAAGGTCTCGACGAAGAGCTAGCACTGTAGCAAATCTATTGCCTATTCTCGATCAACAGGGCGATTCCCTGCCCACCGCCGATGCAGGCGCTGCCAATTCCATAGCGAGCGCCCCGCCTCTTGAGTTCATTGAGAAGGGTCACGGTGATACGAGTCCCGGTGGCACCCAGGGGATGGCCGATGGCAATGGCGCCACCGTTGACGTTCACTTTCTCCCGATTCAAGCCCAGCTCCTTTTCCACGGCCAGATATTGAGCCGCAAATGCCTCGTTTACTTCGATCAAGTCCATCCGATCCAGGGAGAGGCCGGCGCGCTGAAGCGCGGCCCGAATAGCCGGAGCCGGACCGATGCCCATCAGGCTTGGCTCGCATCCGACGATGCCCCAGGACACGATTCTAGCCATTGGTCTGAGGTTTCTTTCTCTGGCTTTTTCCGCGGTTGTAAGGACCACGGCTGCCGTCCCATCT
>JBOHVJ010000091.1:0-1951 GCA_050735075.1 Binatia bacterium
GGTCCATGATCATCGAACCTCAGGGCTCGACGTGGCAGTGCGGTGAAACAGGAAGCCTAAAGGATTGCGATCCATCCGCTGATCCACCTACCACTCGCGCCTCGGCGACTGTCACGTTGGCGGATAGTACAGCTTTTCGTGAATTTGCGCTGATGATCAGTGATGCTATGATGATCACAAACGGGAACAGCGGCGCGGTTAATTACCGAACGGAGCCAATGACCTTCCGCTATGCCGACAACGCAGCAGCCAAAGATTTCTCCTGCATGCTGTCGAATCAGCTAATCCAGCCGGCGCAGGATCCCCAAACCCCGATCTTCACGGCCGAGATTGGTGACAAGGTTCGATTTCGCCTAACGCATCCGTTCGGAACGGGTACATCTCAGGTCTTTACCCTCCATGGTCATGTTTGGCAGTGGAATCCCTATAAGAACGATTCCAGGGAAATTGGTGATAACAGCCTCTCGCAGTGGCAGGGCTCGCGCGATAATCATGCATCGACAGATCATTTCGATCTGGTAGTAGACAAGGCCGGTGGTGAAGGTGGAAAGCCCGGCGACTACCTGTACACAGTCTTCCAACCCTTGCAGGCGGCACAAGGCACCTGGGGTATTTTCCGGGTTGGTCATAGCAAAGGAACGCAGCCCCAGCCTAATGCGGCCTGTGAACCAGTAATACCAGAAGTGTCGCCACGAGGCGTCCCTCCACGGACGAAACAAGTCGCTCCGCTGCCGAAGAAGGATGACCTGAATCGTTTTATCAGACAGCCGTCTAATTAACCATCTCGACGGTTAGCCGGAGATTGTCCTGGACTTCATACAGTAGTTGGTCTGATAGGCTGAAGTGCATCGTAGTGGCCTGGCGGACCGGGGAAGCATAAACGCTTATTTTCAGCTCTAGGGAGGAAAGTATGGCAGGCAAAAAACATGGCGGAGGTGGTGGTGATTACCCTTATGGTGGCAAGCCTCCGGGTAGTCAATACGGGAAGCAGGACGTCGTCGCGATCATACTCAAGAGATACACAGCGATTGATCTACTCAACGCGCTAATTATAGCGCTCGGTATTGTGCCAATTGGAAAGAAAAAGGGGAAAGGCAAGAAGGACGGCGGCGGCGGTTATCCTTATGGCAGCAAATCTCCGGGGGGTGGCAAACCTCCCGGTGGCGGCAAGCCTCCCGGTGGGGGCAGGCCTCCGGGTGGCGGCAAACGTCCTGGCGGCGGCGAGTCTCCTGGAGGTGGTAGAAGAGGTCTGCGGTAAAGAAGGGCAGATATTACCCTACCAGTGCGCGCAGAGAGTTAATAGCGGAAACTTGCTCAAAGGATCCGTCGCGGTGCAGGGAAAGGCCGGCGACGACGGGTCCTAAGAGCACGTTTTCTCATCTACGTAGACCATCCTTCGTTATTACGCCTTGAAATCTGCGATATAGAAAATCTTGGAAGGCCCGCGCACATTTCTAGCCACAACCATTTACTCAATATTCTCACAACTGAGTTTCACAAGGCTCGTCAAGCATATGATCTGTTCGATGAATTTCTTCGCCTTGAATTCTACAATACTAATTTTTGTCTGAGGCTCCTTACCGTCGCACAGGAGAGAGCGGCAGTTCCTTGGGATATTCGCCGGCTGGCGATATTAATGCTCGAACATCAGATACTCAAACTTCAACCTGATAATCTAGACGATTTTGATTTTCTACTTACACAGCTAAATCTTAAGCAGGCACCCGGCCTCAACCAAGGAATTGTGAGTTCAGTGCTACGGGAGGGTTTTTCAACAACCGAACTTTCCCACTTCATTCCCGAGTTTCGACGCAAGCTCGCAAGACTAAATCGGGTTCACGATAAGATCACAGGGAGAAGAACGCCTGACGCGGCATTACGTGATTTCATAGAACTGTCCCATCGCGATTGCAAGCTATTTCTTGCACGCTACCTGTTAACACCCGAGGAG
>JBOHVJ010000092.1:0-2599 GCA_050735075.1 Binatia bacterium
CGGCCGGCGGTGAACGATCGGCTGGCCGGGCTGGTGGAGGAATTCAGCGTTCGAGGGTACGTGCCCGAGGCCCTGAAAGGGTTCGTGACCGCGGAACAGGCGAGACAGCGGTGGCGGGGGCTGAAGCGGTTCTACCAGAAGCACGGGCACTTTCTTGTCACCAACGGACCGTACCGGCTGGAGAAGTGGACGCAGGACTCCGTCACTCTCAGTGTCTTCCGAGACCTCAGCTACCCGCTGGGAATCGGTTCATTCGACGGGTATCCCGTGCCCCGCAGAGGATACATTACGGCGATGAATGTGCTGAATGGCCGGTTGCAGGTGCGGGTCGACGTCGAGACCATCGAAAAGTTCTCGAGGAGACACAGGATCGTTCGCGAGCCGCTGACGGACACGTTGCTGCCTGGCGCGCTCAACAAGGTCAGACCCGTGTGCAGATACGTGGTCATCGGCGCGGACGGACGGGTCGTGAAGGCCGGGGCGGCCAAATACGCTGGCAACGGGATGTTCGCCGCGGATCTCAACACCGCACCGGCGAGCCTGTCCGTCGTCATGGCAGCAGTCTATGTGGATGAAAACGACACGAACCCGCAGATCCAGGTGCTTCGGCCTGGAAGGTAGTGAGTGAGGCCTAGAACGAGGCCTTCTCGTCGCTTCCTGCCGGCGTTGCTGGCGTCGGTGTTCTGGGATGGCGGCGGCCGGGAGGAGGCCGCTTAAGTACTCTTGAACCGAAGTTCTCCCGTTGGACTATCAACCGTTGTTGGGAATCGAGAGTGCAGCGGTTTCCATCCTGTCGAGTAGGCCCACCGGATGAATAGACCGCGAGAACTGCCCCAAGAACTCCGAGCAAAGCACCTAGCTCTGGTGTCACGTGACCTTCCTGCAAATGCCTAACGTTTGAGTTCAGGCGCGAGGCGGTTTTCCCGTCGCCTGCAACCCGATGTTGGGCCGCCTTTATGCCTATTGCGTGACTTCCTTATCAGCTTTTATCTGGTTGCCTTCTTGACTGATTATCAGAGAAACAACACTTGCTTTGTCATCCTTTTCAAAGTGGATGTTCGCATTAACAGCTTTGGTGAAAAATTCAACCTCCGACGACGGGAAAATAGCTAGTGGCGGTTGCTGTCCATACTGAAACATCAGGTTGCCACCCGTAATGCTTACTCTAAATTGCGTTCCGGCTTTGGAGGAATAGAGCCCCGTGTAGTCATCAATACTTGCCAAACTTATTACCGTTTTCTCTTTCGGCCAGGCGTCGGGCCACTCATATTCTTTGGCGATGGCTCGCATAATTTCATCCATGAGCGGCTGCCCTTCATTCGAGTTGAGCATGACAACCGCTCCTTTGCCTAAGTTTTCATAAACGCGCATTTGGGCTACAAAGCCTTCATCCCGACCGCCATGTCCGAAATGAAAACCATCGTCCTTACCATTGCAGAAAAAGCCCAATCCAACAAAGTCCCCCTCGCCCACTTTCTGACTATCTAATTGCGGGCGGAGCATAGCTTCGATAGTCTCTTTGGTTAGCAGAGAATGCGCCTTTCTACCATGTAAGACCTTCAATAACTCAACGCCCACTTTTGCCAAATCAGTTGCGGTTGTCCACAGACCTGCCGCTGCCATCTCGGGATAAGTGTGAAACTTTCCTTTGAGCGGAATGCCTTTCCAGGGATGTGCCGTCGCAGCTCGTTTTGCCCAATGTTTAGGAAGTGGTTGTTCGTAAGTGCTATGGGTCAGTCCTATTCGCTCAAAGACGAGTTCGCGCATAATTTGCGGAAACTGCTTTTGGAGTAAGTCAACCAATACTTGCTGTGCTACGGTAGTACCACCGCCCGAATATCGAAATTGCACGCCTGGCAAAATGTTGACTTCCACTTTGGCTGTGTTGGCTGGGGAGTCCCCGTTTAGAATTTGTGTCACAGTCGGCAATATCTCCGAAGCTTGATAACCGGGAAAACCATGAACGGTTAGTCCCGCCGTATGGCTTAATAATTGGCGCAAGGTAATCTTGGGTTGCCAACCTTCATTGGTTGGCACGCGCCAAGCAGAAAGATAGCGATGAATGTCTTCATCAAGGTTCAACTGGCCTTCCTGGGCGAGTCGCATAACAGCTAAGGCAAATACCGGTTTGCTAATCGAGCCCGCTTGAAAAAGCGTTTGGGTTGTCACTTTGTTCTTGAAGCTCGAATCACCAACACCAAATCCCCGCGCCCATTCCACTTCAAAATTATTGATCACTGCAATGCTCGCACCGGGGGTGTGGTAATATGCGAACCGGTCGCGTAGGGTTTGTGGCGGACTAAACTTGCCTTCTAAACTCGTCCTGGGAAGCAGGTTGTTGATGATGTCTTTGATGCGTTTGTCAATGGGCTTATACATGCTTCAAACTCCAGAACTATTCTGATCGCTGCCCAACGGCATCGCTGAACGGCCCGGCCAGCGCAACCAACGGCGGGCACTCCTTCCGCACCTCTAGCAGGGTGCTGAAGAATTGCGGGCAGGGTTGATTGCTCCCATGCTGTGGTCTCCGCGACTCAGGCTGAGGTGCTTGACAGGAGGCTTCCGAGTGCTCTCGGGAGCCTCAGATCGGATGTCCTTG
>JBOHVJ010000093.1:0-4080 GCA_050735075.1 Binatia bacterium
CTCCTGTACCGAGTCACTGCCGATACGGAAGCGATCCAGACTCTGACCATGAACGGTCTCTTTAGTATCCTTTCGGCTCTTGCTCTTTTAATCGGGATGTTCGTCATCATGGTGCAGCTCGATTGGAAGCTCACACTCCTGGCCCTCAGCGTCTGTCCCCCGCTCTTTGTCTCCATCTCGCTTTTGAATAGAAGGATCTCCGCTGCTGCTGCACATGCCCGAGAGCAGGACAGCGAAGTCTACTCGCTGGTACAGAGTTCGATGTCATCCATCCGCATCATTCAGGCCTTTACCAAAGAGGAAGAAGAGCACAGAAAATTCATGAAGACGAGTGAGGCAAGTCTGGCGGCCCACTTCCGTCTCTATATGCTTCAGACCCTTTACGCCGGCGCCATCAATGTAATCATCGCCCTAGGAACCGCCCTGACAGTCTGGGTAGGCGCGCACCATGTTCTTTCTGGAATGCTGACCGTGGGTGAAGTGGTCGTCTTTGTCTCCTACCTCGCCTCCCTTTATGGGCCCATCAACAATATGCTTCAAACCTATATCCTCAGTCAGGAAGCGAAGGAAGGAGTTCGAAGGGTCTTCGAGATCCTAGACGTGGAAAGGGATATCAAAGAGGGGACCCGGCTTTTCCCTGGCACGGGGACGAGAGGAGAGATCTATTTCAAAGCAGTATCTTTTCAATATCTTCCTGGTCAGCCGGTTCTAAAACAGATTGATCTCCATGTCCGTCCAGGAGAAAAAATCGCAATCGTTGGCCCGACAGGTGCCGGCAAATCAACCCTTGTTAGCCTTTTATCCCGGTTTTACGACCCGCAGATCGGGCAGATCACTGTCGACGGCGTTGACATCAGGGAGTTTCAACTAAAGTCCTTACGCGAGCAAATCGCGATGGTGCTTCAGCCGCCCCTCGTATTCCCATTTACTGCTCGAGCAAACATTGCCTATGGCCGGCTCGATGCCTCGTTCGAGGAGATAGAGGCCGCGGCCCGCCTCGCCTGTATTCACGAATTTATCATGCAGCTTCCACAAGGTTACAACACTAAGCTAGGCGAGCGCGGAGCGACTCTTTCAGAAGGAGAGAGGCAGCGCCTCACGATTGCGCGAGCCCTTTTGCGCGATGCGCCCATTTTAATTTTGGATGAGCCCACTTCCTCTGTGGACACCGAGACCGAATCCCTAATTATGGAAGGACTAGAGCGACTGATGTTAGGACGGACAACTTTCATCATCGCCCATAGGCTCTCAACCGTTCGTCAGGCCGATCAGGTCGTGGTTTTGCGCGGGGGACAGATTGTCGAAAAGGGAACATTTGCCGAGCTGCTGCGCCGTCACGGGCCATTTGCCTTTCTTTATCGGGCCCAGTTTGGCACTCAGGAGGAAACCCAACATGCTCTCTTGTAGGTTCATATATGTTATCTATCTCAGCTGCAACAACCGCAGGATTCTTTACACCGGAATCAATGGCGAGCACACCGGATGACAGGAAGATTACGATTGATCGTTCTGGGCATGATGGGTCGCTGTCCTTTCGGCGGCCAGACGTGGCTTTACCTCAACTGGCTCCGCGGTCTTAACAGACTGGGCCACGAAGTCTGGTACGTAGAAGACGACACTGTCTGGCCGTACGATCCAGACCGTAACACTATCACGGACGATTGCACTTATGCCGTACGTCATATCGCGAGCTGCATGAAGCGAGTTGGCATGTCCGATCGGTGGGCCTTTCGTCCAGCTTATCGGACAGGTGAATGCTACGGGATCACTTGCTCAAAGTTAGACGAGCTGTACCGCACATGTGAGGCCCTCCTCAATGTGGTGGGTGCAACAGATTTACGCGAGGTTCACATGGCTGCTGCCCTTCGGGTCTATGTAGAGTGTGACCCTGTGATTGCCGAACTTAGGCTAGCCAACGGCGACGAGCATACTCGAATAACGCTCGCCAACCACAACGCCTTTGTTACCTATGGTGAAAACTTTAGCGCACCTGACTGTGGAGTCCCACTAGATGGTGTTCGCTATGGAACGGTACGCCAGCCAATAGACTTGGATCTTTGGCCCATGGCCTACAAGCCTGAAGCGCGCTTCTTCACTACTATCGGCAACTACCGTCAGAGTGGCAATGATGCCGAGTACAATGGCGAGATCTATCGCTGGAGCAAACACCACGAGTGGGAAAAATTTCTTAATCTACCGCAGCGCACTGCGCAACCATTTGAGCTGGCGATAATGCCCGATGACCCCGCGGATTGTGACCGACTAAAGGCGCACGGTTGGCGACTGGTATCTCCATTCCAGATGTCATTAGACATATTTGGCGCCTATCCGGCTTACTTTCGGCATTCACGAGCCGAGTTCACTGTGGCTAAGGACATGAATGTCCGGCTTCGTAGCGGGTGGTTTAGCGAGCGGGACGCCTGCTATTTAGCTTGTGGCAAGCCTGTGGTGGCTCAGGACACAGGTTTCAGCAATATCCTGCCGACTGGCGAAGGACTTTTTGCCTTTACAACAATGGATGAAGCAGCAGCTGCCATTAATGAGATCAATCATGATTACCACCGTCATTGCATGGCGGCGCGGGCGATTGCCGAGGAATATTTTGAAGCCCGTAAGATATCGACTCGTCTGCTCGCGTATCTGGGAATGAAATAACCCCGTCTAACTATTCCGTGTTAAGTAATCCTAGGCGGCACCTTCGCGCACCTCTTACGGTTCGCTCGATTACGAGGGCCTCGACCAAATGGGCAGACGCTAAGCCGAAATCCGTCTGATTCTCCACATCGGACGCACCTCAGGATTCTTAGGATAGGTTGGAAACCCGCCACGTAATACTCGGAGAAGGTTTTCCGCGGCGACGCAATCGATACGCTGACGGGTCTCGGGGCGCGACCCGATGAGATGACCCAAGGATGATTTCATCCCCGTTTAGCCTGTAGAGCTTTTTTGCGGTCTCCGCCAGAAGCCACTTCTTGGCCTCCGGAGAGAGATCCTTACGGTTGCCCAGGTGATCGATGTTCTCCGGAAACTCAATGTCCTAATGAGGCCAGTCAGCCGTTGGCGATTCGGATTACTCCCTCCCCTACCTGGCCCGTGTGACTGATACCTTCGGGTTTAAGGACCGCTGGGCCTACCGACGAAGCTACTCAGATAAGCAATGGTTCGGTCTTAGCCAAGCAAAGGCAGAACATATGCTCGCGCATGCTGATGCAGTGCTAGGGTAGATTTCTGCCAACGGAAGATTGACCTCACGGTGGAGACAGACATCTCCGCCGCATTGAAGTCGGTGAAGTAATTGATGTAAAATAATTGAACAAAGGCTCAAAGGAGTGATCTCACTTAAATCACCTGTCCAGTTCTTAATGGAAACGCCCAAAAACTGCAAGACGTGGTGGACAAATCCAAGGACTAGTTGACCAAGCCATCTATGACTTGTACCTACCGTCGTGCGACAATAAGGTTTCCAAAGAAGGTATTGGGACTAGCGTCAGCTATCTTATTGGCATCGACGCTGTTACACAGCTATGCCGCTGAGCAGTCAGGGGGCCAGGATGAGGCGGAGCTCTGGGACAAGGTTGCTTATGTTCGTTTGCAGGTTGCGACAGGCTACGATTTACAGGGCGATTCTAGAAAAGAGGGCGCATTCAGAGCGAGAGGGCGAGATGATCTCCTCACGTCCGGTGATGAACTCGATATTGCTGGTGATGAAAAGTATCTTGCTTCCGAAGCCTACCAGCTAGCAACAAAACACTGGGAAAAAGCAGCAAAGGGTTTTAGAGCGGTAGATGAGTTAGACAAGGCAAGAGATGCCATGGGGAATGCCGATGCAGCGTGGGAAGCGGCCAGGCGTACTCTTCGCGAGGGAATCGAAATTCATAAAATGGCCCAGGAATACTATCAGACTGTCAATAATCTCGAGAAAAAAACAGCAGTGCTCGGAAAAGTGGCTAGGAATCTCGAGCTCCTCATACAGATGAAAAGATAAAGGGCGATTGAACTCCTGTCTAAAGACCCTTCTCCTCCCGCATCGGGCGCACTTCAGGATTTTTAGGATAAGTTGGAAACTAGCCGCGCAGCACT
>JBOHVJ010000094.1:0-16718 GCA_050735075.1 Binatia bacterium
CCCTGAGACTGTGCACAAGTGCGTCGGCTTCTCTCTCCTTTCCTGTGACTTGTCCCACAAGCTCGATGTCTCGGAGCACATCGGAGAGAAGGCCAGGGTTGAGAGAGATGATCTTTGGTTTTTGGGAGAAAGATTGGGTGGCTTCAACCACCTCCTCGTAATCCACGGCGCAGACATCGCACAGTTCCTGGGTCAGGATCAGGTCCGGGTTGGCTTCTTTAAAACGGGGGAGGTCGATCGTGTAGATGCTCTTTCTCGCTTGCAAGCGTTCGCTGACGATTCTGTCGATTTGGCCGCTGCTGCTTTTATGAGGATCGATGATGCTCTTTACGACTACCTGGCGGGTCTTAGCCTCCGGAGGGTAATCGCACTCATGGGTAACAGCCACAACGTCTTCACCCAGTCCCAGGGCAAACGCAATTTCAGTGGCGCTAGGAAGGAGGGAGCAGATGCGCATAGAGAAATGATTAACGTAAAAAGAGAGATTTTGCCAGTCTCCTTATTGTCATCTTCATTTTTGCAGGTCAGTGGACGGTGCGTGGCGGCGGGCCGGAATTTGGCTCGGAAGGTCCTGCGCCGAGATTAAGGAGATCCAGCAGCACCGTCTCTCGGTCTCTGATTGAAGGCGCCTCCAGCAGGGCCTGCTTCTCCGCAGGATGGAGAGGAAGGGACATTGCCAGTATGTCTACAAGTTCATTATCGGTGACCCGTTCGACCTGATCCAACTGTACATTTAGCCCCTGAGCTTTCGCGTATCCTTCGAGAGCCCGGGTGAGCGCGTCACGCTCGCATTGCCAGCCCTTGTCCAGGGACGAATCGGGGAAAAAATTGTAGTTGGCCTTCACCCTGCGATAGCCCCGGTGTAGAGGTAACTCGTTCTCCGAGCGGAATCGATTCAACCCTCTCAATTGAATGACGTAGCGGCCATCTGGCAGTTTTTCCCATCGCTCGATGTAACCTGCACAGCCTATTTTATATAGTTCAGGCGTCTCCTTTTCTGATCCAGGTAAAGGCCGATTGTCGTGCCGAGGGACAAAGGGTTGAATCATACCGAAGACTCCGTCCCCATTGAGTGCGTCGTCAACCATATTGCGATAGCGCGGCTCGAAGATGTGCAGGGGAAGGATCATTTCGGGTAGAAGCAGGACACCCGTCAAGGGAAAGACCGGTAATATTTCGGGCAGGGATTTTGGCGGGTTGCTTACGTTTACCATGTATCGGTTAGCTGTGTTATAGGTTAAAGCACTCAAACGGTCAAGCGCTTCAACGGGGAGTGTTAGCAATCGAGCAGCGGGAGCTCTTTGGCAGTCTTTCTGGCGAAGATCGGAAGCTAAGAAAAGGGGATCAGTGAGGGTCATGGAGATGGAAACTGAAAACAAAGGCAAGATGAGTAATGCTGATGCCAAAGCTTACGTGGATGACTTTTATAAGAAGGTTGCTGAGAGATGGCAGGAGAGAGTCACCCATTCTCCGTTCATGCGAAAGCTGAGATCAGGGACTCTTTCTCGTGAAGCGCTCCGTCTCTTTTTCAAGAACTGGGGCTCTTTTACGATAGAGATCAACACGCTGGAAGCGGCCTCTTACCACAAGCACATAGCCTTTTTCCGAAAGCATCGCGATTTGATGGGGCCGATGGCGCAGAAGCTTGCCGATGAGTTGATTCATCCCAAGCCTCCAGGCCATATTCATGTGGTTCTGGAAACGGCGAAGGCCTTAGGCATTGCAGAGGATGAGATTTTTCTCTCTTCCATGTTGGCCGAGTTCCGCGCCCACATTGATTTCAAGAGGGCCATTGTATGGGAAGGTACCGTGGCAGAATTTTATGCGGCCGGAGCGACTGAAGAGCAGTTCGGATACTGGTCAGCGGAGTTCTTCAAGGCCCTGACGACTCATTACGGGCTGACAGCGGAGCAGGCAATCTATTTTTCCACCCACGAGGAGGCTGATCTAAGGGAGCATGAGGGAGGAGTGATGGGACACGGAAGCTTTAGGCGCATGGTCTTGCAGCGGCTGCTCGAAGACGGAATGGCGGAGGTAAGGCCGGGTTACAGTTTGGAGTACTGTGGTATGACTTCCGTGGATCTTTACGGCGTTATCCTCCAGGCAGTCCTGGATGCAGAAGAGAGAGGGGAGTCTTAGGCCAATTTAACTGCTATGGTGACTAGTATTTGTCGGCTGGATAGCTTTCAAGAGGAGCTTGACAGCTCCCTGGAAAGGCAAGAGAATCGTCTCTGTCTTCTGAACCCGCAGGACTTCTACACTAACAGCTTTTTTGACGAGCTTGAGCAGACCGGCTTCATGCGCGAGTTAGCCGCGCGCTATCCCGACGCCCTTCGCTGAGGCCAAGCTTAGCCGGTGAGCTGGCCTCTAGACCCTCCACATCTCTTAACAATATCCTGTTGTGCAAGTTTGCAGTCTCCATCTTTTTGAGTTACGCTTAGATGTATCTTTAATGCATCCGTTGGAGTAGATATGGCAAGGATTCCTGACATTGTACCCATCACTGATCTCAGGCAGGATGCAGCCGCAGTCTTGAATCGGGTCCGAAAGTCGGCTCAGCCGCTTGTTATTACCCAGCGCGGTCGGGCTGCAGCGGTTATGCTCAGCCCAGAGGCCTATGAACAGTCGGAACGGGAGCGGAACATTCTTCAGCTCTTGGTTCGGGGGGAGCGTGAGATCGCCAAAGGTAAAGGGTACGATCTTGATGAGGTTCTCAAGGAGGCTGATGAGCTTCTCGGCAGAAAGTCGTGAAGCTACGGTTTACACCTTCAGGCCGTTCTCAGTTCCTGGAAGCGATTGCATACATCCAAAGAGACAACCCTAGAGCTGCCCGTCGTTTCCGCAGGCAAGCGGAGGTCTTATTGCGGAGACTTGAGCGTTTTCCCAACTCCGGTCGAGTCATCCCAGAGTTTCCTGAACTTCCTCATCGAGAGGTCATTGTAAGGCCATACCGCTTCTTCTATCGGGTTCAGGAGACGACGGTTTGGGTTGTAGCTGTTTGGCATGGAGCACAGCTACCCGAAAAACCACCTGTCTAACCGCTACTTAGGCTGACGGCTGGCGAAAAGGCCAGCGCGGTCATGAAGTTGTAAATGAACCGGAATGAGCCCCTAAAGGTTTTCATCTCAACTAGGGATTCTTCTTGCGACGAGTGCGGTGAAGAGCTGGGCCGGAGAGCCTGGATTACACTGCAAAAAGACAAAGGAGCCCTGTGCCTGGCGTGCGCCGATCTGGATCATCTTCTCTTTCTTCCCTCTGGTGATGCGGCGCTTACAAGGCGGGCGCAGAGATACTCGACCTTGGCGGCCGTTGTTCTGAAATGGAGTCGAGCTCGCAAACAGTATGAACGGCAAGGGGTCTTAGTCGAATCAGAGGCGTTGGAGCAGGCGGAACGGGAATGTCTGGCTGACAGTGAGACCAGAGCTCGGCAAAGAGAGCGTGAAACGGCACGACGGGCTGAGCTAGACCGGGAATACGTGGAGCGTTTTGCCAAGCGAGTACGAGAGCTCTTTCCTCGATGTGCTCGTGGAAGAGAGATAGCCATAGCGGAACATGCGTGTCGGAAATACAGTGGTCGGATTGGTCGGTCAGCGACCGGGAAGAGTTTGGACGAGGAGGCAGTGCGCTTAGCGGTCATAGCGCACATTCGCCACACAGAGACCCAGTACGGTGAGTTGCTGGCGCGAGGATATGAAAGATGGGAAGCGCGTGCGCGCGTGGGAGAGGCAGTTTCCCTGGTTTTGGGGGAGTGGGAAGGATAGGTTCAAAGGTCTAAATGTCGTGTCGATTGAGGCGGGTTAACGGGGTTTATATCCCCGCGTACCATTCGTAGCCCTGATCCTCCCAGTAACCGCCTCTTCCCTGGCCGATCTCTCGATAGCTCTCGACAAATTCTATGCGCTGGATGTACTTGGCCATCTTGTACCCCAATTGGGTCTCCACACGGAGGCGAAGTGGCGCTCCGTGCTCAACAGGTAGAGGTTGATTATTCATCTCATACGCGAGGATAGTCTGGGGATGGACGGCGTCATGGAGGTCGATGCTTTCATAGAAATTGTTTCCCTCTCCGTCCATATCCATGCAATAGAAGACTACGTATTTTGCCTGAGCTAGAGGTTGGACTTTTTTCATAATTTCAGTTAGTGGCACACCTTTCCATTTGCCAATAGCGCTCCAGCCTTCCACGCAGTCGTGGCGCGTGATCTGCGTCCTTGAGGGGAGAGACTTCAGATCGTCCAGGGAGAAATTTGTGGGGGATTGTACCAGCCCGCCGACCTCCAGTCCCCACGTCGGCCACCCGCTGATGGCGTTGATGATGTAGCCCATTGTAAGCGGAGGGGGGTTGCCGTTGGGTTTGAAATAGCGGGAGATATCCTTTTCGCTAAACTCCTGTGCCAGCTTATTCTTCCCAGTGAGAAAGCGCAGCAACCGGAGATTTACCCCTTCAATAGATTCCAGGAGAGAAAGAACCTTTTTGTTTTGGTGAAGGTTATTAAAGATACTTTCACACCCCGACAAGAAAAGAATACCAGCTCCTTGCAGGGCACCAAGAAGGATTTTTCTGCGCGAAATGGTTGAGCTATTTTTCTCCATTTGCGAGGCCCTCCTTCTTTATTTCAATATCGGGTTTTGGTTCAGTTGGCAATTCCGTTAGGGCGGGAGTTGACCCGACCGCTTCTTCGACGCCGGGTTCAACTGCCACCTTCGTTTGCAGAACGGGTTTTTGAGCTGCCTGTTCCGTAGGGATGGGCATTGGCTCTCTCTTTTCTTCGATAGGTTCAGGTTCCATGCTCCTCAGCGGCACCGGTGTTTTTTCCCTATACCAGCCTGTGATGATCGAACGCATGTTATTGACTAGCCCCGTGGCCGCTACCATAAAGATGTGGCCGAAGGTGAATAGCGCAAAGAGAAAAGTGAACAAGAAATGAAAGCTCCGTGCCGATTGCCTTCCCCCGAACATAGTCGGAAGCCAGTTGAACGCTACGTTCATCTGGGGAGAGAGAGCCAGCCCGGAGAGGATAATTAGGGGAGTGATAATGAAGAACGTTCCGGTATAAGCCATCTTTTGCAATGGGTTATATTCGCCCTTTTGGGGTGACTCCCGACGGAGCCGAAGATAATAGAGAACCATAGCAGGGGTCTTGGCTATGTCGCTCGGAGTCAAAAGAAAGTTACGAATATGGCCATTGAGCAGGTTATAGAGAAAATAGAGAAAGCCGTTTAGGACAAAAAGCCAGGCAAAGAAGAAGTGCCATCTTCTGCCTCCGGCGAGCCAGAAAAATCCAGGTATAGTAAGCCAACTCGGAAAGGCTCGAGGAAAAGGGCCCATCTCGGTGTGCTGGATGCCAAGAAACCCGGTAGTCTCCACACGCCAGCCGTAGAATTGGGTGTACCCGCGAATCTCTCCATCTTCGTTTGTGGCATAGATAGAGAAGAAGGCCTCATCAGGCTCTGCCTTGCTGCCCCAATGAAGATGAGGATAGGCGTTAAAGATCTGGAGTCCGCTCATGAAGAGGATCAAGAGTGCTAGGGTGTTGATCCAGTGAGTTAAGCGGGTGATCCGATTGTGGCGATAGATAAGAGCATTCATCTGATTCCTTTGCCCCATTCCGTAGTGCAGGGGCATTGGTCAGGGAAACGCTCGCATTCTATTTCTTTTGGCCGGGTGGGAGCAACCCTCGATTCAACTAGGGGCGATTCCTGTGCAACTTTCGCTCGCAAGTTCTGAGTCAACAGGAGCCAGACGGCTGCTGCCAGTAGCAGCGTCCAGGCTATCCAATTGGTGTTTAGAGAGGAGGGGTCCGTGATGTCAACGCGCATAAGCCAAAGAAAAAGCACGGTTGCCCCTATTCCCTCGGCTATTCGGGCTGCGACCCCATCGACCAACACTTTGACAAGAGAGCGCTCGCCTGATTCAAAGGGAATAAAGGCCTGTTCCCAAACGGAGCGGTGGATTGAAGCCTTGAGTCCACCCTCCGTCACCCTCAAAACTGATCGACTTAGGGCAGTGGCTACCGCAGTAACGAAAGTAGCACCTCCCAGGAGCGCGAATGGTAGGATTAAAAGCCCGCCGCGGAGGCCGATCCAGTCCTGAATTTTTGGAGCAAGAAAAAGCTGGAGAATGAGTGAGCCAAAATTCAGCATAATATAGAAATTGGCAAAGAAGTTAGTATTTCCTTTAGCGCCCATGCCCGCGCTACTGGCTGAGGCGTAAAACAGAAAATCGATAAATAGGCTGGCCAGGGCCCCTGTCATTGAGATCAGTAACAGCGTGCGGGAATAATTGTTGGAAAGGGCGCTGGAAAAAGCTCCCTTTTCGCCTTTTTTCTCGTTCTTCTTTGGTACGATGTTAGTCGGGAACTTCTGATGTGCCTTAATGACTACACCCACGGCAATCAGAATAGCTGCGGCTCCCAGGAAAACCAACCATTTCGGATCCAGATAAGGGGCGAGCCCTTTGGAGAGGAAGCCGCCGATCATACCTCCGGCCAATGAACTGGCGCCGATGCGGCTAAAAGAGCGTGCAGCAACGCTTTTTGGCGCTTTTTCAAAGATATCCGAGGCCAAGAGCCAGATGTTGGCAAAGAGAATCCCGAACGCGCTCGGAATAAATATGAAAAGAGAGAGGAGGATAGAGTAGTTACCGGGCTGGAGAAAAGGAACGAAAGTGACTAGTGTGGCGGCCGTGAGAACCAATATTCCCACTCGTGCAGTCCGCGCCCCCCATCTCTTCATCGCCTGAACGTAGAGAAAAGCGCCAGGCAGCGAGGCCAGGCCGATCATCATATATGCCGTTGGCAATTGAAGCAGGCCGCGACCTTGGAAAAAAAGGGCGTCGCGTCCAGTTTTGGCCAGAATAAATGCCAACGTCAAAAGTCCGACGCTTATGGCAGGCAGCAGAGTCTCAAGGCGGTATTCCTTCTTTTCTGTCATAGCTTCAGGAGAAAAGAGAAACGAGACAGAGATCGAACTTTCTGTCTCAAATCTCTGTCTGTGGCTGTGCTTTGCTGGCGAACCTGACGGAGAGCTTTGGACGCCACTTTGTAAGTATCCGATAACCCAGCAACAGCATGAGAATGGCCCCGTAAATCAACGGTTGCCTGCGGTCCGCCTTGACCAGCCACAGGTAATGCACGACGCCCCCAATTGCGATGACGTAGACCAAACGGTGCAGTTGCTGCCAGCGTTTACCCAAGCGTCGTATCATGCCGCTGGTTGAAGTTAGTGCCAGTGGGACGAGCAGCACCAAGCTCAAAAAACCCACGGTGATGAAAGGGCGCTTGATCACGTCCTTGATGATCTCGTCCAGATCGAAAAACTGATCCAGCCATATGTAGGTCGCAAAATGCAAGCAGGCGTAAAAAAAGGCATATAGACCTAACATGCGTCGGAGCTTAATCAGCCAATGCAGGCCTGAGATTCTGCGGAGCGGTGTAACACTTAGGGTTAAGAGCAGAAATACCAGGGTCGAGGTGCCGGTCCATCGGGTGATGACTTCGATCGGATTGGCGCCTAAGTTATCGTTGTAGGCGTCGAGGCCGAGTAGGGCGAGGGGAGTCAGGGAGGCGAGGAAGGCAGCAATTTTGATCGGGTAAAAATATTTCATACACTTTTGCTGTTCCCCTAACCCATATCCTCTCCCCCTTTGACGGGGGAGAGGATAAAGGAGAGGGGGTGCTTGATTAGAAATGAACCTTCAAGTCCATGCCCTTATAGAGATGGGCCACTTGATCGCCATAGCCGTTGAAAAGCAGCGTCTTCCGCTTGCCGAATTCACCGATACGCCGCTCTCGTGCCTGACTCCAGCGCGGGTGGGCAACATCGGGATTGACATTGGAATAGAAGCCGTATTCGTGAGGCGCAGCCTTCATCCAGGCAGTGAAAGGCTGTTTTTCGACAAAACGAATGCTGACGATGGCCTTAATGCTCTTGAAACCGTACTTCCAGGGGACTACCAGCCTTAGTGGCGCGCCATTTTGATTTGGCAGGACCTCCCCATAGAGCCCGACGGCGAGGATGGTTAGCGGATGCATCGCCTCGTCCATACGTAGCCCCTCAACGTAGGGCCATTCGAGCACGCCTCTCCGTTGGCCGGGCATTTTTTTTTGATCCAAGAGAGTAACAAATTCGACGTACTTAGCTTTGGAGGTTGGCTCGACCTTATTGATCACAGCGTTCAACGGAAAGCCTACCCAGGGAATGACCATCGACCATCCTTCCACGCAGCGCAGTCGATAGATGCGTTCCTCCAGCGGGCTGGTCTTGATCAGATCGTCGGTGTCGTAAACTTTGGGGCGTTTGATTTCACCCTCCACGGCCACCGTCCACGGACGGGTGACGAAGTTTTTTGCATTCTGTGCTGGGGAATACTTATCGGTGCCGAACTCGTAGAAGTTATTGTAGGTGGTTATGTCCTTAAAGGAGTTTGGCGTTTCGTCCGTGCTGAGAGGGCTTTTGCACACGCCGTTTAGCTTCACTGCGCCGTTCGCCTCGCGCGGAGAGACCAGTATTGCAGGGACGCTCAAGCTGGCCGCTATGGATGCCACCGAAGCTGAGGTCTCAAAAAGAAATCTGCGCCGGTTCATAAAGGTACTTTGATCCGTGATCTCAGAAGGTTTGATATCACTAGGCTTTTTAATCAGCATGGGTCTCCTTCCTTCATCGTGAAGCCGATCGTTCTTCCTTATCTCTGCAATGCCTCAGTCCGGAGGGCTACTCTGCTGCCGTCGACACCAAGGGCTTGCACTACCCGGTTCATGTAGCTGAAGAAGCCGGTAACGTGGGCGGCATCCAGAATCGCCCTGTCTGAGAAACCGGCTCCACGCAGTCTCTCGATATCTTCAGGGGTAATCCGGCTAGCATCCAAGGCCATCTTTTCGGCAAAGGCTAGAAGTTGCTTCTCCTCCGGTTTGAGCGGAGCCTTGCGATAATCCTCCATCAGTGCATCGGCTAGTCTTGCGTCGTTCATCTCTTGACGGAGAAACTCTCCGTTCGACTCAGTTCAATAGAAGCAGTTGTTCACCTTAGAGGCTACTATCGCCACCATCTTCCGTTGCGCCCGCGTAAGCGGTGACGGTCCCTCCATGAGGGTGCGGAAGAGGGGACCAAGAGTGACCAAGAGACGGGGGTGGAGACTGGAGACCTTAACGATATTCGGGACCCTTCCCCTGGACCACCGAGCTACGCGGTAGACCCATCCCAAAAGCCCCCGTGCTTCATCTTCTTCAAATGTTTTGATCCAAGCCATTTTTCCTCCTTATCTACTTAGACTGTTAAGTATCTATCATTCGGTCTCAGAGAGAAGACGTCGGATTAAAGATTCAGTCTCCTCGTAAGCGCCCTCACCGATGTGGCGGTAGCGGACAATGCCCTTCTTATCCACAAGGACTGCAGTGGGCCAGGCCCAGATGCCAAAGCGTTTCCAGATGGCGTAGCTGTTGTCCAACACCACAGGGTAGCGGATAGCAAATTTTTTTGTGGCAGCCTCGACCTTGGTGTATGGCTTTTCCCAAAAGAACTCAGGAGTGTGGACCCCGACAATGGTCAACCCCGCTTTCTCATACTTTTCGTGCCAGACCCGCAACTGCGGGATTACATTTCGACAGTTGATTCAGCCGTAAGTCCAGAATTCGACCAGAACCACCCGCCCCTTTAAGCCGCTCATCGTAAGCGGTGAGCTATTAATCCATGGCTCTCCCGTGATCTCCGGAGCGAGCTGGCCCAACTTAAGCGCCTGACCGCCAGCCGGCCAGACCGCCCATGCTATGAGTCCCACTAAGAGGAGGGTGATGAAGATAAATCGTCGTGCCATAGGTCGTTCCTTATTCATTCAACCTACGGTAATAACTCCTCTACGGCCTAAAAGTTCCCTAATAGTTTTAAGCCTACGCTGCCGCCATGGCGTCAAAGATTGCTCCTCCAAGCGTAGGAAACACGTAATGCATCGAGCCCAGTTCCGATTTTTTTAGTCCCGCGCGTATGCCCACCGCAGCAATTTGCACCAGCTCTTCGGCGTGCGCGCCGATGACGTGGACTCCTAAGATGCGATCCGTCTGTTCTTCGGATATCACTTTTACCAGACCTTCGGTCTCATTTCGAACCCCTGCTGCGGGATTATAGTCAAAAGGCAGCTTGCTAACTTTGATTTTAAGTCCTCGGCTCACGGCTTCTTTCTCCGTGAGGCCAACCTGACCGATCGCCGGAATGGTAAATACAGCGCTGGGGAAAACAGTGAAATCCGCCTTGCGCTCATTTCCCTTGAGCGCATTATGGGCAGCAATAGGCCCTTCGTACCACGCAACCGGCGTATGCTGGTGCTTTCCGGCCGCGTCGCCAACCGCGTAAATGTGGGGCACGCTGACTGACTGAAGGAACTCGTTGACCTTCACCGCGCTGCGGTCTAGTTCCAGTCCCGCAGCTTGAGGGTTTAGCTCACTGACGTTAGATGGTCGACCTGTAGCTAAAAGGACCTGATCCGAGGGAAACTTCTCCATGCGACCCGCAACTTCAGCCTCCACGGTATTGTCTTCGGCAATCCTGTTCACTTTGACATCCGTGAGAACAGAGATCCCAGCTTCTTTTGCAATGACGAGAAGTGAATCACGGATCTCATCGTCCAGGGCTGGACCAATTTGTGGACCGGACTGCAAAATGCTCACCTTGGAGCCCGCCCGCGCAAGCGCGAACCCGAACTCCAGGCCGATGAAGCCGCCTCCGACCACCACCAGCCTGCCTGGCTGCTCCTTCAGATGGATCAACTCATCGCTGGCAATGCCCAGTTCAGCACCGGGGATGTTGGGCCGTCCCGGTTTCGACCCCGTCGCTATGATGATCTTGTCTGCACTAATGTTTCTGCCGTTCGCGGCAATCTTGTGTGGGTCCAGAAACTTTCCCCTGCCTTGCACGATGTCAATACCAAGTCCGGTTAGGCCTTTTTCTTTGCCCTGGGACCAGCTCTTTACGATGTTGTCCTTCCGTTCGATGATCGCCTTCCAGTCCAGAGTCAGGTTTTCGGTACCCCTGAGGCCCAGCTCTTTGCCCCGACGAGCGCGCCAGAGAAGCTCGATGGTGCTAACCAGCACCTTCTTCGGTATTCAACCTCGCGCCAGGCAGGTTCCGGCAAAACCGTCCTCTTCCACGATCGCAACGCGCCCCCCCATTTTCATGCCCGCCTTTGCCGCGTTGGATCCCGCAGTTCCTGCACCGATCACAATAAGGTCATAATCCATAGGTTCCCCCAGTTTACTTGTTAGTTGCTATGTCCCGTCTCCGAAGTTCGATAAAAAAATCGACGGTGCGTCCACGGTCATTCCCGGGCACGCGGGAATCCAGAACTCCTTGTATTTCCTGGATTCCGGCTTTCACCAGCCTTAGGCTGGCTCGGCCGGAATGACGTTAAGAATATGGAACGAATTTATGAGACGCCACACACCTGTTCAGTTGTCAGTTCTTGTTTTTAGCGCTCTGCACTTAGCTCTTTGCCCTCTGCTATCGAATGACCTACTCGTGGTACTGTTGGATCAGCTTGGCAACCAAGGCGGTCCACCCCGTCTGATGGCTTGCCCCAATCCCCGCGCCGTTGTCCCCGTGAAAATACTCGTGAAAGGGGATCAGATCGCGCCAGTGCGGGTCGTTCTGGAACTTCTCTGTTCCGCCGAAGACAGCTCTTCTTCCGTCGGGGCCACGCAGGAAAATACGCATGAGACGCCGAGAGATTTCGCCTGCTACTTCCCATAGCGTCATCATCTTTCCAGAACCCGTCGGGCACTCGACTTTGTAGCCGTCACCCAAGTAGAAATGAAACTTCTGCAATGACTCGATCAGCAGGAAGTTAACCGGGAACCAGATCGGCCCGCGCCAGTTGGAGTTGCCGCCGAAGAGCCCGGTGCTCGACTCCGCCGGTTCGTAATCCACTCGATGTTCCGCTCCGTTGACGGAAAGCTTGTATGGATGATCGCGATGCACGAGGGATAGAGCCCGAATCCCGTAAGGTGACAAGAATTCATTCTCGTCGAGCATGTAGCGCAACACGTAGCGCAGCCTGTTACAATTGACTAACGAAAGAAATCGCCGTACGCGCAGGTCGTCCGTGGTCTGCGTTTCCACGTGATCGCCTAACTCTGGCCGGTTTTCAAGGAACCATTGCATGCGCCGCTTGAATCCGGGCAGCCTGTCGATGACCTCCGAGTCGAGGGTTTCACAGGCGAAAAGGGGAATCAGCCCGACCATGGAGCGCACCTTGAGTGGAAAATGCTGCCCTCCCGGCAAATGCAACACATCGTAATAAAAGCCATCCTTGGGTTCCCACAGTTCAATCCCTTCGTCGCCGATGTTGTTCATGGCCCGGCAGATATAGACGAAGTGCTCGAAGAACTTGCTCGCGACGCCATCGTAGGCCGAGTTCTCCCGCGCCAGCTCCAGCGCGATCGCCAGCATATTCAAGCAGTACATTCCCATCCAGCTCGTGCCGTCCGATTGTTCAATGTGCCCACCCGTGGGGAGCGGCGCGCTACGGTCAAAAACGCCAATGTTGTCCAGCCCTAGGAATCCTCCCTGGAAGACGTTCCTTCCTTCGGCGTCCTTCCGGTTAACCCACCAGGTGAAGTTGAGCAGTAGCTTGTGGAAGACGCTCTCGAGAAATTTGCGGTCTCCCTTCCCTCGGCGTTTTTTCTCTACCTTATAGACACGCCAGGCCGCCCAGGCATGTACCGGCGGGTTGACGTCACCAAAGGCCCATTCATAAGCTGGGAGTTTGCCGTTGGGGTGCATGTACCACTCCCGCAGCAGAAGACTCAGTTGTTCCTTGGCGAAATCAGAGTCGACCAGTGCCAGCGGGATGCAGTGAAAGGCCAGGTCCCAGGCCGCGTACCAGGGATACTCCCATTTGTCCGGCATCGAAATCACATCTGCATTATAGAGGTGCGTCCACTCATGATTGCGACCATGGAGTCGTTCGGAAGGTGGCTCGGGCCCTTCGGGATCACCCCTGAGCCAGCGGCTGGCATCATAGTGGTAGAACTGTTTGCTCCAGAGCAGGCCTCCGAGCGCCTGCCGCATGACACTTTGGGCATCGGACGAGACTCGCTCAGGAATCACCGCAGCGTAAAACTCATCGGCCTCTTTCAGGCGCTCCGCGAAGACTCGGTCAAAGTCCGGGCCAAAGGGTCTGGTCTTACCAGTGGCCATTTCCTTATCCGTCAACCTCAGCCTTACGGTTGCGTTCTGTCCCGGGCCGATGGTTAGGCGATAATGGGCAGCCGCCTTTGTTCCCGCCCCTTCGGAATTCACCGCCTCCTTTACGCCGTGGACGAGGTAATCGTTAATACCGTCTTTGACGTAGGCTGACGCATTGTCCACACCGAAAAGGCGCCGGTTATTGGTCTCGTTCTCCGTGAAGAGCAACTCAGCGACGCCTTCGCAGTAAAGCCACCGGGGACCGTAGTAGGTGTGGTGGAGTTCTATCGGGATCACGCCTTCGACGGGCTCGCCCCTGCGCAGCCGCGGTCGTCGCGCATCCAGGCCCCACGACCAGGTATTGCGAAACCAGGCCGTGGGGAGCAGGTGAAGCTCTGCGGCTTCAGGGCCGCGATTGATCGCCTGGATTCGGATCAAAATGTCATCCGGCGATGCCTTCGCGTACTCGACGAAGACATCAAAATAGCGGTCCTCATCGAAGACCCCGGTATTGACGAGTTCAAACTCAAGGGCGCTCTTTCCGCGCCGCCGGTTCTCCTCTACCAGCCATGCATAAGGGAACTCTCTCTGGGGGTACTTGTAAAGGTACCTCATATAGGAGTGGGTGGGCGTCGAGTCCAGATAGAAGTAATACTCTTTGACATCCTCACCGTGATTGCCCTCGTTGCCCGTGAGCCCAAAGAGCCGTTCCTTGAGGATTGGATCACGGCCATTCCAGAGCGCCACAGCAAAGCAGATATACTGATGACGGTCGCTGATCCCTCCTAAACCGTCCTCTCCCCAGCGGTAGGCACGACTCCGGGCCTGATCATGCGACAAGTGATCCCAGGCCGTGCCGTACGCCGAGTAGTCCTCGCGCACGGTGCCCCACTGCCGCTCCGGGAGATAGGGCCCCCAACGTTTCCAGTTTGCTTTGCGCTCGCGGTCTTCCTGCAATCTTAGTTCTTCTTTGGTCATAAATACTCCATGGCTTTCAGATGCCAGCGTTTAGGTCAATGCTGAAAGCTGACTGCTAGTCGCCTATTTCTCAATGAACTGCATCGCGTGCCCGTCCGGGTCGCGCGCTAGAAATCCTTTCTTGAATCCCAGCTTCCGGTCTGGAATCTCGACCACTCCTGGAGAGACAAAGCGCGACTTCGCGCTGCGCATTTTCTGTGCTGTCGCGTCCGCGCTCGAAGCAACCAACGTGGTTTGCCAGTGCACTAGATCGTTGGCGCGTACATCCACCGGCATGGGTTTGCCATCGCGCGGTGCTAGATACTCCAAAAATTCAATGCCTGGCCCCGCGGAAGGCCTGAGCGCACTGATGCGCAGCCGCGCGCCGAAGACGTTATTCAAGCGCTCCTGCTCTATGCCGTAATTTTCACTCTCGCCCGCCACCTTCATTCCCAGAAGATCGCGATAGAACTTAAGCCCCTGCTCCGTTTCCGAGACGACGATCGCCGTATGATCTATGCCGAGAAATAGCTGATCGCCTTTCCGCTGCCATCTGGGATCGCCTTTTCCTGGAGGGAAATAGATGACCTCCAGATTGTGTCCGTCGGGATCGCGGAAATAAAAAGCCCTGATCCCGGCCGCCGCCTTGTTCCAGTCCGGGATGCGCTGCGGACCCGTTGAGGCATGCTGCACTTTATGCCTGCGCAAATGCTGGTAGGCTCTGTCCATGTCGCTCACGACTATGGCTATGTGTTGGAACCAGTGATCGTTGCTGCGCGAGTCTACCGGGATGGGCCTGCCTTTGGGCGTCAGGTATTCAATGAGCTCGATGAACTCATCGCCCAGCTTCATGCGCGCGACTCTCATACGCACACCGAAGAGACCCTGGAGTCTTTCGTATTCGCTTCCCACGACCTCCACGTCCGAAACCTTCTCGAACGACAAGACTTTTGAGAAGAACTCGAGCGACCGATCTATGTCCGTAACGGTCATGCCAATTGCGTCAACCGATTTTATGATCGGCTGCCCGAGCGCCATCGGCAAACAAGAGGCAAACACGAGCACGAACACGACCACTGGCACGAAACTTCTGCCTGCTGCCTTCCGTCTATTGCCTTCTGCCTTCATCTGCATTTCAATCCCTATCTCTGTCCCTGTCTCTGTCTTCTCCTCACTTCATCCTTTCAATCAGATGATCTCCTACCCGAAGCGCGTTGGCCATGATGGTCAGGGCGGGGTTCACTGCACCGCTGGAGACACAAAAGCTTCCATCGACGACGTAGAGGTTGTCCACGTCGTGGGCCTTGCAATTGGCATCCAGCGCGCTCGTTCGGGGATCGTTGCCGAACCGAATCGTGCCTACTTGGTGCGCTACACCAGCTAGCGGGATGCGTTGGCCGACGTACAGATTGCGCGCGAACAGGCCTTCGTGGCAGTCGTGGCCGTGGGCTTTGCACTTCGTCTGCTGCTTCATCAGATCCTTCAGCTTAGCGATCAAGCGCTGGTGGCCTTCCTCATTGTTGGGTTTATAGCTGAGCACGATTCCTCCTTTGGAATCGAGCGTCACGCGGTTGTTGGGATCGGGCAGATCTTCTGATGTCAGCCAGAAATCGAGCGAGTGCCGCGCCATGAGGTCGAGTGTCCAGCCTGGAGTGAGGGCAGGGGCGCCACCTTTCAGGGTCTCGCCGTCCAGCTTGCCGACGAAGGAGATGTGCCCCATCGGATAGGGCCAGTCATTGCTCCCCAAATAGAAGTCGTTGACCGACAGCGTTTTTTGAAACACGGTCGGATTCGGGCATTTGGAGAGGGCCATCAGGACGGAATTGACGTGCCCCATGTAATGTCGTCCCACAACGTCGGAGCCGTTGGCCAGCCCGCGAGGGTGTTTGTCATTGGCGGAGCGCAGCAGCAAAGCTGACGAGTTGATCGCGCCGCAGGAGACGACGACAACATCCGCCGAGTATTCCTCGCGCGACCCATTCCGCCGGACCACGACCTTACTCACCTCGCGACCGGACGGACCAGTTTCGAGACGCTCGACAAACGCATCCGTCCGCAGTGTGACGTTGGGATGTTGAAGCGCAGGGTCCACCGCGCAGACCTGGGCGTCCGACTTGGCCCCGACCAGGCACGGGTAGCCGTCACAAGTCTCGCATCGAATGCAGCGGCTTAAGTGACGATCCTGTTCATTGAGCATCACACCCAGTGGCGTATGAAACGGGCGCAGCCCGAGCCGCGCAAAGTCGTCAGCCAAATGCTGGATTCGCGGTTCGTGGCTTATCGGCGGATGAGGGTACGGGGCGCTCGAGGGAGGCTCGGTTGGGTCTTCGCCGCGCCGTCCATGCACGTGATAGAGGCGCTCGGCTTCGCTGTAATACGGCTCCAGCTCCTCGTAGCAGATGGGCCAGGCTGGCGAGAGGCCACCGTGATGGCGTATTTCTCCGAAGTCCTCCCGCCGGAGGCGAAAGAGAGCGGCGCCGTAGAACTTCGTATTGCCGCCCACGTAGTAGTTGGTGTGCGGGTGCAGCTCCTTGCTGTCCTTGTCGTGCCAGATTTCTTTGGTTTGGTATTTGCCCTCAAGATTGACT
>JBOHVJ010000095.1:0-35466 GCA_050735075.1 Binatia bacterium
GAGAAGTTCGGCACCGGCATCTCCGACGGCATCATTGCCAGCGAGGCCTCCAACAACGCCAACATCGGCGGCTCGCTGATCACGATGATGGCCTTCGGGATTCCTGGAGATGCCGTCACTGCAGTCATGCTCGGTGCCCTGATCATTCACGGCATCCAGCCCGGCCCGCTCTTTGTCACCACCAACATCAAGGTCGCCTACGGTATGCTGGCGGCCTATTTCATCGCCCATTTTGTCACCGTGGTTATTGAGGCGATCTGCCTGCGCCTCTTCATCAAAGTGATCACAGTACCGCTGAACACCTTAGTGCCGATCGTCTTGGTCTTCTGTGTGGTCGGCTCCTATGCCCTGAATAACATCATGGAGAATGTATACACCTTTCTCATTTTCGGTATGCTCGGCTATCTGATGGTCAGGACCGGTTTTCCCTTGGCCCCTATGGTCCTCGGTGTTATCTTAGGGGACCAGATCGAGGTCAACCTAATCCGCGCTATCATGACCGACTCCAACCCCTGGCTCTTCTTAACGCGTCCTATTTCTGGCACCCTTCTCGTCTTAGCTGTTCTCTCCTTTATCCTAGCTATTTATCAGGAGCGACGTTATCTTAAGAAAAAGCAGGGCGCCGATTGACCTGTTCGGGGTTTGGGTATCCTCTCTTTCTAAAATCGGCAGGAGGATCGCTATGAGCAAGGTCGCTGCGGATATCGAGAAGGATTTGAAGCAATTCTATCAGGAGGCTGATCAGAGACATCTGGTCCCCCTGTGGAAAGTTACCGCACGGCTTCTCCCCTTTGAGCCCCAGACCAAGGTTCTGCCCTATCTCTGGAGATGGTCGGAGCTCCGTCGAATGGCCTATCGCGCAGGAGAACTCGTGCCCATTGAACGAGGAGGGGAGAGGAGGGTTCTAGGGCTTGTAAATCCCGGTCTGGGCGGAAAATACGCCGCTACGCATACCCTCTGGGCTGCAGTTCAGATCGTCAAGCCAGGAGAGACTGCCCCGTGCCATCGCCACACCGCAGCAGCTATCCGCTTCATTATCGAAGGTGATCGCAGCTACACCAATGTCAACGGCGACAAATGCATGATGGGCCGTGGGGATTTGGTTTTGACCCCCAATTGGACCTGGCACGACCACGGGTGCGAATCAGATCAACCCATGATCTGGATGGATGGTTTAGATCTACCCCTGGTGGGTGACCTTGACGCCATCTTTTTTGAGCTCTACCCGACCCACTTGCAGCCGATCGCTCAGGTGAATGATTCGGAACGAAAATTTAGTGGCCCGCAGCTTCGACCGATCTGGGAAAAACCCGAAGGAAACTACTCCCCGCTCCTTAACTATAAATGGGAACCCACCTATCAAGCGCTCAAAAAGATCGGCGAGGGAGCAGCGAGCCCTTTTGATGATGTTTGCTTTGAGTACTTAAACCCTAACACGGGTGGGCCAGTCTTACCGACGATGAGCTGCTATGTTCAGATGATCCGGCCGGGCATCCACACGCAGGCCCACCGTCAGGTGAATAGCGCCGTCTACCATGTGTTTGAAGGACGCGGCCACTCAGTCATTAACGGCAAGCGTTTTGACTGGGAGAAGGGTGACTTCTTTGTTGTTCCCCCATGGGCCTGGCATGAACATGTCAACGAAGGTAAAGAAGAGGTAATCCTTTTTTCCATCCAAGATACCCCAGTGATGAAAGCCCTTGGCCTCTACCGGGATGAACCCTATCAAAAGAACGGCGGCCATCAGAGAGTCATCAGCAGCTTTGAAGGTTGAGAGAGAGGAGGAGACTCAATGGCCAAATACCTCCAATGCAGCGAATGCGGCAAGATTGCTTTTTACTACGATGATTACGTTGGAACGGAGAAGCCCTTTTATCTTAGGTTTATGAGATATCCCGACGGAACCAAACCCCAATCACCTAGATGTTTCAGTTGTGGAGGCGTGCCCAGATTGATCCACGAATTCATCAAGGAAGAAAAGGTTGGGGCCAAGCATGAGTAAAATATGACTATTTTGGAACAGGCTAAAGCTCTGACCAACGAACTCGTCGCTTTGCGACGCATCATCCCCAATCACCACCCCGGCTTTACTATCGATGAGGCTTGCCTGCCTTTGGGCACCGCGCTTTTCTGCAAGCTGGCAGGAGCTGCGTAATTTGAAGTCGTCTTATATTTCCGGTCAACCGGGGAAATGGATCGAGGGAGTCTGAGGCAGACGAAGCCGCTTTTCTCTAAACTTGGCCAAAAGCTCCTGCTGTGAAGATACATTCCTGACAAAGATGAAAGCAATGGGATCGGAGTAGATGTAAACCCACTCGGGGTCTTTGCGCAGTAGAGTAGTAACAGGATGGCGACGGTTTGTGATGGCAATCTCGGTTGGGTAGCGCTCCAGTAACCTTCTCCATCCCTCCTTACCTTCCATCCAATCCCAGTTATCCCGGATAACCTCCGTCGGGTAGGCGGTAGTATAGCGACCATCAATCGACACTCGCACCTCTGGGTAAAGTTTCCATATGAGATACTCTCCCCAGTCAAAGGGGACTGCGAGATTCCCTCGAACTCCATTGCGAAGCAAAAAGTCTACTGCTTGAGTGGGATACTCACGCGGGCTTACGAAAAGCTGAAACCGATGTTCCAGGTGGATTCTGCCCACCCAGTGGAACTGGTAAAGGGCAATAGCCAGCATGCCGACTGCGAAAATCGATTCATTTGCTTTCTTTTCTAGCCATTCGTGGATTCTTTGGATCCCCTCGGCCAAAAGAGGAGCTGCGGCGATGGCAAAGAGGGGGGTGTGGCGCTGGTAACGTAGCGCAAGCAGCGCAGCTAGCACAGTCAAGACAAAATCCCACCGGCGCCACGAACCATTCCACGGAGCCAGAAGCAAAACAGCAATCACGGCGAGCTTAAACCCAAGCGATGAAAAATCCAGAAGAGGGATCGGCCCCCATTCGGTAATAGGGCGGCTGAGAAGAAGGTCACCTGCTAGGAACCTGAGCAGGTCTAATCCATAGGGATTTAGAACTAAGGCTACGACACAAAGGACAAAAGAGATAAAGACACGGGCCATGGTTAGCCCTCTCGGCTGCACTCCTCGGTCTTTCGTAATTGCGGTCCATAGTGAAAATAATCCCAAGGCTCCAAGTCCGGCTACAAAGCCTCCATGGAGATTGACCCAGAGGGCAGTTAAGATAGGCATCCAGTAGAAGGAGATTCGGCCCTTTTCTTCAGAACGGTAAAAAAGGAAGAAAAAGGTGGCGAAAAAGAAATAGGTAAAAATCTGGGGACGTATATTAAATCCTGGGGAAAGGATCGCCATTGCCCAGACCAGGGTGATGGCACGGACAAAAAGAGAGGAGACCCTCTTTCTGAGAGTCAAATCCAGCATCCAGATCACGCCAGCCCCAAGGGCTACTTTAAGTAGAATAAGGCCAGGAGAACCAAAGAAATGAAAGAACCCATAAAAGATAACCTCAGCAAACCACTCGTGGTTGATCCAGACGTGGTCCGGGGCGGTATAAGAATAGAAGTTCTGTAAAGGAAGCCTGCCTTTCTCCACGATCTCTCTGCCAAAAAGGAGGTGCCCCCAAAGATCGTTGTCCACTTCTGGATAGGAGAAAAAATAGCAAAGGGAGGAGATGAGAAGAACAAGGGAAATAAGGTTGTTCATTTACTTCTGGGCGTTTTCACAAACCGCTTTAGCCCGACTAAGCAAGTCAGTCTGCCCCGCTTTCAGGAGATCATCAGAGAGGGTTGCACAGATGCCTTTCGGATCAAGCCCATTCCTGCGAGCGCGTTCGAGGATCTCCCCTAAGCGGGCAGGCGCTTTTCGCAGGTACCAACTGGCTAGAATGAGGTAAGGGCGAGGGTTTTTGGGATCATATTGGATCGCTTGGTCCAAAGACTTCAGCCCGTTGAGGATATCTCCTTGATGGAGTTCAGAGAGACCCATATTGTTATGAAACATCGATATGTTTTTCTTCTGGATAGTCTTTCTCCCTTGGGGCCCATACATTCGAAGGTAGAGCCTGAGCAATCCAACAGCCCCTTTGTAATAACCCCGGTCGTCCAGGTAATGGGCAAGGGCGTTGATGTGGGTATCCAGGTAAACGTGCAAGTCGGGATCATAGGTTGTTTTCTTGTCTGCTGTAATATTAAAAAGCCTCTTCTCGATCAGTTCCATATATGGGGCAATTTGCTGGGGTTGCAGCTCTTGCCTGGGCTCCAAAGAAACTCTAAAAACAAAGTCTTGATGGGCTAGGATCGGAAATTTCACAAATTGGTTCAGCGTGTCCGTAAGCTCTATAAATATAGGGTGCCCGGCGCGATTATTTTGTGTCACCAGCTCAGTGATAAAACGGGACGCATTTTCTGGAACCTGTCGCAGGAGTGGAATGATAAGCTTGGGGTGTCTCTCTGGGGTTATGTAATGAAAAGCCCATGGCTCGTCGATCTCGTTGAGGGAGACCACGGATATGTCTTGCCTTAATCGCTCTATATCCTGGAGGTATTTGATGTGAAACCATTGAATTTCAGTAATAAACACCGATCCAGGATCCAGACTCCTAAAGGCAGTGCGGAAAAAGTCCGATGGAAGGTAATAGTCTCGTTTGTTCATTTTGGGATAGGTAAGAAAGATCTGCACTAGAATTAGCCCGGTAAGACCAACTCCTATCAGAGGCCGAACTCGTGACGAAGTTACGTCGCCCCATTTACGGGCGATGCCGAGCAGGTTACAAATGCCAACGCCAATAAAAATGGCTAGCACTAAGTAAGAGGGGAGGAAGGCATCTCCTGATTCCCAACGCCAGAAAAAAAAATGGTTGGAAACTAGGATCCATAAAAAGAGAAGACTTAATCCCCTTTCCCCTCTGAGGGCTGGAACTGCTCCAAGCAAAATCAGCACGACCCCTAACGGCGAAAACTGAAGTGCTATTAGACTTAGGTGATTAAAGATGAAGGAAAAAGGAGAGGTTGCGTTGCTCTCTGGGGAAACATCCCCAGCAACAAAATCTTTCTGGTCGGTAATCTGGTAGAGGAAATTCCTTAAGCTCTGCGGGTCACCCCAATCGTAAGCTGGATTGGCCAGAGAGCGGACTGGCAGGTAGAGGTAGACCGAGAGCCCCAGGAAAAAGAAGAAAATAGTCCTCATCCACTCGCAGGAGTTGCCTTTAGGTCGTTTAATGTAATGGACGGCCAGAAGTCCCGGAAGAAATAGGGCAACGGTGGCGTGATTGCCAGCGGACAGTCCGTAGAGAAAACCGCTAATATAGAACCAGCGTGGGTCGAACTCCTCCATCCAGCGCAAAATTAGGTAAATAAGACCAGCTAAAAAAAGGATGTTCAGCGTGTAAACTTCAGTGCTGATCGCGTTTTGCCAAACGATGGGTCCCAGGGCAAAGAGGAAAGCCGCTACGACAGAGGAAGTGTGAACATCTGTGCTGGGAGCTAAAGGGTAAAGCCGTTTAATAAGAAGCCTGAGCGCGGCGCAGAGGAGAAGGAGGGTCAGGAGAGAGAAAACTGCCGATGCCAGGTTGGTTTTGAAGGCTATGCTGCCCACCGGTATAAAGGTGAGCAGTTTTACCAGAAGGGCGTAGGTGGGAAAGCCTGCCGGGTGGGCGATAGAAAGAGTAAAGGCACTGTTGGCAAATTCCGGTGTGTCACGCCAAAGAATAGTGGGAGGGATGGTTAAAAGATAGAAAAGATAAACTGCCGGGACAAAGAGATGAGCGAAGAGCAAAGCGGTTAAACTTAAAAGGGGGAGCGCAAGCACTCTCCCCCTTTTTCAAGTGGATGACCTAACTGAGTTAAGAAACCCTTAAGGTCCGCACGCGGTTACTGTAATTAGCCCAGTGGCGTTGTCAAATGTAGCGATGCCTGTTCCAGCACCGCAGCCATTTGCAGCAGTAGCAGTAGAAGTAAACCCGGTTGCACTACCTGTCGTTGTCATACTGACATTGAGAGTCTGCCTGTAGCCATTGGCGCCTGTCAAATTGCCCACAGTACTGGTGTAAGTATTATTGTCTACAAAATAGGCCTCCTGGGCTGTTGCCAGGTTCCTTAAGTCAGACTGGTTTTGAGCGTCAAAGCCCCTTCTGCGATAAGCGGCAAACTGGGGAATGGCGATCGCAGCTAGAATACCAATGATAGCTATAACCACCAGAAGCTCGATGAGGGTAAAACCCCCTTCGGCCCTTAATCTTAATCTGTTCATTGCATAACTCCTTTCTTTCTTCATTCTTTCTCTTTTTCCTTTTCTTTCTGCCCCTCTTTTCCCACCTGGAACCGGTTTTTTGTCTTTCACCTCCTTCGCTCCTGATTTGGGCTCTTGAAGGGGCTACACGAATGAAAGCAAGAACTGGGCCACTTCTGTGAACCCCAAATAATCTAATAGCGGTTAGCTGTAGAGGATAGGAGCAGCAATAAACTTCTTAAAAACCAGCTCGTTAGTATAATTTTTACAATAAATTAAATGACAAAATTTGGCAATTTATGCATCGGTGTCAAAATTTATTATTAAGCTCTATGACGTAAAAGGTCATTCTGCTCTTTCCTCAACCACATAGCCCTTCATGCCCAGTAACCCATATTTTTCAAGCCTATGCCTCAAGGATCTGTAATTTATCCCGAGAATTTCGGCAGCTCTCTTTTGTACCCCATCGGATCTTTTCAAGGCCCCCAGGAGTAGGCACTTCTCATGGGTCGCGAGCTCTTCATCCAGAGACAACCCTTTTTTGCTGAAGAAGTTATCTGCTCCCTCGGGAGCTGTCTTTTCAAAAAGTCCAAACTCTTCTTCAATCGGGACTCCTTTGATTTGGGGTGGTAGGTCATCCTCAGTGAGGATATTCTTATTTGTCACCGCCACCGCGTGCTCGATAATGTTCTCCAATTCCCGAATGTTTCCCGGGTAAGCATAGTTCATAAGGCACATAAGCGCCTCACTGGAGATTTCATCGACCTGCTTGCTATGAGCCGCTGCGAATTTGCGGATAAAATAGCTCGTTAGCGCCGGGATATCCTCTTTTCTGCTACGCAAGGGGGGCAGCGTCATTTGAATCACATTGAGACGGTAAAATAGGTCTTCCCGAAAGCGCCCCTTTTCCACCTCCTTACGCAGCTCCCTGTTGGTGGCAGAAATCAACCGGACATCGACTTTGATCTGCTTGCTGCCCCCGACTGGGGTAAAAGACTTCTCTTGGAGGACTCTCAAGAGTTTGACCTGAAGGTGGAGGGGAAGCTCTGCAACCTCATCTAAAAATATGCTGCCCCGATCTGCCTGTTTAAAGAGCCCATCATGGTCCGAAACTGCGCCCGTGAAGGCACCACGGACGTGACCAAAGAGTTCGCTCTCAATCAGGTTCTCTGGGATAGCTCCGCAGTTAACTGCCACAAAAGGTCGATCTCCCCGGGGACCATTAAAATGGATCGCCCGAGCCACCAATTCCTTCCCGGTTCCGCTCTCCCCGGTGATTAAAACGTTAGTGTCGGTAGCCGCTACTTTTTGAACGAGACGGTAGATCTTATCCACCCCACCCCCTCGGCCTATGACTCCTTCAAAGTTAAACCCGGACTTGTTCCCGTCACTTTTATCATTGGTCAACTCTTGCTCCCTCACCCTTCGAATCTCCTCTTCCAAACGCATTTTCTCCTCAAGTTCTCTCTGTCTAGTGACGTCTTCAAAGATCGAGACAAACCCAATAGGGTGCTCAGTAGCGTCACTTAAAGGCGCCAGAGTTAATCGCAATTGCTTATTACGTCCCCGGCGATCGGTAAAAGTAATTTCGTCTACGCTGATCCTCTTCGCTCCCTGGAATCCATCGAAATTATACGTGAGACTTGGAAAAATACTGCTTAGTTTCTTTCCCTTAACTGTCTCTTCTTCAAGCGAGGTAAGGCTTTGGGCTTGAGCGTTAAAGTAGGTGATATGTCCGTTGATATCGGTGGTGGCAACGCCTCTTCCCACGCCTTGAATAAGCGCCTCCTTTAAGGCCTCCAGTTCAAGGTAGGCTTTTTGTTTCTCTCTGAGGAGGCGTTCCGCTTCATGGAGTTTGCGGGCGAGAAATCCGCTTAAGGAGGCAATAATAAAAAAGGTCGGGATATTAAGCGTCAGACCCATGATAAGCGGACCGAAGGTTGAAATCCAGCTTCCAACCAATCGGTGGTGAGCCCAGAGAAGGAGACCGCTGTAACAAAGAGTGCAGAATCCTGCGGTGAGAAAGGCCCCCCGATAGAACAATAAAATAGCGCTATTCACAATGGTCAGGTTGTAAAGAAATGGGAAGGGGCTCTCGATGTCTCCCGTGAAGAAGACGGTGCCGGTGACCAGGAGGACATCAAAACCTATTTGCGTGTGAGCAAAGAAACCCAGGTTTTTAATCCAGGGAAGGATAAGGGCCGAGGCTATGGAAATGATATAGGCGGCAATGAGGGGACCCTGAAGGAAACGGGATAGCTCAATTCCTCCTTCCCCCTTGAAATAATTAAAGAGCGCAGTAGAGCCTAAAAAAAATGTGAGTATGACCACTCTTAGTAAGAGCAGCCATTTGATCTTTTGGGTCAGTTGTCTATTTTCTTCGTCCAAAGTCCGCTTTCCAAGGTTCACTAAAACATGAAGCGTTGCGCGTTAACTCTTAACCAGCTAAGGAGCCCATTTGGAAGATCGGCAGATACATTGAGATCACCAATCCTCCAAGAATAACCCCCAGAACCACCATGATCATTGGCTCCATAAGGGCCGTGAGATTAGCCACGGCGTTATCCACCTCCTCCTCATAAAACTCCCCAACCTTTTTGAGCATAGCGTCAAGGGCTCCGGTGTTCTCTCCGATATTCACCATTTGACAAACCATGGGGGGAAAAATCTTACTTTCCGCTAACGGTTCTGCTACAGTCTTTCCTTGGCTAATGCTGACACGGGCATCCATAACGGCCTTTTCGACGACCTTATTCCCGGCAGTTCTAGCCGTTATTGCCAGACCATCTAGGATGGGCACTCCGGAGCTTAGAAGGATCGACATGTTCTGTGAAAAACGGGCCACCGCAACTTTACGGAGAAGGTCTCCCACGACCGGAAGCCTAAGTAAGAAACCGTCAATCGTGAACTTTCCCTGTTCCGTTTTATAGTACATACGGATGGCAACAATGATAGCGGCGAGTATCCCCACCAAGTAGAGGAAATAGGCGCGAAACCAGTTACTTATGTTGATCGTGATCTGAGTGGGGGCCGGGAGGGCTTTACCCATACCCCCGTAAAGCTCAGCGAACACGGGTATGACATAGAGGAGTAAGACCGATACTACCCCTACCGCCACTACAATGATCGTGCAGGGATAGATCATTGCGCCTTTCACCTTTTTCTTGAGCTTATTGGCCTTCTCTATGAAAAGGGCAATTCGGTTGAGGATGGTGTTCAAGACACCGCCCACCTCTCCCGCGGCGACCATATTGACATAGAGGTCATCGAAGGCCTTTGGATGTTTCTTCAAGGCATCAGCCAGCGTAAGGCCCCCCTCGACATCTTCCTTGATCGTACGGATGGTGCTTTTGAAAAGCTTATTCTCTGTCTGCTGGCTCAGAATATCGAGGCCTTGAACGATGGGAAGCCCTGCATCAATCATGGTGGCGAATTGACGGGTAAAGATCATTACATCATAAGGCTTGATCTTTCCCCCGAATCCAGGGATGGTGAGTTCTCTCTCAAGCCCCTTCCCTTTTTCCCGAACCCGCGCAGGTATCGGACTGATCCTTCGGCTCCTAAGATGCGCAAAAACCGCCTCCTGGCTGGAAGCTTCCAGCTCTCCCTTGAGGACCATTCCCTGTGCTGTTCTTCCTTCCCACACGAAAACAGGCATAAAAGCTTCTCTCTTAGTCAATCGTTAATGACACTACTCCCGTTCCTTCACCACTTATATTTACATGCCCAGAGAAAAAACCGATCCAAACCCTTTGTCCGAATCTGTTACCCTAACTATCTCTTCAATAGTCGTAAGCCCCTCGCGGAGTTTCTGAATTGCACTCATTCTAAGAGTGCTCATCCCCAGCTTCACCGCCTCTCGCTTCAAATCACCAGCAGAGACCGCCTTCAGGATTAATTCCTTCAGGGCGTCATGCATGACCATCACCTCGTAGATCGCAAGTCGTCCTTTATACCCCGACTTGTTGCAATTAGGACAACCCTTTCCGCGGAAGGTGGGAAACCCTGCGTTAACATCTGCTGGATCGACGCCGATGTTGACCAGTGCCTCTGGGTTAACCTCCGCCGGCTCTTTGCAACGTGGGCAGATCTTGCGCACCAATCTCTGCGCGGCAATAATATTGATCGAGGAAGTAAGCAGAAAGGACTCTACTCCCATGTTGATTAGGCGGTCCACGGTAGATGGGGCATCGTTGGTATGGAGAGTACTGAGTACCAGATGGCCAGTTAGGGCTGCCTTAACCGCGATTTGAGCTGTTTCCAGGTCGCGGATCTCTCCCACCATGATGATATCTGGATCTTGACGGAGAAAGGATCGGAGACAGGCGGCAAAATTAAGACCAATTTCATCTCGAACCTGTACCTGATTAATTCCCATGAGATTATACTCGACCGGATCTTCAGCAGTAGAAATGTTAACGTCTGGTTTGTTCAGTTCTGAAAGGGCAGAGTAAAGGGTCGTCGATTTGCCGCTCCCCGTAGGTCCGGTGATTAGGATCATCCCGTAGGGCTTGTGGATCGCCTCCTGGAAGCCCTTAAGGGTTTTTGTATCGAAGCCGAGCTTAGACATATCCAACTGAAGGTTGGCTTTGTCGAGGAGCCGCATAACAATCTTTTCTCCGAAAAGGGTGGGCAGCACGGAGACCCGAATATCTAGCTCTTGACCACGACTCATCTTCAACTTGATCCGCCCATCTTGAGTCAGTCGCCTCTCGGCGATGTCAAGGTCAGCCATTACCTTGAGCCGTGAGACTAAGGGATTCTTGAGCCTGAGGGGAGGATTCATGATATCATGGAGGACTCCATCCACGCGAAAGCGTATCCGGAAGATCTTTTCGTAAGGCTCGATATGAATATCGCTAGCCCCGCGTTTTGCCGCATCAGCTAAAACGGCATTGACCAAGGTGACCACCGGGGCCTCCATGGTGGCTTCTTTGAGCTCCTGGAGGTTGACCTGCTCCTCATCATGGATAACCTCCATCTCGTTATCGCCAAACTTTTTCAGAACATCGTCGTAACTGACCGCACCAAAGCGCTTCTCCAGTAGCTTCTTTATCTCCGAACCGGAGGCAAGAACGACCTTTACACCGTAGCCAGTGATGAACTTGACCTCATTGACCGCCATCAGATCTGTCGGGTCGGCCATGGCCACAGTCAAAGTGGAGCCAAGGAGTTTAAGAGGGATCATCTGATGTTTCTGGACCAGGTGGGTAGGAACTAGGCTAAAAACCGAATCTTCGATCTCGGCGTTATCTAGTTCGACCTTTTCGATGCCGAACTGTCCGGCGAGAAATTGGGTGAGCTCATCCTCAGTAGTAAAGCCAAGGCGAACCAACTCCTGGACAAGGTTTGAGCCATTGGTTTTCTCTTTTTCCAGGGCGTCGTTGAGTTGCTCGCGGGTGATGACCTTTCCCCGGACCAAGAGCTCACCTATACGAGGCTCCATTAAAAAATTCCTTTCTTAAAAACCTAATTATCTTAGAAATGACCCTTTTTGTCAATTTCCCGTATTGAATCTGGTTTCCGCTAACCGATTTTTGTATGAAGGTGCCTCTTGAACCGCTTCTGGAGAGGAGACAATCAAAAATGACGTGATTTGGCTAGCCTTTTTCCTTCAAAGCGGCCTGGGCTGCCGCCAACTTGGCTATCGGCACACGAAAGGGAGAGCAACTAACGTAATCCAACCCGATCTCATGACAGAAAGCAACAGATCTGGGGTCGCCGCCATGTTCACCGCAAATACCGACCTCCAGATCCTTCCGCGTCCGCTTGCCCTTTTCCATGGCCATCCGCATCAGGGCACCGACCCCATCCCGGTCGATGCTCACGAACGGGTCCTCGGGTAGAATCCCTTTCTCCAAATAACTTGAGAGGAACTTGCCCGAGTCGTCCCGCGAGAGGCCGAAGGTCGTCTGGGTGAGGTCGTTCGTGCCGAAGCTGAAGAACTCCGCCTCGCGCGCGATCTCGTCCGCCACCAGGCACGCACGGGGCAGCTCGATCATCGTCCCGATCATGTACCGCACCTTGACCCCGTGGGCGTTCATCGTCTCCTTCGCGACCCGCTCGACAATCTCTCGCTGGACGTGCAGCTCATGGAGCGTTCCCACCAGCGGGATCATTACCTCCGGGTAGGGGTCCCGGCCGGCCTTGCGGAGCTCGCACGCCGCCTCGAAGATCGCCCGGGCCTGCATCTCGGTGATCTCGGGGTAGGCGATCCCCAGTCGGCAGCCCCTGTGACCCAGCATCGGGTTGAACTCGTGCAGACTCTCCACCTTGCCCTTCACCGCCTCCACGGGGACGCCCATCACCTGGGCCAACTCCTCGATCTCTTTCTCAGTCTTCGGCAGGAACTCGTGGAGCGGTGGGTCCAGGGTCCGGATCGTCACCGGCAGATGCCCCATC
Organism: Binatia bacterium; assembly: GCA_050735075.1. Classification (GTDB taxonomy): domain Bacteria; phylum Desulfobacterota; class Binatia; order UBA9968; family UBA9968; genus JAHFAO01. The sequence continues at coordinate 12,593 of JBOHVJ010000095.1, forward strand.
ACTTCGAGGATGCCTTTGAAGTCCTCCTTCTGGATCGGAAGAAGCTTGTCCAGCGCTCTTCGCCGGCCGGCGGGGTCTTCGGCGAGGATCATCTCCCTGACCGCTTCGATCCGATTCCCCTCGAAGAACATGTGCTCCGTCCGGGTGAGGCCGATCCCCTCAGCACCAAAGGCGATCGTCATCCGGGCTTGCTCTGGCAGGTCGGCGTTAGTCCTGACACCGATCTTGCGCCTCTCGTCTGCCCATCTCATGAGCTTAGCAAACTGCTGGTAAACGCGAGAGTCTTTGGGGCTCAAACTGTTATCAGTCAGAACCTGAAGAACCTCGGAGGGAAGAGTTTTGACCTCGCCCCGGATTACCTCTCCGCTCGTTCCATCGACCGAAAGCCAGTCTCCTTCGTGAAGGATCGTTTCCTTGACCACCATCCTGCGGGCAGGGTAATCGATGTTGAGGGACTCGCAGCCGACCACACAAACTTTACCCATTTGCCGTGCTACAAGGGCTGCGTGTGAGGTCATTCCGCCTCGCGCGGTTAGGATAGCTTGAGCTGCGTCCATACCGCGGATGTCGTCGGGGCTGGTCTCGATGCGGCATAGAATTACACGCTCTCCGCGCTTCCTCCACGCCTCTGCGTCCTCTGCATGGAAAACGATGCGACCGGTAGCGGCACCGGGGCCCGCAGGCAAACCTTTTGCAAGGACACGCCCCTCCTTAGCGACCCGCTCTTTATCCGCCTGGTCGAAGATCGGACGCAGAAGCTGGTTGAGCTGATCGGGCTCGATCCGAAGCAGGGCCTGCTCCTTCGGGATAATCCGTTCTTCAACCATATCCACTGCGATCCGGACTGCGGCAAAACCAGTGCGCTTTCCTGTCCGGGTCTGGAGCATCCAGAGCTTGTTATCTTCAATAGTGAACTCGATGTCTTGCATCTCCTTGTAGTGTCTCTCCAAGATCTTACAGATGCTCACAAGTTTTCCATAGCTCTCGGGCATAACCTCCCTAAGCTCCTTAATCGGCCGCGGCGTGCGGATCCCTGCAACTACATCCTCGCCTTGGGCGTTGAGCAAAAACTCGCCATAAAATTGCTTTGCACCCGTGGCAGGGTCCCGCGTGAAGGCGACACCGGTGGCGCAACTCTCGCCCATATTTCCGAACACCATGATCTGCACGTTGACCGCAGTCCCCCAAGTGTCAGGGATGTGGTAAAGCTTACGATAATCAATGGCACGTTGATTGTTCCATGAGCCGAATACTGCGCCGATGGCACCCCAAAGCTGTTCATAGGGGTCTTCGGGGAACTCTTTCGCCAGCCTCGTCCTTATCTCGGCTTTAAACTCGGCTACGAGTTCCTTCAGATCCTCAGCGTTGAGTTCGGTGTCGAAATGAACACCGCGCGCTTCTTTTTTGTGCTCGAGGATGACCTCGAATGGATCGCGCTCTTGTTTATCCTTCGGCTTAAGCCCTAAAACAACATCGCCATACATCTGGACAAACCGACGATAAGAATCATAGGCAAAGCGCGGATTCTGGGTACGGGCGATGAGACCCTGAACCGTTTGATCATTGAGGCCAAGATTCAAAACCGTGTCCATCATTCCTGGCATCGATTCGCGCGCCCCGGACCGCACCGACACCAATAGAGGCCTCTCAGGATCTCCAAACCGTCTTGCCATGATCTTCTCGACCCTTCTCAGAGCGGCCATGATCTCCTCTTTGAGCCCCTTTGGATACTGGTGGCGGTGCGCATAATAATAAGTGCATACCTCTGTGGTGATCGTGAAGCCGGGCGGAACTGAAACCCCAATTCGTGTCATCTCGTGTAGGCCGGCACCTTTCCCTCCCAGGAGATCTCGCATCGCCGCTTTTCCTTCGGCCTTGCCATCGCCGAAAAAATAAACATATTTTTTTCGCCTACTCATCTCTTCTCTCCAGGTCAGGCTCTTCGATACGACTGCTAATGAATTCTTTCAAGTCAACAAGCCGAAAAGCATCAAGCAAAGGAGAATGTTTCTAGAAAAGGGGCTGACTTTAACTCCTTATTGAGTTGAAATTGGATGAAGCGGAGCAGAGCGGAGCGACCTTCCTTCAAAACAGATGGAAGAAAGGAGAGGTGGCGGGCGAGGATGCTGTTCGCCTTCTGAAGCTCTGCGAGTACATAAAGGGCCTCGCGGGATAGGGGGACAGCCTCTTTCCTGAAGGTGGAACAGGACTCGCAAAGGACGCCGCCATCGCGCGGGCTGAAGCGCCATTTATCCTGAATATTGGGTGCCCAATTTCTTCCACAGCGACGGCAGTGCTCCAACATCGGCTGGTAACCCGACAGTTTTAGCAGCTTTAGCTCAAAGAAAGTTAGAAAAGGGAGAGAGGTTCCCCTGTCTTCTATGAAAATTAGCCCTTCCCTTAGATGTTCAAAGAGCAGCCGGTTCTCCTCACGCTCACCTGCAAGCCCATCTGTGACCTCCATGAGATAGGAGGCATGAGCGATCTTCTCCAGACTCATGGTCAGACCTTTAAACGCCCGGATCAAGTCGCAAGCATGAACAAAAGCCAAGGTACTGTGAGGTCGATCCTGAAAGCTGAGGGTTACCAGAGAGAATGGTTCCAGCGTGTTAACAAATCTTTTGCGTGAGCGCTTAGCCCCCTTGGCAATGCCAGTGACCTTACCGTGGTCCTCGGTGAAAAATGAAACGATCTTGTCGGACTCGCTAAAGGGCCAAGAGCGCAGCACTATGGCCCTGGTTACATAAGGAGGACGCATGGTTGGGTGGATCTAAAAGAGTTTTTAACACTTTTCATAAAAACGCGCAAACTCTTTAAATATCAATGAGTTTTTTTAAGATTGGATCTTGACAAAGAAGAGAGGGGTGGTTAAATTTTTGGCCATCCCTTCCTCTAGAAGGGATCACTTTTAAGATGGACGAGAAAGCCAAAAAGGAGAATGAGGAAGAGGCAGTGAAGGAGCCTCCTGAGGAAGCTTCTAAACAAGAGATACTAAGGGAGGCCTCTGAGTTGGAGATACTCCGTCAGCAGATGGAGGCCAAGGAGCTGGAGGCTAAAGAAAATTATGACCGCTTCCTCCGCCAAGTGGCAGAGCTGGAAAACCTTAAGAAGCGAACGGCTCGAGAAAAGGAGGAAGCAATCCGGTATGCCAATGAGAGCCTTATCAAGGATCTTCTCCCAGTCTTGGATAATCTGGAGCGAGCGGTCGATCTAAAGGGAGGGGAAAACGGAAAGCCGCTCCTGGAAGGGATCGAGATGGTTCTTAAGGGATTCCTCGATGTCCTAAATAAACATGGGGTGACACAGATATCGTCCAAGGGGGAACCTTTCAACCCGGAAAAACACGAGGCCGTTGCTCGAATCGAAAGTGAAGAGCATAAGCCAAACACCGTTGTAGAAGAACATAACAAAGGGTACTACCTGCTCGATCGCCTAATTCGACCCTCATTGGTTAGTGTCGCCAAGTCCTCTGAAGTAAAGGAGAAAAAAGATAAGGGATAGGAGGTTGAAAGGGCGACAAGGATGATTCTAAACTTCTTAGTAGGAGACTGAAAATGGCTAAAGTGATCGGTATTGATCTAGGAACAACAAACTCCTGTGTGGCAATTATGGAGGGAGGTGACCCGAATGTGATTGCTAATGCTGAGGGAAGCCGAACCACGCCCTCAGTAGTTGCCTTCTCGGACAGCGGAGAGCGATTAGTTGGGCAAATTGCTAAAAGACAGGCTATCACCAATCCGGAGAATACCATCTTTGCCGTGAAGCGGCTTATCGGGCGCCGTTATGATGATCCTATGGTTCAGAAAGCCATGAAAGTCCTGCCATACAAAATTGTCAGAGCGGACAACGGAGATGCCTGGGTAGAAATCAGGGGAAAACACTATAGCCCAGCAGAGATATCCGCTTTTATTCTTCAGAAGATGAAGCAGACAGCGGAAGATTTCCTAGGAGAAAAGGTGACTGAAGCCGTGATTACTGTTCCCGCTTACTTCAATGACAGCCAAAGACAGTCAACTAAGGATGCCGGGCGCATCGCAGGTTTAAACGTGCTAAGGATCATCAATGAGCCCACGGCCGCCTCTCTGGCGTATGGGCTAGATAAGAAGAAAGATGAGAAGATCGCTGTTTTTGATCTCGGGGGCGGTACCTTTGATATCTCCATTCTGGAGCTAGGAGACGGAGTCTTTGAGGTCAAGGCAACTAACGGGGACACTTTTCTAGGAGGAGAGGATTTTGATCAAAGGGTAATAGATTATTTAGCTGATGAATTTAAGAAGGACCAAGGCATCGACCTGCGCAAGGATCGCATGGCCCTGCAGCGTTTTAAAGAGGCGGCGGAAAAGGCCAAATGCGAACTCTCTTCCTCAATGGAAACGGACATTAACCTGCCTTTTATTACCGCTGACCAGCACGGGCCGAAGCATCTCAACGTGAAACTGACGCGCTCCAAACTGGAGGCCCTCTGTGCCGACTTAATCGACAAGACCGAAGGGCCCTGCCGTCAAGCCCTTAGGGACGCTGGCTTAACCCCTAGTGATATTAACGAAGTCATCTTAGTCGGAGGGATGACACGGATGCCTGCAGTCCAAGAAAGGGTGAAAAAGCTCTTCGGTAAGGATCCACATAAGGGGGTCAACCCAGATGAAGTCGTGGCCGTAGGGGCAGCGATCCAGGCCGCAGTGCTCAAGGGAGAAGTCAAAGACGTCCTCCTCCTCGATGTGACCCCTTTGTCGCTTGGAATAGAGACCCTGGGGGGTGTTTTTACCAAGCTGATAGAGCGTAATACAACAATCCCTACGCGGAAGGGTCAGATCTTTTCGACCGCCCAAGACAACCAGACAGCTGTCTCTATCCGCGTCTTCCAGGGTGAGAGAGAGATGGCAGCGGGAAACAAGCTCTTGGGTCAATTCGATCTCGTAGGCATTCCCCCTGCACCAAGGGGAATGCCCCAGATTGAGGTGACCTTCGACATCGATGCGAATGGGATTGTGCATGTGTCGGCAAAAGATCTGGGAACCGGGAAGGAGCAGTCGATTAAGATCACCGCGTCGAGCGGTCTCAGCGAAGAGGAGATCAAACGGATGGTCAAAGATGCAGAGGCACATGCCTCTGAGGACAAGAAACACAAAGAGAGAGTGGAGGCCCGTAACCAGCTGGACTCTCTCATCTATACCACCGAAAAATCCCTTAGGGAATACTCTGGAGAGCTGGATGCTGGGGTCAAAGAAAATATAGAGGCGGCGCTGGAAAAGGCCAAAAAGACACTGGAGAGCCAGGATGTCGAAGCAATCCGCTCTGCGGCTGAGGAGCTAACTCGGTCCTCCCATAAGCTCGCGGAGGCGATGTATGCCAAAGCCTCCAAGCAACAACAGTCTTCGCAACAAGAGTCGTCTGCCAATCAGCAGGGTCAGACAGACGGAGGGGGCAAGAGGAAGGAAGATGTCGTGGACGCTGATTTCGAGGAGGTTAAGGACTAAAGGAGTGAAGGGGACATTCAGTTTTCGTTCTTCCGAGAAGGCCCCTGCTCCCTCATGCATTGAGGAGAGGGGCTTTTTCGTTATACTATAAGAGTGATCGAGAGGTTCATCGTTGAACGGAAAAAGGGACTATTACGAGCTGCTTGGCCTGAATCGAAGCGCTAGTGGCGAGGAGATCAAGAAAGCCTACCGCAAGCTGGCTCTCAAGTATCATCCTGACCGAAACCCCGGGGACAAACAGGCAGAAGAGAAATTTAAGGAGATTTCAGAGGCCTATCAAGTCCTTACCGATCCGGAGAAGAGAGTTCAATACGATCAGTTTGGACACGCAGCCTTTGGACACGGAGGTCCGTTCAAAGGAGGGTTTGATTTCACGACCGGTTTCGAAGATATCTTTGGAGATATCTTCGGAGAGTTTTTTGGGGCAGGGACAACCAGACGGCGGAGCCGAACGAGGGGGGAAGATCTTCGCTATAATCTGGATATCGCTTTTGAAGAGGCGGTCCTTGGAACTGCGAAGAAAATTAAGATCCCCAGGCAAGCCTCCTGTGATAGGTGCCGCGGAAGCGGCTCCAAACCAGGTTCTGCACCTCAAACCTGCCCTACATGCCGAGGCCGGGGTCAAGTCAGCTTCCAACAAGGTTTCTTCCATGTCTCCCGGACCTGCAGCCAATGCCGCGGCGAGGGAACCACCATCAGCGATCCCTGTAGTTCCTGTAACGGCACTGGACGGGTGCGCAAGCTTCACACACTCAGCGTCAAGATTCCCCCCGGGGTGGACACCGGCTCTCGACTTAAGCTCAGAGGGGAGGGAGAGAGCGGCATCTCGGGTGGCCTTCCAGGGGATCTCTATGTGGTGATTCAGGTGGAACCACATCCCCTCTTCATCCGTGATGGTCTGGATATTATCTGCGAGGTTCCTATTAGCTTTGTTCAGGCAGCCTTGGGAACGGATATCGACGTGCCTACCTTAGAGGGAAAGGTCAAGATGAAGATCCCCCCGGGAACTCAATCCGGAAAAGTCTTCCGCTTGAAAGGCAAGGGCGTTAGAGATGTCCAGGGGTATCATCAAGGAGATCAACATGTTAGGGTGGTTCTGGAAACGCCCACGCATCTTACACCGCGACAGAGGGAGCTTTTAAAAGAGTTCGCGGAACTTGGGGGACAGGAAGTCCACCCATTGTCGAAAGGTTTTTTTGATAAAGTCAAGCAAATGTTTGGATAAGGACCCATCCACGGTTCCCTTATCTATCCATTTTCTTCATTTGCTTTCCTGGCTTGGGCCCGAAGGATTTTTGTCTACCCGCGCTAGTGTAATTAAATCCAAAAAAAGGACCGAAAACCTATGAGCGAAGCACAATGGAACGTCGAGAATCAAGAAGGAAAAGTATCCCAGGTAGAGATCCCTGAGGTACTCCCGCTGCTACCTATTCGCGACATCGTGATCTATCCCTACATGATGCTTCCGCTCTTCGTTGGGCGGGATGTGTCGATCCGCGCGGTCGAGGAATCTCTCTCCCGGGACCGTCTGATCTTCTTGGTGGCGCAAAAGAATTCATCCGAAGATAATCCCACTCCCGACGGCATTTATCGGATAGGAACCGTGGCCTCCATCATGCGCATGCTCAAGTTAGCCGATGGTCGGGTAAAAATCCTGGTGCAGGGGTTGTCCAAAGGAGAGGTAGAAAGCTATCTCCGACAGCGACCGTTTTTCGAGGTGAAAATCCTTAAAGTGATGGAGCCCGCTCTCCAGGAGGCCTCAATCGAGGTAGAGGCCTTAATGCGCAATGTCAAGGAAAAAATTGAGCAGATCCTCAATCTCAAAAACCTTCCCCCGGAAATCGTTATGGTGACTGACAACATCAGTGACCCAGGGGTGCTTGCGGATCTAGTCGCTTCCAACCTGCGCCTGAAGATCGAGGAAAGCCAGGGTATCCTAGAGGTCTTTGAACCGGTAGCTCGACTAAAAAAGGTCAACGAACTCCTCAGCCGCGAGCTGGAGCTATCGACCGTGCAGGCGCGCATCCAAAATCAGGCCAAGGAGGAGATGAGCAAGACTCAACGGGACTATTTCTTGCGGGAACAGCTCAAGCAAATCCACCAGGAATTGGGTGAAGGAGACGAACGGACGGAGGAGATGCACGAGCTTAAAAAACAGATCGAAAAGGCCAAGATGCCTCTAGAAGTGAAGCGCGAGGCCGAGAAGCAACTCAAGCGACTGGAACAGATGCATCCTGAGTCTTCTGAGGCATCCCTGGTCCGCACTTACTTGGACTGGCTGGTAGACCTGCCATGGAGCAAAAAGACCAAGGACAACCTAAATATTCAAAAGGCCAAGGGGGTCCTCGATGAGGACCATTATAATCTGGAAAAGGTCAAGGAGCGGATCCTGGAATACCTAGCCGTGAACAAATTAAGGCGGAAGATTAAAGGCCCCATCCTCTGTTTTGTCGGACCTCCAGGGGTCGGTAAAACCTCCCTAGGGAAATCGATCGCCCGGGCCCTCGGGAGAAATTTTGTTAGGATTTCCTTGGGAGGAATCCGTGACGAGGCGGAGATCCGCGGACACAGGCGGACCTATGTAGGAGCCTTGCCGGGAAGAATCATCCAGGGGATCAAGCAGGCCAAGTCTAACAATCCTGTTTTTATGCTTGACGAGATCGATAAGGTGGGAACTGACTTCCGCGGCGATCCATCGGCTGCGCTCTTAGAGGTTCTGGATCCAGAGCAGAACCATGCCTTCAGCGATCATTATCTCAATCTCCCGTTCGACCTTTCCAATGTCCTCTTTATCTGTACAGCCAATCTTTTGGATCCAGTTCCACCCGCGCTTGCTGACCGCATGGAGGTCATTCAACTCTCTGGGTATATTAACGAAGAGAAGCTCGAGATTGCCCGTAAATTTCTCATCCCCAAACAACTGGAGGACAACGGGATCTCTACCAGCATTTTGGAGATCTCTAATGACGCAGTGTTACGAATCATTGCACAGTACACCAAGGAGGCTGGGCTGAGGAATTTGGAACGAGAGATTGCCTCTATTTGCCGTAAGGTAGCGCGAAAGATAGCGGACGGGAAAAAAGATCCAAGCCGTGTCACGCGTGCTAATCTCCACCTATTTTTAGGGCCGCCTAAATTCCTTCCCGAAGCTGAACAGGAGCAGCACGAGGTTGGGGTCGCAACTGGCTTGGCCTGGACGAGCACAGGCGGAGAGGTACTCTATGTAGAGGCCTCTCTCTCCAAGGGTCGAGGGAACCTCACCCTGACTGGGCAGTTAGGTGAGATAATGAAGGAATCCGCTCAGGCAGCCGTGAGCTATGCCCGTTCCCATGCAAAAAAGTTAGGCATCGAAGAAGATTTTTACCAAAAGTTGGATATCCATATCCATGTTCCCGCGGGGGCTATTCCTAAAGACGGACCTTCGGCCGGCATCACCATGGCTGCTGCTTTAATCTCCGCCCTTACTAGACGTGCGGTAAGTCGGTATGTGGCGATGACCGGAGAAATTACTTTAAGGGGGAGGGTCCTACCCGTGGGAGGCTTGAAGGAAAAATGCCTTGCGGCCTTTCGAGCGGGAGTCCGGAGGATCGTTATTCCCGACAGGAATCAAAAGGATTTAGAGGAGATTCCCAAGGCCCTTCGACGGAAACTCAGTCTAGTTTCGGTCAAAAACATGTCGGACGTTCTGAAGGTGGCCCTCCTAAATAAAACTAAAATCAGGAAAAAAAGTTATGCTGAGATTCTGACTTCGGCGAAAAAATCAAAGACGGCTAAAGGGAAACGGTTGAGGCGAAGGGAAAAACCGCAAGAGAAAGTGCGTAGGGAAAGGGCGATACCCCTTAGGGCATAGATGAGATTGAACGAACTGGGGGAGTTCGGTCTAATAGAGAGAATTCGTAAGGCCACCCCAAAAGGTCGCGGGGTGCGCCTGGGAATTGGGGATGATGCGGCGTGGTTAGAGTGCAGGAACCGTTCCTTCCTGATCACATCGGATGTCCTGATCGAAGGTGTCCACTTTAATCTCAAATGGTCCTCATTTTATGATTTGGGTTATAAGACGCTTGCAGTAAACCTAAGTGACCTTGCGGCCATGGGAGGGAGTCCTGCCTACCTCGTGCTTTCGTTGGGAATTCCGGTTGACTTCAAGACCAAAGATATAGAAGAATTTTATCGCGGGATTAGGGTCCTTGCGTCCCAAAGTGGTGTGGCCCTGGTGGGAGGGGACACTAGTGCCTCGAAGCGTTTTTTCATTAGTGCCTTCCTGGTCGGATATGCCCCCAATCGACCGATCACTCGAAGCGGCGGGAAGGTAGGAGATGATCTTTATGTGACTGGAACATTAGGAGACTCCGCCCTGGGACTTGAACTCCTGAAGAAGAAGGAAGAATCCAATGCGCATAAGGCCGCCGATCTCATTGCCCGACACCGTTTTCCAACTGCCCGTCTGAAGGCAGGAACTTTCTTGGCCCAAGAGAAACTGGCTAATGCTATGATCGACGTCAGCGATGGGCTACTTCAGGATTTAGGCCATCTGTGCAAAGCCAGCGGGGTTGGTGCGGTTGTTTGGCAGGAGGCACTGCCCCTCTCCCCTGCCTATCGGTCTTATGCAGGACGAAAGGGGACTCTCTACGCCCTCACGGGAGGAGAAGATTACGAACTCCTATTTTGCCTGCGCCGCCGGAATCGAACTCGTCTGGAGAAGATCAAGAAGCGGCTGGGGGTGCCCATAACCCGCATCGGGAAGTGCGTTCCCTCCCGCGAAGCGATAAAAGTCCTCGATGGCAAAGGAAACCCATTGTCTATTCCGGTGCTGGGCCACGACCACTTCAAAAACAAACTCTAGTCTCTACCTCTCTTTAAGATTATGGCAAGAGTTGATGATCCCGTGCTAGCGCGCCGCTTCAAAGGATCGGGAGAATACGGATGGATACCGAACTCTTGACAAAACTTCTAGAAAGAGTCCGCGGGGGCAAGATAACCGTCGAGTCTGCCCTAAAGCGACTGCGCCATCTTCCCTTCGAGGATCTCGGTTTTGCCAAGGTGGACCATCATCGAGCGATCAGACAAGGCTTCCCTGAGGTCATCATGGGAGAAGGAAAAGCAGCAACTGAGATCGCCGCGATTGCACGGGCGCTGCAGAAAAGACAAGTGAACGTGCTCATCACGCGCCTTTCTTCCGAAAAGATGTCTGCAGTCAGAAAACAAATACGGGGACTCCGCTATCATCCAGGTGCGCGGGCAGCGACCTGGGTTGGAAGGCTGATCCGTCTGCGAGGAAGGGGTTCTATTCTGGTTATTTGCGCTGGCACGTCGGATATTCCCGTGGCGGAAGAGGCTGCCCTTACCGGGGAGATGATGGGCAATCGGGTCGAACGACTTTTTGATGTCGGGGTGGCTGGAATCCATCGTCTTTTAGAGAACCGTGACAGACTTTCCTCGGCCTCCGTGCTGGTCGTTGTCGCGGGGATGGAAGGAGCCTTGCCGAGTGTGGTGGCAGGGCTCGTCGATAAGCCGGTGATTGCCGTCCCCACAAGTGTAGGGTACGGCGCCAGCTTCCAGGGTGTCGCAGCGCTTTTGGGGATGCTAAACTCCTGTGCTGCTGGGGTCACCGTAGTGAATATCGATAACGGATTTGGAGCGGGCTTTGCAGCCAGCCTCATCAATCGAGTATAAGTTCAAGACCTATGCAGTGTTCCCACTGCGCCAGGGAGGTGAAGGAGACGACGCACACCCCAAAGGGCTACAGGGTGGATTACTATTTGCTCCATACGGGCCAGACGGAGTGGACATTCCTCAAGGACCCCAAAGATGATGCGCTCCCGCTTCGCTACCTCAAGCTAATTCAACCAGTGGACATCATAAGCTGTGCTGATTGTTATGCTAAGCCACATATCAAAAAGCGCTTGGAAGATGACTTCAACGGCTTGAGATCTTTCTTCGATAAAAAACAGATAGAGGGTTCGGAAAAAGACTCTACCCCTGGGCCCGATCATGGATGACCAAAAAAAATACCGCATTTTGAACCGCTCCTCAGACCTGGTTATTAAGGTCTTCGGCAAAACTCAGGCGGAGCTTTTTGCGAACTCGGCGTTTGCCCTTTTTGACCTCATGACGGATGTCGAGAAGGTTCAAGTACGAGATCACCTCCCTCTAGAGGTTGAAGGGGTGGATCGCAACGACTTAATGGTAAACTGGATGCGAGAACTCCTCTATCTCTTTCAGGGGAGTGGATATCTCCTTAAGGATTTTCAAATCCGCGAGGTTAAGGAAAATTATGTCCGAGGCGAAGTTAGCGGGGAAAAATTTGATCCCGATCGTCATGAGATCCAGCGGGACATCCGCTCTGTAGCCTATCATCAAAGCCGCATGGAGAAGACCGGAGACCAGTGGACGGCCCAACTGATCTTCGAGCTTTGATAAAAATGGCAAAGGCTATAGATAGCGAATACGAGGGGACAGCCCTCATAGCCGACCCCATTCACCGCTATATTCAGTTCACCGTTCCGCGTCAAAAAGGAGAAGTAACGGAGAAGGACATCATTGATTCTCCTTGGGTTCAGAGGCTCCGCTATATTTACCAACTCCAGAGCGCGCGCTGGGTCTATCCTTCGGCCGAGCACAGCCGGTTCCAACATTCCCTAGGAGCCATGCATCTTGCGGGAGAGTTCGCCAAACACCTTTACCCGTCGCTCCAACGGGTTTTGGGAAACGAGTGCCCCTCCGCTCCTCTTATTGAAGAGTATATGAGAATGACCGGCCTCCTTCACGATGTGGGACATGGTCCCTTTGGCCATTTCTTCGATGACAATTTTTTGCACGGCTTCAAAATCACCCACGAGGATATAGGCCAAGCCATTATTCAGAAGAAGCTCGGGGATTTGATTCGACAAATGCGGCGCAGCCCAAGTGGGGCCTTTGCCCCAGGAGAAGAGTTGACACCGGAAGATATCGCTTATCCCATCAAAAAGAACGGCCAGGACGACCAACGCAAGCCCAAGTGGGTTAGGCTTCTCCAACCCCTAACCGGCGGGATTTTTACCTTCGATAACCTGGATTATGTTTCAAGGGACTCTTACATGTGCGGCGTGGCCGTAGGGCCAGTGGACCGAGAGCGACTCATTCACTATACCTTCTTTTCTCCCAAAGGGCTCACTCTCCACAAGGCCGGTAACGGAGCCCTGACGATGTTCTTAAATGCCCGGCTATACCTCTACACTAACGTTTATTATCACCGCACGACCCGGGCCATCGATCTCCACCTTAGAGAGATATTCCCGGAGACCATGCGGCTGATCTTTTCCGGCAACCCGCTGGACCATATGGAGGATTACCTGCACCTTACAGACTGGTCTCTTTTGGCTGAAGTTTCCCGCTGGCGCCATAGTGAGGGACAAACCAAAGCATTGGCACGAGAATGGGGAAGTATCCTGGATCGCGACATCAAATGGAAGATGGCCTACGACCGGACTCTATCATTAAACGAGCTCCACTACGGCATGGCCCTGATTCAGGATACTGATTGGGAGAAACGAATTAGGGCTTCGCTTCCTCCATCTGCTCATGATCTGGTATTTCGGGTAGACATGGCAACGCAAGATCCTAGACCAGAGAGCCCCTTTGCCATGGGGAAGAAGCAAATCTACATCTTTGATCCATCCACTGGAGAAATCGCAAAGGAGTCTCTTTCCGAGCTCTTCGAGTTTATCCCTTCGAAGGTAGTGCAGTTTCGGGTCTTTGCTTTGGATCACGAAAGCGATCATCTGCTTGCTGAAGTGGCCGAAGCAACTTTGAAGGGCGAAGTGCCTGCAATCAAAACAAGCGTCTGATCGGCTAATCCCTCCAAGAAGTCCGCTTGCTCCGAGTTGACATAACCGCTCAATATCCGCTACTCTCCTAAATATTCCCACTCGTTTATCTGTCAGCATGTCCTGGCCATCAAGGTGATGCTTAGAAAAAATATAGAAGTCCCTCTCCTGGACCTCAAGGCACAATATCGTAGCATACGGGCTGAAGTTAGCCAGGCTATCGATGAGGTCTTGGAATCCCAGCAATTCATCCTGGGACCGGCAGTCCAGCGATTTGAGGAACAGGCGGCCTCCTATCTCCAATCTGATGCGGCCATCGGGGTCGCTTCTGGAAGCGACGCTTTGCTCCTGTCTCTCATGGCGCTTGGTATCGGTGCTGGCGATGCGGTCCTAGTCCCCACCTTCACCTTTTTCTCCACGGCATCGTCGATTACGCGCCTCGGGGCCATGCCAATTTTCCTCGACATCGATCCAGAGAACTATTTGATGGATCCAAAATCGATCGAGGCTTTTCTCAAAGAGCGCTGTAGGCCACACCCCGATGGGCAAGGCCTGATGGAGCTAAAGAACCGGAGCAGAATTAAGGTTGTCTTGCCGGTCCATCTCTTCGGCCAATGTTGCTCCATGGCACCCTTGCTTGCTTTCGCACAAGAGCATCATCTCCACATTGTAGAAGATGTCGCCCAGGCCCTGGGTGCTCGTGCCCTTCTCTCCCAAAGGGCCTCTAAACCGGCCGGGACCATCGGCGATTTGGGGTGCTTCTCTTTCTTCCCCACCAAGACCTTGGGCGGAATGGGAGATGGGGGACTTGTGGCAACTGACAAGAAAGATCTAGCCGATAAGATTCGAGTGCTTAGAGTCCATGGGCAAAGCTCGAGGTATCATCACCTTACAGTAGGCCTCAATTCTCGCCTGGATGCGATTCAAGCTGCCATCCTTGCAGTTAAGCTGCGCCATCTAGATCAGTGGTGTGAGGAGAGAATCCGGCGTGCCCATCTCTACCAAAATCTTCTCTCAGGAACGGGCCTTGTGGGAGATCGGATCATCAGCCTTCCTACGCCGGGCGATGGGAAATCCCACGTCTTTAATTACTACGTGATTCGCGTCCAACAGAGGGACGATCTCAAGCAGTATCTGAGAGAGCATGGGATTCAGACCGAGGTCTATTATCCTCTTCCGCTGCACCTTCAACCCTGCTTTGCCTATCTTGGCCACCGCAAAGGGGATTATCCCAACTCCGAACTAGCCGCCTCACAAGTCCTCGCCCTTCCGATGTATCCAGAGCTGACTTCAGAACAGCAGGAGATTGTCGTCCAGAAGATCAAAGATTTTTACCGCAGGTAAGCGAAGCTTGCATGCGCTGGAAAACTAATCTAAAAATCCTCTAAGGAGGCATTGTGGCAAAGGCATCACAGCAGGAAATACCGCTCCCTCAGGACGGGAGAATGACTGGCTACGAGAAGTGGGTTGAGTCTGAGGGGATTCCTATCATCAAGACCTTTTTTGTGGACGATATACGAAGCGTGAAACTGGAGCGGTGGGAACGCAAGGGAGGTGATGGCGCGTTTCTCCACATGGAGGGCGCCGGACAAGTCAACAACTGCTATATCTGCGAGATTCCACCTGGTAAGAGCCTAAAGCCACAAAGACATCTCTTTGAAGAGACCATCTATATTGTGAGCGGACGAGGGGCGACCACCATATGGAACCATAATGAAGAGAAGTTAACCTTCGAATGGCAAAGCGGCTCTCTTTTTTCTCCCCCCCTCAATACTTGGCACCAGCATTTCAGCGGCAGCGGAGATGAACCTGCCCGCTACTTGGCCGTCACTACCGCGCCAACGATGATCAATCTCCTCCACAACTTGGATTTCATTTTTAAAAACAGCTTTCCATTTGAGGATCGGTTCGATGGAAGGGGAGGCTACTTCAACGGCCAAGGTGTTCTCTATCCAGGAGCCTATAAGGGTTTCAAGTTCGCCGGCAATGTCTGGGAAACCAACTTTGTGCCCGATGTGCGCAGTTTCAAACTGATGGACTATAGAGAGCGCGGTGCAGGAGGAAGCAACATCAAGTTTGAGTTATCGGAAAACACCACCGCGTGTCACATCTCGGAATTTCCCGTGGGCACCTACAAAAAAGCGCACCGCCATGGGCCGGGGGCACACGTCATTATCTTAAGCGGCCGGGGTTACTCCTTGATTTGGCCGGAAGGGGAGCCGATTAAGAAATACGATTGGCACGAAGGAAGCATGGTGGTTCCACCGGAAAACTGGTGGCATCAGCATTTCAACACAGGAAGAGAGCCGGCGCGTTACTTGGCCCTGAGGGCCTTTGGCAGCAAAAAGTACCGCGGCGTTGGCAAGCGCTACAAGGGGACCGTGGACCGGAAGCAGGGTGGCGACCAGATCGAATATGAGGACGAAGACCCAATGGTGCGGAAATTATTTGAAGAAACCCTGGCACAGCAAGGCATTAAGAGCAAGATGGAAAAATACTACCAAAAAAATCTATGAAGGACGCTATCGTCAAGGCCTTCGAGGAGAGCGTCCAGGCAAAAAAGTCCTTCCTTAAGGAAAATCTTGACAACCTTATTACGGTAATCGAGCTGATTGCCCAGGCTTTCCTTCAAGGCAACAAACTCCTCATCTTCGGAAACGGGGGCAGCGCCGCGGACGCGCAGCATATCGCCGCTGAATTCGTCAACCGCTTTCGTATCGAACGGCCCCCCCTACCGGCCTTGGCCCTGACCACAGATACCTCGACCATCACCAGCATCGCCAATGACTACGATTATAAAGAGATCTTTGCCAAGCAGATAAAGGCTTTGGGGAAGGAGGGGGATGTGGCCCTTGCCATTTCCACGAGCGGCAATGCCGCCAATGTGCTGGCGGCCATCGATGCCGGTAAAAAACTCAAAATCATTACCATTGGTCTAACCGGCGGCGCCGGAGGAAAGATGGCCCATAGAGTCGACCATTTACTGTGTGTCTCCGAGGCTAAGAGCACGGCCCGGATTCAGGAGACCCATATCCTGGTAGGCCACGTTATCTGCGAGATGGTGGACCAAAGGCTCTTCTCAGCATAAAGCCCGCGACATTCCACCGATGGGTAAGAAAACCTTTAGGCCCCTCAACTTTTCCAAGGTCCGAACCTATCCTCTTAAGAAACGCTTCAGCACAGTCCGCCAATCCCTCTTAGGAAAGAAAGTTAGGAAAGGCGCCCGACTCCGCTCTTTTATCAAAGGTCTGCCGGATATTCTCGCCGCTGAAAGCCTCAAAGAAATCGCCCGCAAAATCGCCCGGGCTCATCGAGGTGACAAAACCATCCTAGTGGGGATGGGCGCCCATCCAATCAAAGTCGGGCTTAGTCCTCTGATTATAGATTTTATGGGGAGAGGAATTGTCAGTGCCGTGGCCATGAATGGCGCCGGCATCATACATGACTTTGAGCTCGCCTTTATGGGCGAAACCTCCGAAGATGTCGCAGCCAGTCTTAAGGATGGGAGCTTCGGGATGGCCGAGGAGACCGGCGCCTTTTTGAATCGGGCCATCACGAAGGGGTACGACCGCAGCCAGGGAATCGGTGCGGCGGTAGGTGGGGCGATCCTTAAAGCTCGCCTTCCCCATCATCGGCTGAGCATCCTCGCCGCCGGAGCGAGATTAGGGATCCCGGTTACGGTTCACGTGGGGATCGGCACAGACATTATCCACATGCACCCCGAGGCTGACGGTAAAGCCCTAGGTGAAGGAAGCCTAAAGGATTTTCGTACCTTCGCCTCAGTTGTGTCCACACTTGGGGATGGGGTTTTTCTCAACCTCGGCTCAGCTGTGATCCTCCCCGAGGTTTTCCTAAAGGCGCTGAGTTTAGCACGCAACTTAGGCCACCGCGTGGGCAATCTCACTACAGTTAATCTCGACTTTCTTCCGCACTATCGTCCCCTGACCAACGTTGTCGCGCGGCCCACACTAGAAAGCGGCAAGGGATATCACCTAAGCGGCCATATGGAAATCATGATCCCGCTTCTGTTCGCATCCGTGTTGGAGGAGTTGTAAGTGGCGAGCTATGACAACCTCCCGTCAAGAGCTGATGCAAGTCTACCACCGTCTCTATCGCCACTACGGAGATCTCCACTGGTGGCCGGGTGGGAGCCCTTTAGAGATCTCCGTGGGTGCTATCCTAACGCAAAATACGGCCTGGGCGAATGTGGAAAAAGCAATCAAGCGCCTCAACGAGACACATTCGCTAAGCGTCAAAGTCCTAGGTCACCTGCCACACAAGCGCCTGGCTCCCCTCATCAAAGCGGCAGGCTACTTCAATGTGAAGGCCCGGCGGCTTAAAAATTTCATCTCCTTCCTTCAAGGCCACTACCGGGGCAGTCTAAAAGCGATGTTTAATCAAGCGACCGATACTCTGCGCCTTCAGCTATTAGCGGTCAATGGTATTGGTCCAGAGACGGCTGATTCCATCCTACTTTACGCCGGTCAAAAACCCGTCTTCGTAATCGACGCCTATACCAAGAGGATATTCTCACGCCATAGGGTTATGCCCTACGAAAAAAGCTATGAAGAATTCCAGCGGCTCTTTATAAAACACCTCCCCGTCGATGTTTATCTCTACAACCAATACCACGCCATGTTAGTTAATATAGGAAAAGATTTCTGTCGCAGCCGGCCGCTGTGTGAGTCCTGCCCCCTCAATGGCTGGCGCGGTGTCCCTCCGCTACGGACTACCTAAGGCTTGATACTTCGAAGCAGTAGGCTAAAATTGCTGATAATGGGTGAAAAGCTAAGGGGCTTCTGCAGATTGCATGCAGTTATGAAAGTCTCAGGACTCGTTACCGTCTTCGCAGTCTCTTGCATCGCGATTTCAGCCTGTAATGTCGCCTTTTACCGTCCTGCAAATCCGGCAGACCCTCGCCGCCTCAAGCCGCTGTTCGACGTCGAGGCCCGGCGCGCCACCTTTGGTAAGCCAGTCTCAAGGTTAGCTTGCCCGCCGCCGCCTACGCCGGTGCGCAATCTAGAGTTCGGCGGCTTTTACCTCCCGGGGACAAACTCATCAGAGATTGACCCTGAGGCATTGGAGATCTACCGCAAGGCGACCGCGCCTATTGTTGCCTACGAAAACTCTATCACGCAGATGAGCGATTCCTATCTCCGCAGTAATCCAGTTGAGGCTTCCCTAGCTCGGTGTGTCTTGAACTGGCTTCATACCTGGGCCAAAGAAAACGCCATGCTTGGCACCGCTTCGCAGCAGGGCGGCTTTGTCAGAAAATGGGGCCTTGTCCCGGTTTCGG
Source organism: Binatia bacterium (assembly GCA_050735075.1). Classification (GTDB taxonomy): domain Bacteria; phylum Desulfobacterota; class Binatia; order UBA9968; family UBA9968; genus JAHFAO01. The sequence continues at coordinate 31,171 of JBOHVJ010000095.1, forward strand.
CTTCCTACCTTAAGATCCGGGAGAACATGAGCCTGGACAAGGCCAAGAAGATAGGGGTAGAGGAATGGATCGGTCGCTGGGCTTGGGTAGTGAAAACCGACTATTCCACAGAGACACATAGAGAGAGCCGCATAAACAACCATCTCTACTGGGCTAGCCTCGCGGCAACCCTGGCCGCCGTGGCCCTGAACCATCGCGATCTGTTTGACTGGGGAGTAGCCCAATACCGCTTTGCTCTGAGGCAAATTCAAGACGGTGGCACGTTGCCGCTTGAGCTTGCCCGTAGGAGCAAGGCGCTCCATTATCACCTGTTCTCGATACCCCCGCTCGTGCTCGTTGCCGAGACCGCAGCGCAAAACGGCCTCGATCTCTATGCCGAGCGCGACGGCGCCTTACACAAACTCATCCGGCGCACCGTCGCAGGACTCGATGATCCCGCCTACTTCGAGCGGCTCACCGGCGAAAAACAAAACTGGGTGGGCAGCCTTGACGGCGGCAAGCTGGCTTGGATGGAGGCTTATTACGCCAGATTTCGCGACAAAACGCTTGAAAAATGGCTTGCGCGGTTCCGGCCCCTTGTGAACCGCCAAGTCGGCGGCGATGCGACGCTTCTTTACGGCGTTCCGAAGCTGGCGCAAAATTAGCCTAGACCATCGGTCGCCGTCAGACCTGTTCCATAAAAAATTCCCTGCAAAAATATTGTGGACAATTTTTTCCTTGTCCTTTTTCCTCGCCTCGGTCTATATTGTTTTCAACTCCCATGCGCATCATTGCGGACCTCCACATCCATTCACGCTACAGCCGTGCCTGCAGCCAGGAGATGGAAGTTGCCACGCTCTCACGTTGGGCGAAGATCAAAGGGGTCAATCTCCTGGGAACCGGAGACTTTACCCATCCCCTCTACTTCGCCGAGCTTAGAGCCAAACTGGAGCCGAGCGATGGTGGACTTCTGCGGGTCAAGGGAGATCGCGAAGGGCCCTATTTTATTCCTACGGTGGAGGTGAATAACATCTACCACCAGGCAGGTCGGCTGCGTAGGATTCATACTCTGATTGTCGCTCCGAACCTCGAGATCGTGGAAAGAATCAACCAGCGACTGCGATCCCGGGGTAATCTCAACGCCGACGGACGTCCCACCTTCACCTTTCCAGCCAAAGATTTACTGAAGCTTGTCCTGGACCTCTGTAGCGATTGCCTTCTTATCCCAGCCCATGCCTGGACTCCTTGGTTCTCCATCTTCGGATCCAACTCTGGCTTCGACTCTCTGGAAGAATGCTTTGAGGAAGAGACCAAGAACATCTATGCCATTGAGACGGGGCTTTCCTCGGACCCGGGGATGAACTGGCGCCTTTCCAGCCTCGATCGGATCACCTTGATCTCTAACTCAGACGCTCACTCCCCCCGGAAGATCGCGCGCGAGGCGAATGTGTTTGACTGTCAGCCGAGCTACAAGGACATTCTTCAGACCCTAAAGAGCCATAATCCGGAGAAGTTTCTTTTTACCATCGAGTTCTTTCCTGAGGAGGGGAAATACCACTACGACGGTCACCGTAATTGTGGCATAAGATGGAACCCCACCGAAACTAACAGCCATAAAAGCGTCTGCCCGGTATGCGGCGCCAAGGTCACGGTGGGGGTGTTGCACCGGGTGGACGACCTAGCAGACCGAGAAGAGGGCTATACCCCTACGCGCGCCGTTCCTGCAAAACATCTGGTGCCCCTAGAAGAAATCCTCGCCGATGCGCTCGAGGCCAAACCAGGAACCAAGACAGTGGATAGAGAATATGAAAGACTCACGGGGCTCTTTGGCTCGGAGCTCCGGATTCTGCTCGAAGTTGATGAAGAAGAGCTTAAGAACAATAGTCCGCCTCATGTTTGGGAGAGGATTCTGAAGGTACGACGCGAGGAGGTGAAGGTAGAGCCGGGCTATGACGGGGTCTATGGCAAAATTTCCCTTTCCCCTTCTCCCACAGAGCTTCCGGCCCAAGCTGCTGCTACCCAGCTCGAACTTCTTTAAAAAAACAACGTTGCCGTACCACTTTACGCTCTGCTATTTTTTCGTTACATTGGGTCGGCAACATCTATGGAAGCGAGGCTTATTACTCTGCTTACGGATTTCGGTCTCAAGGACCCCTTTGTCGGCATCATGAAGGGGGTCATTTTGGGGATCAATCCCAATGCGCACATTATTGATCTGAGCCACGGGATCCCCCCCCAAGACCTCATGGCCGGTGCCTTAGTGCTGCGCCACTCTGCGCCATTCTTCCCCCGGGGAACCATCCATGTAGCGATTGTGGATCCAGGGGTAGGGACGAAGAGACGCCCCTTACTGGTCGAGTCAGAGGGGAACTTCTTCATCGGACCAGACAATGGCGTCCTCAGCCTGGTCCTAGAGGAAAACGTCGCCAGCCAAATAATCCATCTTTCCAATGAAACCTACCACCTGAAGCCGACTAGTACGACCTTTCATGGGAGGGATATCTTTGCCCCCGTCGCCGCCTACCTCTCCTTAGGAATCCCGCCCCAAGATCTTGGAACAGGGGTCAAGGGTCTTGAAAGGCTTCCTTGGCCCAAGGTCATCCAAGTAGATGGCGCTATCCAAGGTGAGGTCGTCTACATCGACAACTTTGGCAACTTGATCACCAACGTCTACGTTCGTGATCTAATGATAGTACAACCAGAGAAGCTGACAGTCTCTGTCGCTGGCCTTATGATCCAAGGGCTGGCGTCGAATTACACCAGCGGTGAGGGAAAGGGCTACGCGGCCTCAATTAATAGCTGGGGCCTACTCGAGATCTCATCTTTTAAGGGGAATGCCCACCTTAGCTGCGGGGCAAAAATAGGTGACAGGGTTTATATCCGGGAGGGCCAAGAGACCCAAAGGCAAACTCAATGAAAGGGGACCAGCAGAGAAGAAAGCCCTGGCTCCATATCCTCCTCTTCCTAACCACCTTGGCCACCACCACCATCGCAGGGGCATTACAGAACGGCGTGAATCCCATTACCGACCCCTGGCAGATCTCCTCAGGATTGCCCTTTGCAATAGCATTAATGACCATCCTCTTGGTACACGAGATGGGTCACTATTTGATGTCGCGCTATCACGGGGTGCCGGCTACACTTCCCTACTTCATTCCCGCTCCGTCCTTTATCGGAACCTTTGGCGCATTCATCAAAATGAACTCTCCTCCACCGGACCGCTGCTCCCTCTTTGATGTCGCCGCTGCCGGGCCTCTGGCCGGACTAATCTTGGCTGTACCTGCTGTGATTGTAGGCCTCCATCTCTCTACTATCTCGCCGGACCCGGCTGGAGGTATTGCCTTGGGCTCCTCCCTTCTCCTTAGCTTTCTAAGCAAGATCACCCTCGGTCTTCTCCCCGATGAGGCCAACATCATCATGCACCCCATCGGCTTTGCTGGTTGGATCGGCCTTCTGGTAACCGCCATGAATCTTCTTCCAGTTGGTCAGCTAGATGGCGGCCATGTGGTCTATGCCCTCTTCGGCCAGAGATATATCTGGATCTCGCGTCTGGCTTTAGTGTCCATTCTCTTATTGGGTCTTCTGCGCTTATGGGACGGCTGGTTAATCTGGGGCCTCCTTCTCCTCTTTATGGGAGTACGCCATCCACCCCCGTTGGACCCATACACTCCATTGGACACAAAGAGAAAATTCATGGGCTGGCTGATGTTGGTAATCCTCGCTGTCACCTTTATTCCTGCCCCATTTTCCATTGAGGAACCTAAGCTCTATGATGAGCGTCCCATCCCAAAACCCAAGGCTTCCCCCTTGGAGTTGATCACCTATCAGGGCGAACCACCCTACGCAGGAGACCTCCTATGAGTAACCGACCTTCCTGGCACCAATATTTTATGACCATCACCCGACAAGTAGCAGAACGCTCCACTTGCAATCGAGCCAAAGTTGGGGCGGTAATCGTGCGTGACAAGAACATCCTGGCCACAGGCTATAATGGTGCGCCCGCAGGAATGCCCCATTGCACAGACGTAGGGTGCCTCATCTACCAATCGAAGACCCCCAACGGCGACACTGAAGAGAATTGCTTCCGCACGATCCACGCGGAGATCAATGCGATCGCCCAAGCGGCGAAGAACGGGTCCAGCATCAAGGGCGCCTCAATCTACCTCACCCACACCCCCTGCATTCACTGCGTCAAGGTGCTCGTCAACACCGGGATAAAGGAGATTTACTATGAGAGCCCTTACAAACTCCACACGTTAGAAGAGATTCTGCAACACACTCAGGTCCACATGGAGAAGGTAGATCTGCCGCAAAAAT
>JBOHVJ010000096.1:0-4522 GCA_050735075.1 Binatia bacterium
CCTTACTCACCGGCTTTCCTCTCGGTATACGCATCGATACATGATGCCCCTCGCTGGCTCTTCAGCTTCTGCGACTCGAAGAGTCGCTGGCCGCTAGGCATCGTTCAGGTGAAAGAACCTCATAGCGTTTCCAGCTATCATCTTGAACCTCTCTTCCTCAGGAACGCCGGTGAAGTTTTCCTCGATGACCCGTTGGGAATTTGGCCAGTCTGACTCTAGGTGGGGAAAGTCACTCGCCCACATGACTCGATCGATTCCCAACTCCTGACGCGCGATCCGGACACCCACGGGGTTCCGATTGAACCCCCACCAACAATGCTCCCGAGCGTACTCGCTGGGAAAGCGGGGAAGTCTTGGGAGCCCCAGTACTCGCTCCACCCAGAACCTTTGCCGCCCGTACTCGTTGTCGAGCTGATCCATCCAATTAGGAATCCACCCGACCTGGACCTCCGCGACGTAGATGTTGAGCTTGGGAAAACGATCAAACACGCCTGCCCAGATAAGCTGCGCGATGTGGATGCTCCCTCTGAAGCCATACTTATTGAAACGTTCGACGATGTCCGGAACATGATGTTCCGGGTTTGGCTGACGAGGGTATTTGAACGATGGTCCAGGCGAAGCGGGTATGCCGCGGCCGCGGCGAGGAAAGCCAAATTGCACGTGAATCGTCACAGGCATTCCAAGATCAATCGCCGCAGCCCAGAACTTGTCATCTTTGGCTGTGGGGAATCCTTGCCCGTCCGGAAAGGCATCAATGGCTATCACTTTAAGTCCTAAATCCGCGCAGTGTTCCAACTCCTCGACAGCATCATTAGCATTTGTGACCGGAATCACCCCGACGCCGATAAGCCGATCGGGAGCATGCGCGCAGTATTCCTCCGCCAGCCAATCGTTATATGCACGAACTACTGCCTTATACGCATCGTCATTCCGGATGCCGCGCCAAAAGCCAGGCCCTACATTACCAGGGAACAACACTTCTGCATCGACACCGTCTGTGTCCTGCTCCCGCAGACGCTGTTCCGGCGAGCCCGTCCCAGGGGAATTCTCGTAGTTTTCGCCGGGATTTGGATCAAATGGTCTTCGCTCTTCGTAGGGCAAGCCACAAGAAATGTTAGAGATGAGTCGCTCCAGGGGTTGACCCTCCTGAAGCACCGCAAGGGTTCCATCCTCGAGAACGATGACTTTAGGAGCACGGTCCTGATATTTCGACGGCACTCGATTCGTATAACGATCGGGTCGCACTTCCAGGTGAGAATCGGCTGATATGCACCGGTACTTCATCTCCTTTCTCCTCCTTATTTCCCTGGTTCTCTTACAACCGGCTCCACCGCTCTCCCTTTTTAACTAAGGACTCGTAATAACGCCACTCCAAGGGTACGCGAGATTGACTCTGGCCCGTTGTGTTTGTGGTTCGCCTCCTCCCCACTTGCCGGAACTTTTTTATTACTCCGGGAGAAAGGGGACGTAACTTTCCCAGGCGTCCCGCTAATAGAATCATTTTTGCCGCGCGTTCCAGCTTAACCGTGTTGATGCAGGCCTCCTCCAGGGTCTCTCCCGTGACAATCGCCCCGTGTCCCTGGATCATGAGCGCACAGTCGCGCCCCAGCCTCTTCGTTGCCTCCTCGCCATCTTCACGCCAAAGACCGTAAAGCCACGGGGCCACGGGAACTGCGCGGGCAAAATTTCTGCTGCCTAAATGGATCGGGAGAATCTTTCGGCCCGCGGCGGTCAAAGCGATGGCCATCTCCGGATGGCAGTGAATCACCGCGCCCACGTCCTTTCTGGCGTTATAAGGGCAGACGTAAAAGAATATTTCCTCCGGTTGATCGCGTCGCCCCGAGATGAGGCTCCCGTTGAGATCATATTCTAGGACTTCATCCGGCGGCAGGTTCGGATCCTCAGGGGGCCTTAGATGCATAAGGAGGAAACTCTTGCCATCAGGAGACCTTGCGCTCACATGTCCCCACATGTTGGCCAGCTCCCAACGTAGAATACTGGCCGCAGCTGACATCTTATCTTTCAGATCATCCATTGTCTTCATCGGACCTATCTCTCTGCCTTCAGATTTTTGATGATGATCTAGTATTCTTACTTCCGATTCTGATTCGAAGAAAGTTCAGCAAATACGCTAGACAAAACCGTTGAGAATAATCGTAGGCACTTGTTGGACAATTCAGGAGTAGTAATCAAAAGTTAATTTCTATGAGAGAAACAGTAAGTCGTTGATTTCAAAGGCCCCCGGCGGGATTCGAACCCACGGCCCCAGGATTAGGAATCCTGTGCTCTATCCAGCTGAGCTACGGGGGCTTAGATTTTTCCTTTTAATCTGTTCCAGCAGTGATTGCAAGATTCATCATCAGCTCATCGATGAAGCCGTCGTCATCGGGTCCTTTCACGCAATACTGATTCTTACTTTCCCTGGAGCCGGGCAAAGAAGCCCTCGTTCTCGATCTCCCTCAGGGCGCTAATATCCATGAATTCCGACGGACTTCGCCCCCTTAGCTGAGGGTTCGTGGAACTAAGATCTTCGATATCTGACTGGATAGCCTCTTCTCTAGGATAAGGCTTGGTTGGAATAGTCCCTAAGAGATAGTTTTTATGCATGGACTCAAGGAGCTTTGGATTTTCAATCTTCATATATTTGCGGAAGATCCGATAGGTTAATTCCTTATCGTTTCTGCCCATCCAGATCCCCTCGCTAAAGGCTTTAAGAAAGGCCTTCGCACGTTGGGGATGAGCTTTTAAAAACTGCCGCGTAGTCGAAACATCGCTGCCACTTGTCCAGACTCCCATTTCTAAGAGATCCGCCAGGACAGTAACCCTTTGACCTCTTAACTCAAGCTGCAACAGATTATCGACGGTCGCGATCGTAGCGTCTATTTTTCCCTGGAGCATGATCAAGATTCTCCTATCGGACTCGCTCAGCCCAGTGGGCAAAATCGTGACGTCCTTGCTGGGAATGAGTCCGAGCTTCGGTAAAAGACGTCGCAGCGCAAAGTCGGAGCCAGCGCCCGGGCGGCTGCTGCCGATCGTTTTGCCCTTTAGCTCCTTGACAGAGGGGATCGACGGGTGGGCAATAAGCTTGTAAGCAATCGGCCCAAAGCTAGCAACGATCACGACCGGCGCCCCTCGGGCAGCCGCGGACACTGCCGAAGAGCCTGCAGCGGCTACTAATTGAATATCGCCGCCAAGGAGTGCCTGCATGGAAGTGCTGCCCGACACGATGTTAACTAGTTTGACATCCAAGCCATGCTTTTCAAAAAGGCCCATCTCCTTTGCGATCCAAAGCGGAGCACGAGTTCCAGTGACGGAGGCATAAGATACGTTAAGGGGTTCTAATTTTTTCTCTTGGCTTTGGCCGGTGCCGCCAAACCAGAGTAAGGCTGCAAGGATGAATGCGACGCAAGATGATGTTGACTTGCTCATTCTGAATTCTGCTTTCTAACCCGGATTATTCACCGCTGAACATCGGCTTCGGACGCTTTCACCCTTGGCGGCCTTTGCGCCTTTGCGCGAGTCATGTTGTCTTCCTTCATGACCTTCGTGTCCTTCGTGGTCAAAATCCTATCACCACGAAGAGCAGGAAGCACACGAAGCTTAGAGGATTGATCGCGCCAAGACTTCGTCGTGAGCTCAGTCGAACGACGCCAAGAGCGCAAGGAGTGCTTTCTTATCCTCCTTCAGGGCTAGTCCCTGCCGCCTACAGTGTGTGATGCTCTTTCCTCGGTCCATGAATGATTCGGGCTAATAGTGCTCGCCTTCCTTTAAGGTCCTGATGGAGGCGCGGATCCGAGCCTTCGACTTTACACCGTGTTTGTAGAGGAGGAAAGGCCAGGCCCGATAGGGATTTTCGAGCCTCGCGTTTACCCTGCCTCTGCTCGCGTCCGTAATAGGCTTCACAGTAGTGAAGCTCATTAGGAAAAGCTGATCCTGGCAGGCCCGCTCAAGTTGAATTGCCGAGATGCAAGTCCCTTCAATCCCAGGCCCGACGACAACACAACCATGCCCGCGGAGGAAGATAGCGTAGTGAAGCCGAAGCGTCTCTACCATGCGCCGGGCGAGGTCGTTATTGTCGATTCCGTGACTATCAGGAAAGATGGGTACCCCGTCGGCAAACATCCTCGCCTCCCGGTTGAACGGTACGAGGCCGATATCCTGAAGACCTAGCAGGATCGAATAGCGCGCATGGCAATGGAGCACGCTGCCAACATCGGCACGGTTACGGTAAATAGCGCTATGAATCGGAGTCTCCGATGGAATCGGACCCTTGCCCGCAATCCGCTTGCCTTCAAATGTAACCGTACAGATATCTTTGGGATCTGCGAGAACCCCAGCGAATCTTGGGTTAATCAAAAACGTCTCGGTCCCTTGAATCCGTACGCTTAAATGACCCGAGCCGCTCAAAACCCCTTCTCCGGTCAACACCCTCAAGCCATCCACGAGACGCTTTTTCAGCTTTGTCACAGTCGTTCTTCTCGCCATCCCTAACCCCTAACCCCTAAACCCTAAACCATTGAAC
>JBOHVJ010000097.1:0-2241 GCA_050735075.1 Binatia bacterium
CGCCGGCTGCGTTCGAGACCGCGACTGCTTTCCTGGATTGGCTGAAACAGGGAGTGGAAAAGGCCACTGGGGGAATGGTGACTGGTCGGCAGCGCTTGATCGAGCAGGATGCCACACTGGACGACTCTTTTGGAGCTACATGCGCCCGATACCGACGCGTTACAGAACTAAGCGGCTGGGGGCGGTTTCAGGAGTCGGTATTCACGCTGACCACACGGGGCTGGTTCTGCTTGCATCCGCATTGGCCCCAATACATGATCGACGCCGGTTATACCCAAGTACATCTAAAAGGCGAAGAACCTATGCTCCTCGATGTCGAAATCGAGCCATTTCTCAGAAGCCCGTTGTTCACCGCTACGCGTCCGATGCCGTAAGCACGAATGTCGGAGCGCTAAAAAATAGGAGATGAGTCCAATTGATGAAACAATTGCTTAACCATTGGGTTGAGAAGGACGCGGCGGACCGCGCTTCTCACCCAAAACGTTTAGGCTACAACAATGGAAACAGGGGACAGCAATTCCGGGGACAGTTTACAGGAATTGATAAAGGGGTGACTCAGCGTTTGCCGGGACAGAGAGGGGGCCACATCTGGAATCAGGCAGAGGGATGGGTGAAAGGAATGAATCTTGCCTAAATTAGAGACTCCAGTAGCTTCCCTCGATTGGCTCCTTTTTGAGTCTAGAGATTGTAAAGGGCCCGGGCGTTCTTATAGAGGATTTTCTCCTTCACCTCCGGCGACAGGTCCTCACGGGCCTGAAGCTTGTGCATGTTCTCTGGAAACTCGTTATCCCAGTGAGGGATATCAGAAGCGAAGACAAAATGATTTTCTCCCACATACCTTACGGTTTCGGGGAGCAGCCTCTCTCCAGCCTCGACGCTGAAATAGATCGGTCTTTCCCTCACACACTCGCTAGGAGGCCGCTTTAAGTTGGGAGTCTCGATCGCTCCTCTTTTTTCCCAGTGCTCGTCCATCCTATCCAGCCAGTATGGTAACCAGGTGCAGCCAATCTCCAGAAAAGCCAGACGAAGCTTGGGAAAGCGTTCCGGCACTCCCTGAAAGATCATACTGGTAAACTGCTGAAAGATTCCCACCGGGAAGGCAACGGTGTGCACCTCCGTGAAGGTCTCAAACATGCCGGCTCCTAGCTCATGAGCCCCATTGCGGGTGCCATGGATGCCGATAATGCACCCGAGTCTCTGAGCCTCCTCGTAGATCGGGTCGTAGAAACGGTGCCCGAGTGGTAAGACAATCCCAACGGTCTTAATCGAGGCGCCGGCAAAACCGAGCTCTTTCACTGCTCTGCGCAGCTCTAATGCAGCCGCCTCCGGGTCCTGTTGGGGGAATAGGGCTACCGGCTTCAACCGCTCCGACACCTTGGCCCAATGTTCATGGACATAGTTATTGTAGGCGCGACAGAAGGCTTTGGCATAGCCGGTTTCGCGTACCCGGGAGACATCTCCTGCGCCGGTCGAATAGAGAAAGGCTAGCTCCATATTGTGTTCGTCCATGATCCTTAGCCAGTCTTCCGCCTTCAGATTCCGGTGGCACCATTCTCGGTTGTGAGGGAGTGTCCCCTGGAGATGACCATCCCAGGGCTCTTGGAATGCGAGCGGACCCCCTCGCCTATCATAAGGGGGCTCCAAGTACGAACGCAGTATATCGTTTTGCTCGATGATATGGCCGTCCGCATCGATGACTCTGTTATTTTTCATTTTCCGCCTCCCGATGGGGAATATTAGAATTCACCCTCTTTCACTCTTACTTGCCATAACAAAGAGCAGGGGGTGTGTCAATTGATCCGATATTCCCATCTCTCAGGTGGCGGATCTGTCGTTGGTCGATGAAGTTTGGCGGGTGCCTTCAGTGGGCCGTTAAGCGGAGCGGCAGGCCAGCAGAGCGAAGTAGTCAGCATGACCTGCTTGCCTATCAGCCCACACGCACCATTTCTGCCAAGGTCTCCACATGAAAGGTGTGGGGAAATAGATCGACGGGTCGCACCCGCGTCAGCTTATAACCTTTTTTACTCAGCGCCGCCAGATCCCGCGCCAGAGTAGGTGGATTACAAGAGACATAGAGAATTTTCTCCGCTCCCAAAAAGGCTAAGTCCTCTTCCAGCTCTTTGGCGCCAGAGCGTGGCGGGTTAAGAATGATCTTGGAAAACCTCTCACCTTTTTCTCGCAGTCGCTTTACTGCCCTGGGGACGTGGGAGCGGATCCAGCGGATATTTTCCAGCCGGTTCA
>JBOHVJ010000098.1:0-5435 GCA_050735075.1 Binatia bacterium
ATCCCAACTTCAAGATCTGTGGCCGTTACTCGAACATGCCCCTTGTGAGACTCAATGAGTACATTAGCCAAAATAGGCATGGTATTGCGACGTTCAACAATACCCTGTGTCCAATAAAGCGTTGCGAGAAAATCTGCTCGCTTAGCTTTGAACTCCATAAACCCTCCTAACTATATCTTTTAATTATTATTGGATTTAGTAGTAATAGTAGGGGCTGTGAATAAGGTGCAAAAGGGTGAAATGCCTATGCTAGAGAGTGCATTCGGTTGTGGTTAATTATTTTTCATTTCCTAACTTTGGACGGCAAAATATTAAAATAACGTTCCCAAGACATTTTATTCACACATTCCCTCTTACTACCCACAGGTTATCCCCAATTATTTTTTCAGCTGTAAATTTTTCTCTAACTTTTCAACAGTTGCCTGCATGTGTGGATCTTCCTTTATTCGCTTCTCAATAGCCCTGGAGGCATGAATTACTGTAGAGTGGTCCCTGCCCCCAAACTTGTAACCTATTGCCGGGAAGGAAGTTGATGTATATTTCCGGCAGAGATACATAGCGACCTGTCTCGGCAGGGCAATATTTTTTGTCCTTCTTTTGGCTTTAAGATCTCCCAACTTTATATTGAAATGATCGCAAATAGTCTTTTGAATGTTTTCTATCGTTACCTCTCGCTGAGATCCCTTAAGGGTGTTCTGAAGCACGTCCTTTACTAAATCTACCGTGATGGGTGCTTTAGTCAAGGAGGCAAAGGCCCCCAAACGGGTGAGAGAACCCTCTAGCTCTCTTACGTTGGAATCTATGTGCGACGCGAGAAAGATAGCCACCTCGTGGGGTAACGTGACACCTTCCTGCTCAGCCTTTTTCTGCAAGATTGCGACCCTTGTCTCCATATCTGGTGCTTGTATGTCCGCGATCAGGCCCCATTCGAAGCGGTTTCTGAGCCGATCCTCTAACTCTGGTATTTCCTTAGGAAACTTATCTGAGGTGAGGACTATCTGCCTATGAGATTCATAAAGCGAGTTGAAGGTATGAAAGAACTCTTCCTGAGTTCTTTCCTTACCGGCGATGAACTGTACATCATCTAAGATCAAAGCATCCATGTTCCGAAAGCGAGTTTTAAACTCGTCCATTTTGTCTCTCCTGAGGGATGCTATAAGCTCATTCATGAACGACTCTGAGCTAAGGTAGATGACCTTCAGCGCTGGACGCCTCTCTACAATCCTGTGGCCGATGGCGTTGATCAAATGGGTTTTACCCAGCCCTACCCCTCCGTATATGAAGAGAGGATTGTAGTGTTCTCCTGGTTGGTTAGCCACTGCCAGAGAGGCAGCATGGGCAAATTGATTACTGGCGCCAACAACAAAATTTTCAAAGTTGTATTTCGGGATAAGGTTACTTATTCTCACAGGCTGATATTTCTCCCGACCAACTCTCTTTTCTATGACCTTGCTTGTGTCCAGTTGTTGGTTGACGCTAATGGAAACCTTCACGGTTTGATGAGACAGGCTCGAAAGAGTTTCCTCAATAGACTTGAGGAAATGCTCGAGTAACCAATCACGGAAAAACTTATTTGGGACTTCCAGATTGATCTGATCACCATGACTCTTGCCCACACTAATGGGTTTAATCCATGTCTCAAAGTTCTGTTTTCCCAACTGTTCGCGGAGTTGCTTTAAAGCTGCTTCCCACAACTCATCCATACATAGCCTCGAGGGTCACAAGCTAAGCGCTTGGTTTTTAAGGATAAAAAACCAGCTTGAGTTACAAACAGGGTTATCCACAGCTGTGGATAACTGAAAAATCCTAAAACAGATCCTTGTCTTACACTTGAGATTTAACATAGGTATGAACAGAGCCCCTTCGTGGAGATAGTTAAGACAAGAATAACTGCATGGCGCGGAACAAAAGAGAGTCGGCTGCTCAGAGAGAGGATCAGGACCAGCATTTTGTGTCCTTCAGATTTCTAGTTCCAGCAGTTGATACAGAGATACAAATTTTTTTTACACTCAGGCGCGAGGAGAACTTCATAATCCTTTTCATTCTCCATTGCAAGAAAAAAATTGCGTTAAAATTTTTCGCTCGCAGCTCAAGCGACCTTGACACACACCGGGTCGGATGTTAGGGAACTTTTAGTCATGGGTTCCATAATATCCAAAGAAATGTTCAAGCGAGCGCGGAAGAAAATCCCGGGAGGGGTGAACAGTCCAGTCCGCGCTTGGCAAGCTGTAGGCGACTCCCCTCGGTTTATCGCGCGGGGAGAGGCAGCCTATGTTTTGGATGTAGACGGGAACAGGTACCTCGATTTTCTATGCTCTTGGGGGCCCCTTATTCTAGGGCACGCCCATCCCAAAATTGTGACCGCGCTGAAACAAGCTTTGGAAGCTGGCACAACCTTTGGAGCACCAACCACCGTAGAAGTCGAGCTTGCAGAATTAGTTTGTGAACGAGTTACACCGATTGAGAAGCTGAGACTGGTTAATTCGGGTACGGAAGCGACGATGGCTGCAATCCGTCTGGCACGCGCTTTTACCAGTCGGAGCAAAATCGTTAAGTTCAATGGCTGTTATCACGGACATGCGGATGGGTTGCTAACCAAGGCCGGCTCAGGCGTGGCAACCCTAGCACTTCCAGATAGCTCAGGGGTACTGCCTAGTTTCGCCGCGGAAACCCTAGGGGTTGCCTTTAATGATGCAAGCGAAGTTGAGGCCGCTTTTCACAAATACCCAGAGTCAATCGCTGCTGTGATTGTTGAACCGATCTGTGGGAATATGGGTGTGATTCCACCTACACCGAAGTTTCTTCCGGCCCTTAGGGCAGTCACTCAGAGACATGGGGCGCTTCTAATATTCGATGAGATCATAACAGGGTTCCGCGTTGCCCCGGGGGGAGCTCAGGAGCTATACAGGGTTACACCAGATCTCACCTGCTTGGGAAAGATACTGGGTGGTGGCCTCCCGTTGGGGGCATTTGGGGGCAGGCAGGAAATCATGGATCTCCTGGCCCCTGAGGGACCTGTGTACCAGGCCGGCACGCTTTCTGGCAATCCCTTGGCTGTGACCGCTGGGCTTGTCACTTTAAGAGAGCTCTCGCACGCTGGGGTTTACCAGGGGCTGGAAGAAAAGGGAAGGATGGTTCAAGAAGGGTTTGAGGCTGTTCTGAGGAGGTACCATATTCAGGGTATAGTCAACCGTGTTGGCTCCATGCTGACGCTCTTTTTTGGCGTCGAGCAGGTTCGCGATGCGGCTGAAGCCCGGCGCTGTGATAAAGATCGCTTTGCGCGGTTTTTCCATGGGATGCTGCGTCGTGGCATTTACTGGCCTCCGTCCCCGTTTGAAACGGCCTTTATCTCCCTTGCCCACGAACCGAACGATTTGGAGAAAACCATTCAGGCCTTCGAGGATTGGGCGAAGGAGGAGGCCAGAGGTTGAACCGCTCAGGATCACATGATAGAGAATTTTCGGTGCGACAGAAACGGGACCTTGATAGAAGAGAGGGGAAAGAGGGTCCCCTTTTTGTCAAAGTTGGCAAGTATGCCGCCATCGGGCTTGAGTTTCCGAGCACCGTAATCGGCGGCATGTTTTTAGGTTACCTGTTGGATCTCTATCTTGATACATCTCCATGGCTTGTAGCTATTATCACCTTTCTAGCGCTGGTGGGGGCTTTCATCCGATTGGCGCAGTGGTTCCAGCGCTTTTCCGGTGAGGATAAATGAACTTGGAATCTCGCGGATCCTCAGTCCTTTGGATTGAATTGTGGCACGGACTCCTAGTCCTGGCTTTGCTGGTCCTTCTGGTACCCCCGCAGATTCTTGAACCCTGGGCTCTCCTATTAGGGGGTGTGTTCATGGGATTGAATTTCCTCTTGTTAAGTTACGGTATCCGCTGGGTCCTGACCCCTTTTGCGGTGAAGGGGAGAGTCCGGGCAGGGCTCTGTTTGCTAATTTTGAAACTCGGGCTCTTTCTGGGATTGCTATCAGCTCTTTTTTTTCGCTTCGAATTGGATGGCCCCTCGTTCGCTGTAGGTATTTCCTGCCTTCTGGTAGCTATTATCCTAGAGAGTTTTTGGGCTTGTCAGCGGGTAAGTGAGTAAATGGAACATCCGTTTACGTGGCATTCGGTATTGGTGGCATTATTGCCGTACCCCCTGAACCAACAGCATACCTTTACGGCTCTGTTGATCATGGTCTTGCTCGTCGTCTTAGCCTATCTGGCAAGACGGGCTCTCTTCCAGTCCAAGGATCCGGTGATTCCTGAGGAGGGCCTTACCCTAAGGAACCTGGTAGAACTCTTGGTGGAGTTCGTGGTGGGCTTGACCGACAGCATCATCGGCAAGAAGGGGCGCAGACACGTTCATCTCTTTGGTAGCTTTTTTATTTTTATTCTAACCGCAAACCTTTTTGGTCTTATCCCCGGTTTTTCTCCGCCGACAAACAATTTCAATGTTACCTTAGGGTTGGGCCTTATTTCTTTTTCAGCTTATAACTATCTTGGTCTCCGGGAGCATGGGCCGAGCTATATCAAGCAGTTCCTTGGGCCGATGACCTCCCTGCCTTCTACCCCGAAAAAGATCCTGAGCGTCTTGTTCGCTCCGGTTTTGGTTATTTCTGTATTCTTTTTCTTTGTCCTCGAGAGCATCTCGCATCTGGTAAGGCCAGTCTCCCTATCAGTCCGTTTATTTGGCAATATGTTTGGAGATCATATGGTAGTGGAGGTATTTATCGAGATGACCAAGGTCGTGGTCCCGGTACTGTTTTACATATTGGGGGCTCTAGTCTCTGTAATTCAGGCCTTTGTTTTCACACTATTGAGCGTGATTTATGTCGCCATGGCTGTAAGCCATGAGCATTAAGCGAAGGGCTCGTGCGGAGAGGAGGACGAAAGAGGAGAGAGTGAGCTTGAATTCGCTAGAAAGGAGGTAGGAGGATGAAAAGGTTGTTTGTAGTTATCGCTGCGGTCACCCTAAGCTTTTTTTACTCAGCGGCAGCTATGGCTGCGGCCGAGGCTGCAGGTCAGGCGGCGGATTCAGTGGCCAAGGCGGGCATCGCCCTGGGCTCAGGGTTAGCCATCGCTATTGCCGCTTTGGGTGCCGCCCTAGGTCAGGGGCGCATGGCGGCTGCTGCGATGGAGAGCATTGGGCGCAATCCCAACGCGGCACCCAGGCTCACGGTCCCGATGGTTCTGGGTTTAGCCTTCATCGAGGCGCTCGCTATCTATGCATGGATTCTCGCCTTGGTTCTCCAAGCGAAGATTTAGATTTGATGATGGAGAGAGCGTAAAAGGGGTGGGGTTTTTCCTCGCCCCTTTTTATTTTTGCGGCAGATCTACCTTCTCCATGTGGACCTGAGTGTGTTGCAGAATCTCTTCTAACGTGTGGAGTTTGTAAGGGCTCTCATAGTAAATCTCCTTTATCCCGGTGTTGACGAGCACCTTGAC
>JBOHVJ010000099.1:0-3991 GCA_050735075.1 Binatia bacterium
GTACTTTGGCGAGGATAAGGAGAGAGTCCATGTTCTGAAAGGCGTCTCTCTCGATATCCCAGAGGGAGCCCTGTATACTTTCTTAGGACCGAGCGGATGTGGAAAAACCACGACCCTGAGATGTGTCGCCGGACTCGAAAGGCCAGAAGCGGGAAAGATCAGTATCGATGGCAAGCCGGTCTTTGCCTCTGGTGAAAGGGTTTACGTCCCCACGAACAAGCGTCCCATCGGAATGGTTTTTCAGTCCTATGCGATCTGGCCCCACATGACCGTTTTTGAGAATGTAGCCTATCCGCTGACCATTCACCGTCGCCCTAAGAGCGAAATTAAAAAGAGAGTCGAAGATGTGTTAAAAATTGTCGGTCTCCATGGGTTGGAGGATCGGCCTGCACCCAAGCTCTCCGGCGGACAGCAGCAGCGGGTCGCTTTCGCCCGCGCCCTCGTGAACGAGCCGAAGGTCATGCTTTTGGACGAACCCCTGAGCAACCTGGATGCCAAGCTGAGGGAGGAGATGCGCTTTGAGATCAAGGCGCTCCAGAGGAGAATCAACGTCACGACTATTTATGTCACCCACGACCAGGCCGAAGCGCTTGCCATCTCCGATCAGATCGCTGTGATGCATGCGGGAAAGTTGATCGAAGTGGGTTCGCCTCACGAGCTTTATTCCCGGCCCAAGAGAAAGTTTACGGCGACTTTTTTAGGCCTCACCAATCTTATCGAAGGGAAAGTGGTCGAATTAGGAGGGGATTCCAAGCCGGGTCGGATAGAGACGAAGAAGGGGATCTTCTCTTTCGTTCCCGCTACCGGCCTGGTGAAGGGCCAAGCCGCGGTGGTATCGATTCGCCCAGAGCACATCCAGGTAGAGAAGCAGAGGCCGCAGGGGCTCGATAATGTGGTTGAGGGAACGGTGAAAGAGGCGGTCTTTATGGGAGATGCCTACCACTGCCAGATCGCTGTCGGAGACATGTTATTGCGGGTCCATACCCATCCGTTTCTTAGGATCAGTCCGGGGGAAAAGGTTTACCTCCATCTGGATCCGCAGAGCTGCAACGGTCTTCCCGCGGAAGATATTGAGGGGATGGACGAATCGATGCTGGGAGATTAAAATAGAGAGCTAGAGTTCAGAGGCCGGAATCCCAGATTTCTGAATCCTGACCGCTGAATACTGAGTTCTTAACCGGAAGGAGAAATTCGATGACTGCCTTAGAAGCGAAAAAATTCTCTGAAAAAGAGATTAAAGCCGGGAGGACCCCGGCTTACAAGGATCTGCGCGAATGGCTGGAGATCGTCGATAGCTTCGGTGAGCTCAAGAAGATCGACGGAGCTGATTGGAACTTGGAGATGGGCACGCTCGCAGAGCTGGTGGCTCGCGAGAGTAAAGGCGCAGTGCCGGCTGTCCTTTTCGATAATATTAAGGACTATCCCAAGGGCTACCGCGCCCTCTTCGCCCAAAATGCCTCATTTAAAAGGATGGCCGTTAATTTAGGATTGCCGCTGGATCAGTCGGGGCTGGACCTGGTCCGGACCTTCCGTCAGAAGCTGGCGGTCCATAAGCCCATCCCGCAGAAGGTGGTTAAGAAGGGACCGATCTTAGAGAACGTTCTATCAGGTAAGGATATCAATCTTCTTAAGTTCCCGGTCCCCTTCATGCACGAGCTTGATGGTGGACGTTTTATTGGTACGGGATGTCTGGTCATAACCAGAGATCCGGAAGAGGGATGGGTTAACCTTGGCACCTATAGGGGTATGGTCCATGACGAGACCAGTATGGGGCTTTATATCTCCCCAGGAAAACACGGACGCATCATGCGTCAAAAATATTTCGATCAGGGGAAACCGTGTCCTGTCGTGATCTCAGTCGGTCAGGACCCAGTGCTCTTTATGGTCTCGGGCAGCGAGGTAGACTACGGCGTTTCCGAGTTCGATTACGCCGGTGGACTCAAGGGCAGCCCCATCGAGGTGATTGAGGGAAAGGCAACAGGACTACCTTTTCCTGCCCATGCAGAGATCGTCATTGAAGGCTTCATGCGTCCTGATGATGTGAAGAAGGAAGGTCCCTTCGGCGAATGGACAGGGTATTATGCGAGCTCAATTCGCCCGGAGCCGGTCGTGCGGGTGGAAAATATCTACTATCGCAATGACCCTATCCTCTGCTGTGCGAGGCCGGGAAGACCCCCCTCCGACTATTCTTTGGCTAAGTGCTTCTTCAAGTCCGCCCTTATCTGGGATCAGGTTGAGAAGGCAGGAGTGCCGGATGTGAAAGGGGTTTGGTGTCACGAGGCTGGGGGAGGCAGACTCTTGAATATCATCTCCATCAAGCAGCGTTACCCGGGCCACGCACGCCAGGCCATGTTGGTTGCCTCTCAGGTCCATGCCGGCGCCTATCTTGGGCGCTATGTGGTTGTAGTGGATGAGGATATTGATCCCACCAGCACCTTCGATGTCCTATGGGCTCTGACCACGCGCTCCGATCCTGTCGAGTCGATCGAGATCCTCCGCCGCTGCTGGAGCGGCCCCCTTGATCCGAGGATTCAGCCGGGGAAGAAGGGTTTTAATTCCCGCGCGGTCATCGACGCCTGCCGTCCCTTTGAGTGGATGAAGGATTTTCCGCCTGTCGCCGAATCCAGCCCTGAACTCAAAGAGAAGGTGCGGTCGAAGTGGAAAAAGGTGATTGAAGGGTAAAGCGCCTCCTTCTCACATCTTTGTCTTTTTTTACTTGCTGGCCTTTCTCGTGCGTGACTGCCGAAGAAGACTTTTTAGGCCACTCAGGGTGTCAAGCGAGGTAACCCTCGCTTGACCAAACTTACCAGCTGATGCTACGACACTTCGAGAATTGTCGAAACGTGGGAAATGAAGACAGCGACAGAAGGGCAAACTAAAGGAAACATGATTCTTAGGAAAAGACCCGAATCATTCTCTGAATTTGCTCGTGCAAGGCAGGGGAAGCGGCACAGAAAGTAAAATGTTCTTTGGTTTTATTTAACGGATCAGAGTAGTCGATTGGCTCGCCAAAGAAATCTGTGTATATACCACCTGCTTCTTCAATCACGACCTGCTGGGCCACGTTGTCCCAGATCTTACTGCTTCTGTTGAGTACAGCCCCATAGTTTCCTCTGGCCACCATGGCTGCATCATAAACACTGTTGCTGGAGCGCAAGTTCCTTATGTTCAGAATGATTTCGGCAAGCAGCTTACATTCTTTTCTTGTGAAATCTGGATCTCTTTGGTGTGAATCAATGCCGTAGGCGACTAAAGCGGACTTTAAGTTGGCTTCCTTACTTACAGAGATTTTCGCTTTGTTGCAGTAGGCGCCTTGGCCTTTCTGAGCAACATAGATCTCAAAGAAGGCCGGGAGGGCGATACCAGCGGCAAATGGGATATCCCTACTTAACAACCCTACCATAATGCCATAAAGCGGGCTGCCGCTAGCAAAGTTACTCGTGCCATCTATGGGATCAATGACCCATGTGAACTCCGAGTGGTTGTCAATGACGCCTGCTTCTTCGTCAATGATATTGTGTTTCGGATAAAGTTGACGAACGTGGCCAATCAAGAATTGACCAATTTCCAGATCTGTTTTCGTCAAAACCTGGTTATTGTCCTCCGCTTTTGTGGTCGCAGAAACTTTGCCAAAGTTCTTAATTGCAATCTTAGATGCCGAGCCCAAAATCCTAGCGATGAAATTTAAATACGACCCAGCCACCCGTTCACACCTTTGCGAATTTGACCTCGAATAGGATGGGCCTCAACGACCTTAGAGATGCGAGAATTCTCGAAACGTCGAAATGCGGTTCAGAAAAGACTCCCGACCCCTTAAAATTCCTCAGGTCTGCTCATGACTCTGGTTTACTTGGCTAGGTTAAGCTTTGCCATTGCAAATTGGACTCGTGGCTTGAATCTTAGCCTCTTTCATCCCGGCCGATCCTTCGATTTCGTTATGATTACCCGGCATGGATTGTCTCGCCCTCGCTATGCCCTCAATCGCCCATAC
>JBOHVJ010000100.1:0-16341 GCA_050735075.1 Binatia bacterium
GCACTGGACAGGAAAGAGCGTAGACGAAGTCCTGCCACCAGCGTTTAAGATGAAGTAATCCAGCGGGACCATGCTCAGGCTTCCCTACACGGCGCGTACTTTTAGATGAATCCCTTCCTTCTTCTGAAGGTAGGCGACGATTGCAAAGATGTTGCGGGCTTGGGGGTTGCCGGTGGGGCCGAGCATGCGCATAAGGCTCTTTGGAGATTTTTTGATCACGTTGGCAAGCTCGTCAAAGCCGACGGTGGCGTTGATGTAATCACGCAGAACGGTCTTGCCTGTTTCCACGTCTCCTGAGAGAAACGAATCGATCGCTTCCTGGAGAAGGCTTTCACGGAAGTCCGGGTCGCGGCGAGCCCGCGCCTGAATGGTTTCCTTAAAGTCTCTTGTCAGTGGCATCTCAATTCTCCTTTTTCTTACGTCGTTTGTAATCGGCCCAGAGAGCCTGGGCGCGCCGTATGTCTTCCTGCTGGCGCTTCTTTGTCCCACCCCCGATCAAGATCACAAGTCGCTCGCCGTCTCTTCCGAAATAAATTCTGTAGCCCGGTCCGAAGTCGACGCGGCATTCATGCAGGCCGGATCCTACGCCTTTCGTGTTGGAGAAATTGCCCTGCGACATCCGTGTCACAGCTATCACCACCTTTGCGGCGGCCTGCGCATTCAGATTATTAAACCATCTTGCGTAGGGGCTGCTGCCGTCAGCAGCGACATACTCACGAACCTCAACCACGACCAATGGTAACACTTAAGTTACTATAACTCAAGGTCCAATCCGTCTCTTCTCTGTCGCCTTTCATTTTTCGAATTGATGCCCCAATCTTTCTGAGTAAAACAGCCGGTAAGTTGGTTGGATCTAAGGCCGCCAAATCAGGAGTTAGGCCTCACACACACATGACAACAAAGGTTGAGCAAAAAAACCGCTACTCCGAGCTGGTACAACTTGGCGAGAGCATTGTGAGGCGCCCACGTGCTTATGGCGTAAGACGAGTCAAGTCTTGGCAGCACGCTTCCGTGCACTGGTTGCGAGAGAATCTCGCCGAATCTGGTCTGGCAGAAGACGCTCTTTTAGTTTCGCCTCCATCTGGCTTGCCGTATGCAACAAGAGGAATAAGAAGGTCGGATGTGAAAAACGTTCAACGAGTTCTCAAAGTCCTGTACAGAGCGCGTGATCTTCTGATCACCCAAGGGTTGCTGAACCCCAAGGCGGGCTAGCTAATTTATCGATTAAACCTTCAAATATTTTTACTAGGCTGGGGACTCGTTAACCCATTTTTTGCCAAAATTTTGGCTCGTGGATATTTACGCCAGCGTCTTGAGCAGCGCCTCCTGTAGATTCAGCCGTCTCTATTTTCCCCTCAATTTGTAAGTCCTCCCTACGCAACGATAATTGGATTTCGTTTTAAGTAAACAAATTTCGCTGATTGAGTTTCTTAGTGGGAAAATCGTCCCACTCCTGGGCACTGATATTTAGCTTGTACCTGTGGCACGTAATAGGTTTGGTGGCTATGAACGCTCGTTATTCAGTGGCTATAAGAGATTTATGGCCTGGCAGTCTCACCGTCGACTCTGTCGTAGCGGAAATAGACGTAAGCTATCGAACCCTTCCAGAAGATGCAATGCTTCCAGTGGTGATCATGGAGATGGCAAATAAGCCAAGAAAAAAATTTTAGTGGGAAAAGGACAGGACAAGCTATTTAACCGCATACCTTGAACCCCTCTCCGACTATTCTCATCACCGGTGCAGCAGGGACTTGGGTAGCCTTCTGGCCCGACACCTAGTTCCGGGCGGGCATAAGCTACGCTTGATGTACCATCGGAGGCCGCTTCCTCCGGATCTCGCCAGCGCTCCGAATGTTTTACCCATCCAGGCAGATCTGGCCAAGCCAGAGACACTTTCTGTCGCAGCCGCGGGAGTAGAGGTAGTGGCGCACTGCGAGGCGTTCTCTTCGCTGCTCGGCCAGGGTCCAAGTCATAGTGCCGGGGTCTGGCTTCGCCATCTCGGCAATCCTACCTTTTGAGAACACTCAGAACCTCAAAACGACTCACTCTCACGTTTTCGCAATTGCGAAAGTGTGGAAACGTCCCGCGGATCTGCCGAAAACGTCCTGATTGTAAAACCCGTTGACAGGCTGTAGCCGATTGGCTACAGTAGGATTTAAGGCATGCGGGAAGCCGTTCCGAGGAAAGTCGAGACCTATGTGACACGGGACGGAAAGGATGTATTTCAGGAATGGCTGGACGGCCTTGCAGATCAGCGGGCAAGGGTGCTTGTAGACAAGACAGTCGCTAAAGTGCGACTGGGCAATCTGGGACAACATAAATCCGTCGGGGAGGGGGTGCAGGAGATTGTCTTGGGCTACGGGCCTGGCTACCGGATCTACTTCGGTGAACATGGTGCGACACTGGTCATTTTACTTTGCGGAAGCACGAAAAAGAGGCAGGAAGAAGCGATTAAGCAAGCGAGGCGATATTGGAGGGATTGGAAGGAAAGGACATTGAAATGAAAGGGAGACAAAAAAAGGTCTATCCGGCGAGCAGGGCCTACGAGGAAAGTTTGGATGAGCGGCTCAAGAACCCGGAATACGCAATCGGATATCTGAATGCCATTCTCCAAGAAAATGATCCAGGCCTTTTGCTTTTGGGGCTTCGAGACGTCGCGCGGGCCTATGGCTTTACCCACATCGCTCAATCTACCGGCCTCAATCGGGAAAGCCTTTATAAAGCGCTTTCCAAGGGCAGGAATCCAAGAATCGGGACCGTCATGGATATTTTGTCCGCGATGGGGTGCAGAATCAGGTTAGAGTCAGCCAGGAGAGCAAGACGCAAGGCGGCGTGACAAGGACTTTTTATCCGGCCAGAGGTCAGGGTTTGTCAACACCGTGTTGGGTCTGAACCGAAAGGGTCTTAAGCACAGCGTCAAACGCGTGTTCTGCACTTCTTAAGAAAGCAGCTCGCGAAAAGATTGGGTTTCTCGTGGAGGTTAAAGAGAAGCTGGAGTATAAGAACAAAAATTGAAGGGGCACCCCTTCAGGATAAACCCATCGAGCATGCCCCTTCCTCGTGATTCTCTTATATCCCGCTGCTAGATTTTTTCAATAGCCTCAAGCCATCCGTCGACTGGAGTGCACGGGAGGAGGCGTCACACTTCCAGACCCTTGCCACGCACGAGCCCTTTCTTGCGGGCGGTGGTCAAGATTTTTTCCACGGTTGGTATTCCGGAGAGCTTAAGTGTTCTCCCAATCTTCAGATCGTTCAGCGACACCTGCATGGCCGCAGTGCCTCTGGGTCTTGCCAGAGCCGAGCCACAGCTTTCAAGGTTTGCAACTGCTCAAAATTCAGAATAACGGCTTTAGGTATCCCTCGCTTCGTAATGATGACCTGGTCGCCATCTTCGACTTCGTCAACCAAACTTAAGAACTTCCGTCTTGCCTCGCTCGTAGTTAAGTACCGGTCCATGGCTCACATCCCTGACAAGAAAGTGTACAAAGAAATAAATGTTAGGCGACTTGCAGAGTGTTTCGATCAGGGCTAATTTCTAGCTAATAAGAGCCCATTCTGGCGCTCTATCTGGCGGGCAAGCCAAAAATCTGGTGGAAAAGATCGACGGCCTCAGACAGGTTTTCATCCTCAACATCCTGGACTACTTTCCTGAAGCCCTTGAAAAGCCGCGGCGGATCGGAATCTACGTCCACCCTGGAGGGAATGCGGTTAAGCTCGCGCAGTTTTAGCTGAGCCCCCTTGGAAAACAAAAAATCAACGAAAAGCCGCGCCGCCGAAGGATGCCGTGCCCTCCGCGCCACGCTGACGGTATTCACGATGACGACGACTGGTTCCAAGGGAACCCAATCTATTGGCGCACCTTGATTGATGAAACTCTGGGCGTGAGGACCATAACCTATGGTGAGCGGGAATTCTCCGGCCGCGACGAGCTGAATACGCCCTCTGGCTCCACGCTGGAAGACCTGCTCTTGCTGCGCGAGTCGGCGAAAATAGGCAAGGCCTTTGTCGCGGCCCCAGTATTTTAGCAGCCCGTCAAACCAGGCAAAGTTTTCCGTGTCGTTTAAGATTTTTTTCCCTTTCCACATAGGCCTGAGAAGGTCGTCATAAGTTTTTGGGACACCCTCAGACTTCACCATCCGTTTGTTGTAGGCTAACACAAAGGTGTTCAGATAATTCGAGGCCCAGTAACCCTCCCCGTCTTTTAAGTCGTTGGGAATAGACTTGTACTCGGGCGATTCATACCTGGTAATAATCTCCTTCTGCTTGAGCACAGGTATCACGCCTCTGCTGGAGATGCCTTGCACGACATCGAACAGGTAGTTCTTGGCGCCGTACTCGCTAAAAATCCGATTGACTACCGCTCCAGCTCCCGACCGAAAGATCTCCACTTTGAGGAACGGGAACTGCGTCTCGAAGATGTCGGCAAACTGCTTGCTCTCCGGGATCGAGAGCGTTGTGTACCAGACAACCCTCCTCTCTTTCTTTGCCTGGCTGACAAGGTCGGGATGGACAACCTGGGCATGCGTCAGAGAAGCAAAGCCAAGCAATGCAAAAGTTGCCAGCCGTAAGATTAGCATCTGACTCTGGGGCCTATTGAGCTATCTTTTCATAGGCCTAAGTATTGGAGGATTTTCTCCAGCACGACGGACACGTCAATAATAGATGACATCACCACGAGCATCAGCAGGCAGGACCACTGCAGGATCAGGCAGGGGAGCAGGCTCTCGGAACGCTCTCGGGCCATGCCGGAGCTGATTCCAAAGAGAAGCGCGGCGGCAAAGGTCAAAACCACATCCCAGGAGAAAAAGGGAAGAAACGAAGGCAGGGACCAGAGGGCATAGAGCGCGCTTGAGATGAAGACCGGCCAGGAGAGAAACCAAGGGCCGCCGTGGCGCTGGGTAGGGAAGCGCTCCGCAAGCGTGCTGTGCACCCGCCCGCGGAATAGTACTTCGGCCGCGATCGGAAAGCCGGTCGCGATGGCGAGTTCGGTCCAGTGGTGCTCGAAGAAGGCCTGAGAACTTGTGACCCAAGGCGCAAAGATCCAAGCGCCTCCGGCCACTCCTCCCAACAGCGCTCCGGGAAGCAGAACCAGCCAGTCCAATCCGGCCGGCATGCACAGCCCGAAAAGCTTCGGTCCGCTGCGGCAGGCAGCGAGGGCGAACACCCCGCTGAACGCGCTGAGCACGCCCGCATAGGTCCCCGCCTGATTGCGGAAGTAGCTCTCAATCGACCCAGCCGGATCGCGACGCCATCCTAGGAAGTAAGAGACCATCATGGAGCCAACCATGACCGCAGTAGTTTCCACCAGCGAGACGCCCACCGTGGCCAGGCGCTGCGCCGTCGTCGGCCTGCGATACGCCTGGGCGAAGGCATCGGCTATCTGCTGCGGCGTCAGCGACGTTCCCGTGGCCCGCGGCGAGCCTCCGATTTCCCCCGAGCCGCCCCAGCGGTTGCCGGAGCGCCGGTTCCCCGCGGCCGGATCGATCAGGTTGAGCCGCTCGTAGGCGCCCTCGAGCGTCGCCGGCAGAAACGTGTCGACCTGGCGCAAGGTATAGGTGTTGGGATTCGTCTGCAGGATGATGACCCCGAGGCGCTTGCCATGCAGCCGGCGAAGATGCGGCTCCACTTCATAGATCCCCGTCTCGCCCCGGCAGACTATCGCCAGCTGGTCCTCGCCGATCTCGGCGCGCGCCAATTCCTCGACTTCGAGCACCCCTTCAAAGTGATGCGAGGAATAGATCATCGCGTCGATGGTTCGCAAGACGTCGGCCGTGTATTGCAGGAAGTCGATCTCGTGCCATTTCCCTTCTTTCTTCAGGGCGACTTCCTTGCTCCGCAGCTGTTCCAACCCGGCGAAGACCGATTCCTGCAACTCCGGAGGGAACCCGCAAAGCTCCTGCATCTCCAGTCCGTGAGCATCAATGGTGCCTTGAAGGCGCACAAGAGGCATGACCTTCCTGCGGATTTCCGGGTCGACATCGTTCAACCGCATATGATTAAGCAGCAGCCAGATGGCGAGGACGGTATCGAGGTCGGGATCGTTGGCGTAGATGGTCCAGTCTCTTCTCTGGAGATCCAGTCCCTTGCGGATGACTACCATGGCCTGCTCGCAGGTGGCCAGAGTGAAGGACCGGACGCAGCCTTCGTGATGGTCCAGATTAAAGGCGGCCTTTTCGACGTCGAGGAAAGGCCCCCCTTCGGCCGCGCCATCGAGATAGATGGTTCCCGGTGGCGCCTTGCGGGCGGCGCCGGCGGGTATTGTCATGCCCCGCTCGATGCGCACGGCCATGGTGGGCGACTCGCTGCAGACTAACTCTCGCTCTTCGCCTTTCCTCCGGATCGAGTAGCGATCGGGAAACCCTGCAGTAGGCCCTAGCTCCCAGTTTTTCTCGATCACCTGGGTCCAGTCATGGCCACTATGGGTGGATCTCATGCGAATGTAACGACGCTCCCGTCAGCCAGAGAAAAGGTTAAGTCTTTCAGAGCCCGAAGCAACTGCTGGAGAGAGCCGAACTGACCTCTGAATCATCGTTTTAAGCAGGAGAGTAGCCGATGAGGTACTATTATGTCAATTTCGGAGGCTTCCAGGCTGAGATGAGCACTTCCATTACTGGCCGATCTCTTCGACCAACTTCTCAACCCGGTTGACCAAACTGCGGATCTCATCGAAGCCTTTCTGCCAAAATTCAGGATCGTGAAAGTCCACTCCGAGAGGTTTAAGCAGTGCCTCAGGGTTATCTGACCCGCCAGCTTCGAGAAGGGTGAGATATTTAGGAACGAAGCTTTTTCCCTGCTCCCGATACATCCGGTATAGGGAAAGAACCAGAAGCTCGCCGAAGACGTAGCTGTAACAGTAAAAACGAGTGTGGATAAAGTGGGGAATATAGGACCAACCCCAACGGTATCCCTCGGGCATCTCCACCGCACTTCCATAATACTTTTCGTTGGCCTCGACCCAGAGATCCCCGATGGCCTGAGGGGTTAGTCGTCCTGCCTGACGTCTTGAAAAGACCGCCTGTTCAAAGCGCGTAAGAACGTTCTGCCGAAAGACAGTGGCAAAGGCATCTTCGATCTTTCCGGCGATGAGCGCAATCTGCACCTGGGGATCGTTCTGGTGTTCCACTAGGTAGTCAAACACGAGCATTTCGCCGAAGACCGATGCGGTCTCGGCGGTCGTGAGCGGAGTATCGTAGTTTAAAAAACTCTGCTTCCGGCTAAGGGTTCCGTGGAGACCGTGACCCAACTCATGGGCCACGGTCATAACATCTCTAAGGTTATCGGTATAGTTGCACAGAATATAAGGGTGGAGCTGGGGTGAAGGAGAGGCGCAGAAGGCCCCGCCTCGTTTGCCCTTACGGATCTCCGCATCAATCCAACGTTTGGCAAAAAACTCGTTGGCGATATTGCGAAAAACTGGAGTGAAGGCGCCAAAGGCTTCCAGGATGACCTGTCGGGCTTGCGTAAATTTAAAGGGGCTTAGCTCTTTCCCCACAGGCGCATACTGGTCGTAGAGGGCTATACGTGGAAGCCTGAGGTGCCTAGCTTTGAGGCGGAAGTAGTCGTGGGCGATCCCGTAATTCGACTCCGTCACTCTCATCATCTGGCTCACTGCCTCCGCATCGATCTCGTTGGAGAGATGGCGTTCGCTCATCGGGTTGGGATAATGCCGCAGACGGTCCATGGTTAGGTGGTCCTGGATTAGGGTATCGTAGATGAAGGTTAGAACCGGCCCATAACGCGAGAGGCCTTGAAAAAGAGTCTCCATCGCTCTTTGTCTAAGTCCCCTGTCAGCCTCGCGCAGAAATGCCAGGACCTCGCTCAAAGTCAGCTCTTCGGTTTTTCCTTCCCTTTCCAGCGAGAAAGTCAGAGCCGAAGTGATCTCGGAAAAAAGGCGGCCGAAGGCATTTCTGCCGGTGTTATCTTTTTCGTTAACGATCTTTTCCTCCGGCTCGGAGAGTCTATGAGGGCGAAAACGGCGTAGATTTTTTAGGTAGTGACTGTAGGTCTTTAAGGTTAGATGGCGGATCAGGTGCTCCGCCACTTCGTCTTTCAGCTCCAGCCATTCCAGCTCGAAAAAAAGCAGCAGGTTCCTCACGGCAGTTACCCGCTGCTCGACTCTCTGTTCCAGGTCCTGATACTCTGGCTTTAAGGAGTCGGCTGCATAGAGGAGGCTGGAATAATTGGCTACCCGACTAAGTGAGTCCTCAATCGCTTCCAACTCTTTTAGCCCATGAAGGAGATGTCCAGGGTCTGGGCCTCCAGGGAGGTTGATGGTGCCGCGGAATCGATGGGCAAATGCCTCAGCTCGATTGCGGCAATCGTTAAGTGTCGATTCGATCTGCGGGTCATCGTATGAGGAGAAAAGGTCAGTCAAATCCCAACGAATCCCTTCCGCGCTACGGGTTGTCATAAGATCCTTTCTGTGATTTGGGTTTCGGCTTCTAGTATTGTAAACTCGAAACGCGAAACTTGAAACAGGAACTTTCAAGGAAAGAGAGAAAGGAGAATTGCCGTGTCAGAAATAGATGATCTCAAGAAGAAGTTGGCCATGGCCTGTCGGATGCTCTGTTTTGCAGAGCTTGTTGATTACAGCGGCCATATCAGCGTGAGAATCCCGGGTACGGACCGCTTCTTAGTGAACCCCCACCCGATAAGCCGGGCGGAGGTGAAAGCCGAGGACATACTAACCTTCGATCTTGACGGCAATCGTTTGGAGGGAAAATGGAACCTCCCTTCTGAGCTACCCATGCATTCCCGTACCTACCGCGTCAGAAAAGACGTCCAGTGCGTAGCCCACCTCCATAACCGCATGGTAGTGGTCCTGAGCATGGCTGACCGTCCCCTTATCCCCGCCTCCAACACGGGAGCCATCTTCGGTCTTGGCGCTATTCCCGTCTATTTAGACCCTGCCTTGATTCATACCAATGAACAGGGAGATGAGGTCGCTCGAACTTTAGGTGCTGGTAACGCCGCGATCTTGCGCGGGCACGGCTCTATCGTGGTGGGAGAAACGATCGAGGGGACCTTTGCTGCGTGCGTCGACTTAGAAGAAAGTGCCGCCAGACTCTACTACGCCTCGCTCCTGGGACCTGTCCGCTTTTATACCGAAGATGAAGTCAACCGGGTCGCCAAGGGTCGCAGTGGAATGCCGACCATCCAAAAGATCTGGGACCATTATGTGACTAAGACCAAGCTGGCTGGTCTCATGGGAGAGTTTTAGTGCTAATCTATTGAAATCATTATAGATTTCCTATCCTCCCAATTTCCTACCACCTCACGAATAGGATTGTTATTGAAATTCCTAACTATTCATGTTAGATATCTATAATTTTTTTAGTGGAAGTTAGCCCAATGTACGATGATTTCTTAGCAAGAATATTGGAACCGGATACCTTCTTACCCTCCCAATTCTACGGAAACAGGGTATTATCTCGTCAACTTGATGGGGAGAAGAGACTCATGCTCGCCATTCTAAAGGATGCAGTCGAGTGCTTGGAAAAGTATCGGCGGGCAAGAAATAGCTCCGGCAGGGAGCTCTATCAAAACGCCATCGATTGGGTTGAAGATACAGGCATAGAATGGCTTTTTTCCTTTAACAATATCTGCGATCTCTTGGGATTTGATCCAGACTTCCTCAGAGAATCCTTATTGAAACGGGAGCATAGGACTACGAGGCAGGTTAGAGATAAACTCTATCCCGTTTCCACTCACTAGTTGAGAAGAGCGTTATCTCCTTCTCGCTCTTATAGCCTCAAGCTCGTCTTTGACGACTTGCCCTCGTGGAGATGCGGGGTCAAGAATCTTTAACGCACGCTCCAGGTCGGTAATCGCCTTCTCATCCTCGTCCGACAGAAGATGGGAACGACCCAAATAGTGATAGGCGTCTCCTAGGCGATTCATCTTTCCATAAACGACGCCCAAGCGATGGGGCGGTTCAGCCCACAAGGGCGAGAGGTTGTGTGCTCTTAGGTAGGCGCTGACCGCCTCGCGAAGATTCGATTCTTTCTCGAACAATTCTCCCAGAAAGAGATGATTCAGCGGCTCCTTGGGCTCGAAACTCAAAGAGCGCTCAAAGGCTTCATGGGCCAAACGAAACTCTCCAATTTGGGTATAGAGGCGACCCAAATCTCGGTCGATCCCTGGACTTTTAGGGTTGAGTGCTCTTGCCCGCTCGTAGTTCTGCCGTGTCTCCGGCCACCTTCCTTTATTATGGTGGGCGACACCCAGGAGGTGCACCGGCTCGGCGCTTGCTGGATATTGGCCAAGGAGCCTTTCATTCTCAGCGATCACAGCGTCCGAATCTTGTCTCTCCAACCGCAGTATCGTCTGGATCTTTTTGATCGGGTCTGGATGCTCCGACTTCGGTCGCTCCAGCCTGAGAGTGCGAATCGCCGTCTCCACCCCAGCGATCCGTTCCTGGGTCAATGGGTGAGTCATCAGGTAGGGAGGGATTTCGACCGGGTTCAAAATCCTCTCTTGATCGATGACCTTAAGAAAGCTTAGAGCTCCCCTAGGGTCATAGCCCGCCTCGGCCATATACTTTACTCCAAGAGTATCCGCCTCCTGCTCAAGCTGGCGGTTGTAAGAGAGCTGCCGCGTTGCCGCCAAGGCCCCCCCCAATGCTCCAGCCGCTTGTGCCTGAGAGCTGCCTCGAGCGAGAAGGACCCCCAAGAGCACTAGGAGAGCCGCAGGATCTGGCCCGGAAATGCGTGCCGCATGGCGCGATTTTACATGGATGATTTCGTGACCTATAACACCGGCTAGTTCGTCTGTGGTTTTGACGCGCTCGATGAGCCCAGAGTACACATAGATGGATCCTCCAGGGACTGCAAAGGCGTTCATTTGGGAATTCTCTATGATGAAGAAACGGTAATCAAAGGGCTGCGGCCCCATGGCTGAGAGTATCCTCTGGCCTATCTGGTCTACATAACGCTCAACCTCTGGATGGTGTATGAGCTTGAGCTTTTTCTTGGCCTCTCGGCGAAATTCCCGACTGATCCTTACGTCTTCATCCTCCTGTTTCTGCTGGAGGAATGGCACTTTGGAAGGAAGATAAGAGCCGCATCCTCCGAAGAGAGAAAGACAGAGAAAAAGAGTAAAGAACCTTCGAAGCACGAAAAACAGTATAGATGGAGGCTGATGTGGGATCAATAGATGCTAGCGTCAAGAGGAGCAGTTGACCTCGAACCATTAAGCAAATATCCTTTCCTTATCCGATTCATGAGGAGATCCATATGAACTCTCTGTTTGAGGTCCCGGTGGAAAGGCTCAGATGGCGCTGTGAACCAACCCTCCTCCCCTTTAGCTGCACGGCAGATATGACCCCTTTGGAGGACTTCATTGGCCAGGAAAGGGCGGTGCGCGCCATTGAATTCGGTTTAGGAGTCAATAAGCCTGGCTTCAACATCTTCGTTACCGGCCTGACCGGCACCGGTAAGACCACCATCATCAAGGCCTTCCTGAAAAAAGTTACGGCTGGAAAGATTTCCTCTGAAGAAGACTCTCCTTTCCCGGAGGACTGGTGTTATGCCTATAACTTCAGCGATCCAGACCGACCTCAGGCCTTAAATGTCCGTCGTGGCTGGGGCAAGATCCTAAAAAAGGATATGGAGGAATTGGTCCAGACCCTCCAGCGAGAGGCGAAGAAGATCTTTGAGAGCGAGGAATTCGCCCAGCAGCGCCAAGCTATGACCGAGAAGGCACAGAGACAGCAGCAAGGGATCATGGAGACGCTGATGGAGGAGGCGAGAAGGAGCGGCTTTACTTTAAGAGTTTCCCCCTCTGGGATGGCTATTGTTCCCCTGAAGCATGGAAAGCCCATGCAGGAGGAGGATTATCTTTCGCTTTCATCAGAAGAGAAAAAAGAATTGGAGGAAAGACGGAGCGCGATCGAAAATAAGGTGGAGGAGGCTCTGCGAGGAGGGAAAAAATTAGAGCGGGAAATCGCCGACAGACTTGAGGCATTAAATCAGCAGGCAGGAGAGTATCTGGTGCGTGCTCCCTTATCTGAGCTGAAGGAGAAATACCAGAGCTACCCCAAGCTGATACGTTACCTCGATGCGGTGCGAGACCATATTCTGAAAAATTTAAACCGCTTTAAGGGGGGTGATGGGGCTCAAGGCACAGGACCGCTCGCATTCCTCCAGGCGAACGAGCCGGCTGCCGATCCATTTCTTCCGTACCGGATCAATGTCTTTGTAGACAATAGCGACACTCAAGGCCCCCCGATTGTAATCGAGACCAATCCCACCTATCATAACCTCTTTGGGGTGGTGGAGAAGCGGCCGGTTATGGGGGGTTTTGTCACCGACTTTACTATGATCAAGGCCGGCTCGATCAGTCGTGCCAATGGAGGGTACCTGGTCCTCTATGATCGAGACGTACTGGCGAACCCCGGGGTATGGGAGGCGCTGAAAAGGGTAATCAAAAACCGCGAAGTGTGCATCGAGGAACCAGCTACTTTTTTTGGCTGGCTTCCTCCACAAGGCCTTAGACCCGAACCGATTCCTACCGATACCAAAGTGATTATGATCGGTGATCCTTTCCTCTACCACTACCTCTCCACAATGGATCCGGACTTCCGTGAGACCTTCAAGGTCAAGGCTGACTTCGATTTTGAGATCGATCGATCCAAAGATAACATCACCGCCTATGCCTGTTTTATCAGCGCCTATTGTCAGCGGGAGGGACTGCGTCACTTCGACCCTAGCGGCGTCGCGAGGGTCATCGAATACGGGGCGAGGTTGGTGGAGGATCAGAAAAAGCTCTCAACCCGTTTTAGCGACATCGTGGATCTTCTGATCGAGTCCAACTATTGGGCGGAGAAGGCTGGAAGCGAGCTAGTTACCGGGGAACATGTCCAGAAGGCGCTGGAGGAAAAGACCTTTCGCCTAAACCTGGTCGAGAAGAGAATCCAGGAGATGATTGCCCAGGAGACTCTACTGGTGGACGTGACGGGAGCCGTAGAAGGACAGGTCAATGGTCTGGCCATCTACCAGATGGGAGATTTTAGCTTTGGGAAGCCGTCGCGGATCACGGCGAAGACTTTTATGGGGCGAAGCGGGATCACTAATATTGAAAGAGAGGCCAAGCTCAGCGGGAGAACCCACGACAAAGGGGTTCTTATCCTGAGCGGCTACCTCGGAGCCAAGTATGCGCAGGATCGCCCCCTCTCCCTCTCCGCCAGCCTCTGTTTTGAACAATCCTACGAAGGCGTGGATGGGGACAGCGCCTCTTCCACAGAGCTCTATGCGATCCTATCTAGCCTTTCTGGGATTCCCATCAAACAGGGAATTGCCGTGACCGGCTCTGTGAACCAGAATGGAGAGATCCAAGCGATCGGCGGGATCAACCGGAAGATCGAGGGCTTCTACGATGTCTGCCGCATCAAAGGACTGACCAAAGGGCAAGGGGTTCTGATCCCCCAGGCAAATGTCAGAAACCTGATGTTGCGCCCCGATGTGGTCGAGGCCGTTGAGCAGGGAAACTTCCATATCTACGCGGTCAGCACCATCGATGATGGGATCGAAGTCATGACCGATGTTCCGGCCGGAAAGAGGGATAGCGAGGGTCGTTATCCGGTCTCATCGGTTAATGGCCTAGTGGAAAAGCAGTTGCAGGAATACTCGGAAAGGCTAAAGCGTGCTGTGGCCCCAGCATCCCAGAAACAATCAGAAGACGAGGGGCAGGCATAATCCCCTTCATCCTTCCTTCTTTCTCCTTTTGCTTCCTTCTGCATCCTCTATCTTCGATCCTCCATCCTCATGTCCTTACCCCTCGCGCCCCTCTGTTGTCTTCGGCTTGGTGCCGAGGCGTACGGAAAGATCGAGAGTTTCACCCTTGCGAAAGATGGTGAGCTTCACCTCCCTGCCAGCTTCCGTGCCTCCAACCATACGGATTACCTCTCTGGGGCTGTCCACCCCAGTCCCATTAATGGAGAGGATGATATCCTTGGGATGGACTCCTGCCTTCTCCGCAGGTTGGCCTGGCAGCACAGAACTGACGAGTACCCCTTTTATCGGCGTGAGTCCCAAGGTATCGGCCAAATCCAGCGTCACCTCCGATACACTTACGCCCAACCAGCCCCACACAATCTTTTCTCCCTGAAGGAGGCGGGGGATCATACTCTTTATGGCATTGATGGGAACGGCAAAGCCCATGTTACCCCTCTCCGATGCCATTGTAATCATACCCACGACCTGACCCTTCATATTCACCAGCGGTCCACCACTGTTACCAGAACTGGCCCCGGCATCGGTTTGAATAAATTCATACCCCGCTGAGATATTTTGGCTCCTGCCCCGGCGACTGATGATGCCGAGACCCAGAGAGCTTTCCAAACCAAAGGGAAAGCCCAAGGAGCCAACCAACTCCCCGACGTTCAGGCTGTCGGAATCGCCCAGGGCGAGGATCGGGAGCTCTCTCCCTCCATCGATCTTGATGATCGCTAGATCCACGTGGGAGTCTGCTGCAACAACTTGGCCGCGAAAGCGCTGCCTATCGGCGAGACGGACCTCGACCTCTTGAGCCCCATCGATCACGTGATGGGCAGTCAGGATAAATCCTTGGTGGTTTATGATGAACCCCGATCCGCGACTGTTACGTGGCCGTTGCGACTCGCCGTTAGTAGTATC
Organism: Binatia bacterium; assembly: GCA_050735075.1. Taxonomy (GTDB): domain Bacteria; phylum Desulfobacterota; class Binatia; order UBA9968; family UBA9968; genus JAHFAO01. The sequence continues at coordinate 14,634 of JBOHVJ010000100.1, forward strand.
CGCCACGGCTTTAAGACTAACGCGAACCTGGACTACGGCAGGTCGCACCTTTTCTGCCAGGCGTGTAAAGGCCCTGCTTAACCGGTCAAGATCCGGATCGCCACCCCCGCTTCCTCCCTCACGCCACAGGGGAGACGACGGCAGACCGACCTCATTGGCCAGAAGAGCCATTCCAGAGAAGGTAAAAAGGAATAAACTAACGTAAAAAATCCATTGCGCTCGTTTCATGATCTTTCCTCCGCTGTTAAGTGTGGCTACTCTTATACAAAAAAGCGTTCGAGGACAAGTGTACTTTAGGGTAGTATGCTGAAGGTACTTAGGCGATAACCTCTGCCGCCGTTGCATTATTCGAAGGGGTAGTTTAGTGTATTAACGAAGCAAATCGGCCTGACAATTCCGCCCAATGTGCTGGTGCGGGCGGATAAGGTGATCAAGTGAGCGAGCCGTGAGAAGTAAGCAGTGAGCACGCAGTCTTCGAGCCGAAGCCTACCAACCCGACGCTAAAGTCAACTCTTCCAGATTCGATTCTTTCCTGATAGTTATCTGGGGTTAAGCGATGAAGTTCGGCGTCTTTCTTCCGATCTCTGGCCGAGCCGCAGGTCCAGCTACCCTGATGGAAGCGGCCCGGAGTGCTGAAGCCCTGGGATATGATTCCGTCTGGACTGCGGATCGCATAATTATCCCCTGGCAGATCAACACTCTATACCCTTACAGCGAAGGACAAAGCTTCATTGTCCCCCCTGATCGTCCCTTTCTTGAGCCTCTCACCTGTCTCGCCTTTCTGGCCGGCTGCACTGAAAAGATCTCCTTAGGCATGAGCGTCCTCGTCCTCCCCTATCGTCATCCGCTCTATTGGGCGAAGGTCTCAACCACTATAGATCATCTCTCTAAAGGGCGCCTGATCTTAGGCGTGGGGGTAGGATGGATGGTCGAAGAGTTCGATGCTTTAGAGGTTCCCTTCGAAGAAAGGGGAAGATTGTCTGACGAGCAACTCGATATCATCAACCTGCTCTGGAAGGAAGAAAGACCCCGATTTGAGGGGCGTTACTACCGCTTCGGCGAGATTTCCTTTTATCCGAAGCCTTTGCAGAAGCCTCGAATACCCATCTGGGTGGGTGGTGAAGGAGTTCACGCGCAGCGGCGGGCTGCCTCATATGGCGATGCCTGGTTTCCCTACTTCGTGCGGATCACACCTGGGGAATTGAGAAGAAGATTTGATAATATTCGGCGCTGGGCTGGAGAAGCAAGAAGGGATCCGGATATTATCCGCCTCGCCTGCTGTCTTCCCATCGAGGTCAGCCGCGAGCCCGTTCCTCAAGAGGAGGATCGCTTAAGAGGCACACCCGACCAGCTCATTGAAGCACTGAAGGGCTACCGGGAGATTGGTGTTGAACACATAGCGCTGCAATTTATGGTGCCCCATTGGCCAGAGCGAATGGAGCAGATTGGACGCTTCGCGCAGAGGGTAATGCCATCCTTCAAGATATGAAGCGGCTGTTGAAAAAGGCTCATCTGCCGTCAGGTGGCGCGGGAGCATCCTTCCGGTCCGATGCAATACACCTGTCTTGCGCTCGCCAAATCGCTGATAGTATTTCTGCGGTACGCTTGGACCTTCTCGTCCGGTGCATCGGCCCTTCAAGATACCCCCAGGGCGGCGGTTGTGAAATCTTGACTCCGGCTTAAGTAGCTGTATGAAAATCGACCTCCC
>JBOHVJ010000101.1:0-15059 GCA_050735075.1 Binatia bacterium
CCACTGAACCGAGAATGAACAGAAATCGAAGCAGCGGCAGCTTTCGTTCACCCGCGGGATCCATACAACTTCACACACTAGCCGTCCCCATGACGGTGATTTTCGGAGTCATTCTCCTCTCCCTAGATCCACCACCTCCCACCTTCCCCGCTCAGGCAATTCTTGCACCGGTCCCTTCCATCTCTTATCAGTTTCACAACCATATCCATGGTCTAGGATACGACAGCAAAAGTCAGCGCCTATTTGTTGCGACTCACTACGGTATCTTCATTTGGACGGAAGGCAAACTTTTCCAACTAGGCGAGAACCGTGATGACTTCATGGGATTTTCGCTCCATCCTTCCGATCCCAACATCGTCTACACCAGCGGCCACCCGAGAAGCGGCGGCAATATGGGAGTCATGAAATCTGAGGACGGTGGAGTGACCTTCAAAAGAATCTTTCAAGGCCTTCAAGGAGAAACCGTGGATTTTCATTCCATGACTATCAGCTCTGCCAATCCTAAGATTGTCTATGGCTGGTTTCAAGAGAGGCTCTATCGAAGCAAAGATGAAGGAAAGAGCTGGCAGGTGGCCCTAGGAAGAGGACTCTCAAAGCAGGGCTTTTGCTTTGGCGCCCCGTGTCTTAGCCCAGACAGTAAAAACGAAGGGACAGTTTATGCCGGCACATCCGGCGGATTACTCGTTTCGCATGATTTTGGGGAAAGTTGGATGACGGTCAATGCAAATTTAGGTGCAGTTGCTGGGATCGGCGTCGAGCCCTCTAACTCCCGGCGTTTATTCGCCTTCACTCAAAAGCTTGGCCTTGCATCTTCCCGGGACGGAGGGAAAAGCTGGCAGGCCAAGAATAGTGGCGTAAGACTGTCCCAGCAAGAATTTGTCTTCGCCTTTGCGTTCGACCGCAAAAATTCCAAGCACCTTTTTGCCGCCACCCCAGAACAGATCTTCCGCAGCGCCGACGGAGGCGAGAATTGGGAAAAAATCCTTTAGTTCATTGTCTCAACCCTAAGACCATCATGATTCTCTGTGCTCGGCGCCGTCGATGGGCAACTTGGTTCCAATTCCTTTTTCCAGAGCGCGGCGGTAAAGCAGCGCCCCTACCACCTGGTCTCCTACGCCCCAGAAGGCATTGTTTTTGAAAAAGCTGATCTGCTGATCGCTGGTTCGACCGGGAACCTTTCCCGAAAGCAGATCCTTTAAGTCCCACACCTTCTCCCAAGTGATCACTCCTTGCTGGATCGGATCCCACAGCATTCAACAAGCGGTCGCGCCCGGGAAATTTGCGCCTGTAAGGGGCGTGGGTCTTACTTTTTCTCTAACGCCTGGGGATTCACCACGTGGATCGGCTTTCCGCTGGCGTACGCGAGGATCTGGTCCACGGCCGTCCCGTAGTAAGACTCGTAAGTATCCCGCTCGACATAACCCAAGTGGGGGGTGCAGATGACGTTATCCATCTTTAGCAGCGGATGAGCCGCATGGATCACTGGCTCATCCTCGAATACGTCTACGGCGGCAAAACCTGGCCGACCCGCCTTGAGCGCCTCAACCAGCGCGCCTTCGGCGATGAGCCCAGCGCGGCTGGTATTGACGATCAGCGCGGTGGATTTCATGCGCGCGAGATCCTCGCGCGTAACGATGCCGCGGGTCTCCTTGTTGAGCGGAAGATGGAGACTTAGAATATCGGCCTCAGAGAAAAACGCGTCACGACTTGCCGCGACCTCGTACCCGGCCTCTCTTGCGCGTGCCGTCGATCCCTCTCGGCCCCAGCAAACCACCCGCGCGCCGAAGGCGCGTCCTACGTTGGCGACCAAGCTGCCGATGCGGCCGAACGCGTAGATCCCAAGCGTCTTGCCTTGTACGCCGACGCCGAGGGTCGATTGCCAGTGTCCCGCTTTCAACCGCTGCACCTCGTAAGGAATGTGTCGCAACGCAGCGAGTATCAGTCCCCAGGTAAGCTCTGCGGTGGGATGCGGGTTGCCGGACCCGCCCGCCGAGACCAGAATGCCGCGCTCCGTGCACGCGTCGACATCGATGTGGGCCGTGTTGCGCCCCGTTTGGCTGATGAGCCTGAGGTTGGGGACGCGCACGATGACCGCGCGTGGAAAACGGGAGCGCTGCTGGGTTAGGAGCAGCGCCTCGGCGTCTTGTAGGCGCTCCGCGAGCCGAACCGGATCTTTTTCCGTGTCGTTGTAGACGATCACCTGATGCTCCTTGAGCTTTGCCCAGCAACGCAGCGTCCGGAACGCGTTCTGATAGTCGTCAATTACTGCAATCTTCATAGGTATCCTTTCCGCCAGTCGACCTAAAGTTTGAGCGGCTGATCGTTACCGAATGGCCCAAGGGGTCACAGGACCAAGCAGCGCTTACCTCGATCACCCTCCCGGCGCCATGCCCTTCTTTTTGAGTTGGTCGATGGCGTCGGGAGTTTTTTCAATGGCGCCCACGCCCATACCTTTGAGCACGTGGGACGCCTTAGTGAATTGGATGTCGTCATAGGGCACCACCTCGATCCGGTTGCCCCACGGGTCGCGGAAATTGAGCCTCCGGTCGAGTGTCTCGACGCCCAGTTCTTTCAGCGCCCGGCGTACCGGCTCCCGCTCGTCGACGACAAAACCGAAATGGCGCTTGTCGTCCGCCTCCTGGGTCTTGCCGAGACTCAATTGGATGAATTGGTCGCCGAGATCGATGAAAGCGTTGCGCTCGCTTTTGCCCCGAAGCGTGAAATCGAAGATCGCACCGTAAAATTCAAGCGCCGCCTCCAAGTCCCCCACCTCCAGCACCACGTGATTGATTCCCAACGCGCGGGCCTTTTTTGCACCCTTGTCGCTCATCGATTGCCCTCCTTTCGTAAATCGATCAACACCTTCGTGATGTCCACCAGGTAATCTGCCATTGAGGCGGTCTCGGCGCAAGCACCTGTTTAACAATAAACTTTTCGCCGTGAAGAAACCCGGGAGTTTGAAATGCTACTTATCACGTTCTGGTCCGACAATCATCCCACGATCCCAATGTCAGGGAAACTTCCACGTTTCGAGAATTCTCGAAACGTCGAAATGATCCAGCAAGGCGGCTTCTGAACTCAAGGCAAAAGCCCCCCACTGTTCAGGACTTCCGCCTTTTAAGGAATACCCGGGGCCCGAAATGTCACAATTAAGACTCGACCTTTTCGCTCTCTTAGGCGGGCTTTTAAGCTCTTCGTAACGGGAGCCGTAGGACGAACACCATGAGCGATTGAAGTGGGGGTTGGGAGGAAGATTGACTCCAAAGGATGATTCATCTAGTTTGGCAAAGATGCGCGCGCTTTCTCTACCTACCCTCTTTGGCCTCGGCGATTTAGCTCTGGTCCAGCGCAGGGCTCTTAGCCTGGTTTACGCTGCGAGTTTAGCGCTGATGATGGGAGTGAATTTTATCCAGCCAGCGCTTCCCGCAATGGTCGAGCCATTCGGGATCAGTGATTCCGCCCTTGCCCTGGTCATGACGGTTTATACTGCCCCTGCGATCATTCTGTCACCACTTTTCGGCATCGTTGCTGACCTTTACGGCCGGCGTCTTCTCCTGGCCTGGGGACTCATCCTTTATGGCCTAAGCGGTGCGGCCATAGCTTTGGCGCCAACCTTCACCTGGGTTCTGATCCTGCGGACCATCCAAGGAATCGGTTTTAGTGCCGTGATCCCGCTTACCATCGTTCTGATCGGCGATCTCCTCGAAGGCGATAGTGAAGTGAGCGGTCAAGGGCTTAAAGTTTTTCTCGATCGAGTCGGATACCTGGTCCTCCCGCCTCTGGGAGGCCTCTTGGCTGCAATTGCCTGGTTTTGGCCATTCGTGCTTTACATCGTGGTCGTTCCACTCGGTCTCTTTGTTCTCTCTTGGATGCCCGAGACAAAGACAAAGGGACAAACCGAGACTTTGACTTATCTAGGAGACATGCTGCGCCTCACCCGCCATCCGCGCCTTGTGATCGCGTTCTCTGCAGGCTTCCTGCGTTTCTTCCTCGACTACGGCTTCCTCACATACTTTCCTCTCTTCCTCGTACGCAGTCACGGAATCTCAACAGTGACAGCCGGTTTCCTCTACGTGTTCTTCTCAGCCGGAGCTATGTTGACCTCGATCCAGGCAGGACGTCTGGCGGCCGGACACGACAAGGCTCATCTGGTTTTTGTAGCTTTCGTAGTTAGCGGCCTCGCCTTAGTAGCGATACCGTTCGTACCAGGGGTATGGCTTGTGGGAATATCACTCTTCTTTTACGGACTGGCCAACGGCGTGATCTCGCCCATGCAGAAGAGTCTTCTCACGCAAAACGCGCCGACAGAGCTGCGCGGTGGAATTGTCTCCTTTGACCGCCTGATTCAGCAGGTATCTAAGACCGTTTCAACTTCCGTCGTCGGCCTCCTCCTCGTCACAGCAGAACTCCCGACGATCTTCTGGGTCCTCGGCCTCCTCTCTCTTATAAGCGTCGGCCTGATGGCCACGTTGCTGCCCAATAGATCGGTTGGGAAGCTTGACAGGTGAACGAAATTCACTATAAGACTCCTCGGGAGAGATCAGGTGTCAGGCTTGAGTTATTGACTTATTGGCGATCTGTGTGATATCGGTTGGCGGCTATGGGTCGCAGGCCACGTTTCCATTACCCGGGCGCCTTATATCATGTGATAAGCCGGGGCAATCGGCGGGAGAAGATCTTTCGGAGCCGGGGGGACTTTCAACGGTTTGTATCTGTGTTGCGGGAAATCAAAGGGCAGGCTGGATTTACCCTTTACGCCTACGTGCTGATGCCGAACCATTTTCACATGCTCATCGAGGTGGCAGAGAAACCGCTTTCCAAGGTCATGCAGAGCCTGCTTTACCGTTATACCCGCTACTACAATAAGCGCTATCACCAAGTGGGGCATCTTTTTCAAGGCCGATACAAGGCCATTGTGTGTGACAAGGAGAGCTATTTAGTGGAGCTGGTTCGTTATCTGCATCTAAATCCCGTGCGGGCGCGTATGGTGCGGAATCCAAGCGACTATCCTTGGAGCAGCCATCGGGCATATGTGGGAGATGGAGATGGCGTGGGCGTAGCGGTGGAGGAGATTTTATCGCGCTGGTCTAAAAGAAAGAAGCATGCAGGTGCGGCCTATGAGCAATTTGTGCTTGACGGAATTGAGCAGGGACACCGAGAAGATTATTATCGGGTCAAGGAGCAGCGCTACTTAGGAGACGAGGAATTTGTGGACAAGGTTGAGAAGCGGGTTGAGAGAGTGGAGCGGGTGCTTCCGATCCGGGTGACATTCGAGGAGATTGTTGAGAGGGTCGGTAGGGAATATGGGAAAACCGCACGCGAGATTCTGGGACGAGGGCGAGGGAGAAGAGAGGCTGAATTGCGGGCCATTGTGTGTTATGTAGGCAGGGAAATCGGGGGCTTAAAGCTGACCCAGGCAGCCAGAGTCTTTGCCCGTGACATATCAGCTCTGTCAATGGTGGTAAAAAAGTTAGAGGCAAGGATGCTGAAGGACGAAGCCCTTCGACGGCGGGTTCAAAAGCTGTGCGCTAGTTTAGCAGGGGAAGGAAGAAGAAAATACTCAACAACTCAAGCCTGACACCTTCTGCACCTTCTGTTTTGTCGCGGCTCAACTGGCGCCCCGTCAGGCATCTCAGTTGCGCGCTTACCGCATTTGACACACAACGTCTACCAGAGCGGTTCTGCCCTCTTCTTTAACTACTTTGATCGCCTCGCGCAGCACCTTACGCAGATCCCTGGCTTCCTCAATCGGTCCCACGCCCCAAGCCCCGTAGCTGCGCGCCATGGCCGCAAAATCCACTGCCGGATCCTCAATCCGAATCCCGATCGTCTTATTCTCCACCGGCCGGCCCCTGGCCTCCGCCATCCGCTCTTGATGCTCCTCGTCGTTATAATAGGAGCGGTTGCTGCAAACGACGATCAGAAGGGGAATCTTTTGGTGAACCGCGGTCCAAAGAGAGCTCACTGTAAAAAGCAGATCTCCGTCCGGCTGGAGATCGACGCACAGTTTCCCCGAGCCCTTGTGCGCGAGAGCCGCACCAAGAGAAGCGGGCAGGCCGTAACCTAAACCCCCGCCCTTATACTTTCCCAATATTTGGTTGAACCTGTTCGCGGGAAAGAAAAAGTTTTCTTTACTGGAAGAGGTCCCGTTCGTCAGGACCCAATCCTCGTTTTTAGCGGCCTCCGCCATTTCCGTGTATAGCCGGCTGGTCGCGATCGGTTTCTCATCCCATTTGGCCTTCGTTTGCTTGTCTTGAGCCTCGATTTTCTTGGCATAGAGCTTCGCCCACTGCTCTTTTCTCTTTTCGATATCGGGGCTTTTCTTTTTCAACTGCTCTTTGTCGGCTTTAAGTCGCCGAACCAGTTCCGGCAGGAAGACCGAGGTGTCCGCCATAATCATCAGATCGGCCTCGCGCAACTTGTTAAAGTCCGTGGACCAGGAACGCACCAAAAGATCATCCAGCCCAACGTTGATGATCTTTGTTTTTTCGGAGACTATCGGAATCGGCCTGCGCCGTCCTTTTTCCTGGGCCCTCTTGGTTATGGCGCCTTCGAGATCGCCAACGTCCAGCGCTAAAATCAGGTCGGCTTGGCTCAAAACCTCTTCTTGCATACCCGTGAGATTGAGGGAGTTCGTAATGGGAAAATTATATCTCCAGAACTGATCGAGAACAGGGGCGGCAAGGAGGTCAGCGAGTTCCCCCAACGCTTTGAATCCCGCCTCTTTTCTGCCGACACCGTCGGCAATCAGCACCGGAGCCTTAGCTTGCAGCAGCAAGCGGATGGTCTTCTCAAAACCCTCCTCCGGGGCCTGCAGCGGCAGGGCCGCTGGATAACGATCCAACGAGGTAAACGGAATCTCTCCGTTCAGCTTTTTTTCCTGAACCTCGCCGTCATAACAAATATACACGGGGCCCATGGGATCCGTGGTCGCCAAGCGGTACGCGCGAATAAACGAATCAGGAACCGCCTCCACGCTGGCCGGCTGATCATCCCACTTGACGAAATCCCGGACCAGGTTTCCCTGCACCAGGGCCGTATGGACCCAATCAATCCACGGCCTTCGATTCGCCGTGTCCATGGGACCGGTCCCGCCCATCACGATGACGGGTAAACGATCACACCAGGCGTTATAGATCGCCATGCAGGCATGCTGTAGTCCAACGATGTTATGGACCGCCGCCGCCATCGGTTTTCCTTTCGCCCTGGCGTAACCGTGGGCCATCGCCACCGTGATCTCTTCGTGCGTGCAAAGAACGATCTCCGGCATGTGATTGCCGCCGTAGTTGACCAGAGAATCATGCAAACCGCGAAAAGTCGCGCCAGGATTCAGAGCAACATATTCCACCTCAAAGGCCTTTAGCAGATCGACCACGACATCCGACCCGTACTGGGGTCGAGGCCTCTCGGCAATTCTCGCTGCTTTACTCATAGACAACTCCTTTATAGAGATCTTGTTTTTTGACTAACTTTGGGACAATAGTCCAAGTAAGGGGTAACTGGCAAGAGACTTGTGGCTCCCGTCAAAAAGTGTGATGAAAAGTGGGGTGCTTACCGTCCAACGGTCAGGGCCTGCCATCAACCTCCACGTCCCTATGCCCGTGGACTCCGGTCTTGCCCCCCTCGGACATCTCCAACCCCCAAGCGGTGGGGTCCTGCTCGAAGCGAGGAGACGTCCGATACTAAACTAACTCAAAGAGGATAGACGTACCAGGTTGAGCTCCTTGGGGCAGAGAAGTAGTGGCCCATCGGCTCCCGCTGAGGGCAGGGCTCTACCGCGTCATGAAGAGCGTTGAGAACTATTATACCTTCGGTACTACCATGCCACGCTGTACCGCCGGGCGGGAGGAGATAGTGTCGAACCAGCGCTTCACATTGGGAAATTCCTCCAGCCTGACGCTGTGCCATTCGTAGCGGGCAACCCAGGGATAGGCGGCGATATCGCCAATCGAGTAGTCACCAGCGAGGAATTCCCGTTCGCCCAGACGCTTTTCCATAACACCGTACAGCCGCTTTGTCTCTTTATGGAAGCGCTCGATGGCGTAAGGGATTTTCTCCGACGACCGCATGAAGTGATGGGTCTGGCCAAACATCGGCCCGACTCCTCCCATCTGGAACATGAGCCACTTGATGACCTCGTAGCGGGAGCGCAATTCCCTTGGCATCAGCTTGCCTGTTTTTTCCGCGAGATACATCAAGATCGCCCCCGACTCAAAAAGACTGTAAGGCTTCCCCTCCGGCCCCTCCCGATCCACAATCGCCGGGATCTTATTATTTGGGCTGATGGAAAGGAACTCGGGTTTGAACTGTTCGCCCTTGGAGATATCGATCGGGTGGACCTCATAAGGCAGGCCCACCTCCTCTAGCATAACGGATGCTTTGCGCCCGTTCGGCGTTTTCCAGGTATAAAGGTCTATCATGGTCTCCATCCTTTTCCCTTCTTCTGCGGTCTGAATGACCTAAGAAAATTTTATCGACTTAATGACCTCGTCTTGACGCTTCAATTCTTCATCCGTGAAGTAGGAAGTAATAAAGAGCAAGGCATATCCTTTCATGATCGTGACATAATACTTTTGTTTTACCGTCAGTGATGCTGTATTCATCTCTACCTCCATGACATGGAAACTCAATCTGCTTATCGACTCCGAATAGGTATCTTTCGCAAAAGTATATTTAATTTAATTTGTGCCCGCTCCATCAACTGTTTGGCAAGGAACAAATAGTCCCTACCGCTCGTGATCCCTGGGACATGGCTGATCTTCTCAGCCACAATAACAAATCCCGGATTATAAGCCGCGGGTGTCCCAAGGGGGTGTTGAAACATGGTCAGTAGGTTGACGGTATGGAGTTCTGACGCATCGATAAGCTCTTTCAAACTACCTTCATTTCCAGCAGCTAACCTCTTGCCTCGTTCCATGATCATTTTCTTCGTCTCATTATCCTGGACTTGCCACTTTTCCGGGATCTTCAGGCTAAAGCCAAAATAGTTGTTCTTATAAACGGAACCCTCGATCGTACCGAGGTCGATCTTGGCCTCCTGCTTCTTGGCGCAACTAGCTACGACAAAAAATGCAAATAGTCCTATAGACCACAAGGCCAAATGCTTTGTCTTTCTCATTCCAGATACAGCTTTCCTTTCCGCGCGCATGGGGATTGACACTATAAATATACTACCCTATAAGGCATTTACCAATCTACTTACACAAAGCAACTCTCTTGAAAGGAGTTCTCTCATGGAAAAGGCTAGACTCATGGAGATCATAGAACAAGATCGCGAAGAGCTAGTGGACCTTTGCCTCAAGCTGGGCAACACCCCCAGCCCCCATGGAAAGGAAAGAAAGGTCGGAGAGGCAGTCATCGATTGGTTTAAGAGGAACGGCATCGACGGATTCCTCCAGTTCATAACCGAAGAGAGCGTCAATGCTATCGGCGTAATACCTGGAAGCGGAAACGGGATAAGTCTCATCCTCAACGCCCACATGGACACAGGGCCTGAACTCAGGCCCGACGCCTCAGAGGCGGAGAAGAAAATTGAAACCGCCTGGACTGAAGGGGACCTCATCTTCGGCAAAGGAGTGATCAACGATAAGGCCCAACTCTGCGCGTTCCTGATCGCGGCCCGGGCGATCAAAAAAGCCGGCTTCCCTCTCAAGGGTGATCTTACGGTCACTGGCGTTGCCTTCGAGACGGGGGCCCCTTCGGTGGACGAGTTTCAGGGCGTCAACCGTCCCGGAGAGGGCTTCGGAACGAAATGGGTGGTTGATAGAGGAATGACCGCTGATTACGCCCTCGTAGGGGAAACTTCAGGTTTCGGCATCGTGCAGGCTGAATGCGGCGCCGTCTGGCTGAAGATTAGGGTTAAGGGGAGGGAGGTCTATACTCCAAGGCTAGAACGGGGCTCTGCTCTAAAAGATCATCCCAACGCGTTCTTAAAGACCGCCCATCTGGTTCTGGCCCTTGAAGAATGGGCGACTAAATACGAACAGAGAGAAAGACATGAATTCTCCGGCGGCGTCATCATACCCAAGGCACAGATCGTTGAGATGCGGGGAGAAGGTGAAGTCTCCCGCCCAAGCCCTCATTGCAATCTATATCTCGATGTCAGGATCGTTCCCGGCAAGAATCCGAGGGCTATCAAGGGAGAGATCGAAGAGATCATTCGCGGTTTGAACTTAGACTGCGATGTCTCTATTTTCCAATATTCACGGGGGTACATAGCAAGGGACGCAGAGCCGCTTGTATCAGCTATTGAAAAGGCCCATCGATTTGTTTTTGGTGCGGCTCCTCCCACCCCTCCTTCCGCAGAGACCAGCATGTGGCGTGACCTGAACGTATTCAACGAGGTGGGCATCCCATCGGTCTGCTATGGTCCACCGAGACAGAAGGAGGCTATGAGCGGGGCGCAAAACCGCGCCATGAAGATCTCAGATTTGGTGAACGCAACGAAGGTCTATGCCCTTACCGCTTTATCTCTCTGCGGAGGAGAAGGGATGTGAAATCCAACGGGAATGCCTTGCCCTAGCACCAAGCGTTGTATAAGCTGAGTCCAACTAAAAGCACTAGGAGGTTCCCCATGAGGCTTCTCCACACCATGATTCGGGTCAATGATTTGGATGAATCTATCAAATTTTATTGTGATGTTTTGGGCATGAAGCTCCTGAGAAAAAAAGACTACCCCTCAGGGCGCTTCACTCTCGCCTTTGTCGGCTATGGCTCCGAATCCGAACAGGCTGTCATCGAGCTAACCTACAACTGGGACACCCATCAATACGATTTGGGAAACGGCTTTGGGCACATCGCCCTCGGGGTAGGAGATATCTATAAAACCTGTCAGGAGCTGCGCGGCAAAGGGGCAAAGATTGTGCGCGAGCCGGGCCCGATGAAGCACGGCGGCTCAGAGATTGCGTTTATCGAAGACCCGAATGGCTACAAGATAGAACTCATCAATCTTAAGTCTTAAGCAATCCGTTGACAGAAAATTTGAGAAACGTCGGCGTTATCGGACTCGGCGTCATGGGGTTCGACATCGCCTTTCTCTACGCGCTGAAGGGCTATGAGACAATAGCCTATGACGCGAGTAACGCTGTGGCGCAGTCTTTTACCGCCCGGATGGAAAAAACCGTTGAGAACCTGAGGCAGCGAAAAAGGATCTCCGAGGCCGAGGCGGAGAATATCCCGAAACGATTGAAAGTCGCTTCCGATCTTAGAGATATGTTGCGACTCGATCTTATCACGGAGGCTGTTGTTGAAGTCGAGAAGACCAAGCGATCGGTATATGAGGGTCTTAAGGGGAGTGGATTTACCGGCATCATCACGACAAACACTTCCTCGCTGCCGCGCAAAACGTTACTCGCGGGCGAGAGTTATTATCCGGAAAAATTCGCTACCACCCATTTTTTCAACCCGGTCCTCTACACGCAGATGGTGGAGGTGGTCAAAGGAGATATGACCGAGACCTACTTTGCCGAGGTCCTATCCTTTCTTGCCAGCCTGGGCAGAAACCCCGTCGAAACCGAGGACATCTCCGGATTCGTCTCCAATAGTGTTCTCATGTACTATGCCATCATGGCCCTGAAATTATTAGAAAACGGGGCCCGGTTCGAGGAGGTCGACGGCGCTGCGAGGGCATTAGGCCTTTTGCCTCCTTTCTTCAGTTTCGACAGGTGGAGACCCTCGATTTTGGAAGATGTTACCCGTGTGATGTTTGAAAAAAGGGGCGATGAGTTCTTAAGGTCCTCCAGTCTGCTACCTGTTCTCGCTCAAAAGAATCGCAGCTTTTACCTGGGACAGGAACCTAACCCCGAGATATACGAATTGATGAACGTGCCCAGCCGTGGCCTGAACGAATCAACCATCAAGATGGCCTTAAAGGCGTCTCTCTATGCAGGAGCGACCAGAGTCGCCGAATTAGGAGAGGACGTGGTTAAAGTGGATTTCATCTGCGTAGAGGGGCTAAAGTTGCCTTGGCCTCCTTTAAAAGAGATTGACACGATTGGACCAAGGGAGATCGCGGAAGAAATAAACAGAACCAACCAAATGATGTCAGGTTCCGGATTGAGACCACCCCGGATCCTGCTCGATATGGTTAGGGAGAACCAGACCTTCTACAAAGACGGTAAAGCCAATCTCTGGCTCTCCTCTTACCGAGAGAGGGACAAACCCCATGCGAGCCATTGACGTTCATGTCCATCCAAGCCGGCGCGGCCTCGACCGTGATGCCTATGCTTACTTCAGGAGAGAACTTAAGGACCTGCCCAGTACGGAGGAAGAGTTTGCCGCCCTTTTTTCCAAGAACAAGGTTAAGGCTCTGCTCATTGCATGGCACCCATCAACTGTAACACAAGGTCCCCGCGTCACTAACGAATATGTCGTTGAAATGGCCGCGAAATATCCAGAGGCCTTTGCAGGAGTTCTTGCCTCGCTCGATATGGGAGATCAGAATTCGATTGAAAGAGTGAGGCAAGCAGAGGAGTTACTAAAGAATCCCCTGGTCAAGGGATTTAAGTTTCATCCCCCGGCTCAAGGCTTCTACCCTAACGACAGGAAGTATTACGGTCTGTGGGAGATATTGGAAGCAGGGAAAAAGCCCGTGATGTTCCACACCGGATTCACGGTCCTGGGCGCGCATACCGACGGCGGTAAGGGCATCGCTTTAGATTATGGGCGCCCTATCCATCTCGATATCTTGGCGAGGGATTTTCCCCAGATGAAGATCATCGCGGCCCACCCGGGCTGGCCATGGCAGGAAGAGCTGATTGGCTTGGTGACACATAAAAAAAATCTGTACGTGGACACGTCCGGCTACCTCGCGGAGCAGCTTCCGGAGATTTTTCAGAGGGCGATAAAGGGTAGACTACAAGACAAGGCGCTCTTCGGCACGGATTTTCCCTACGTAGACTTGGAAAAGGCGCTAAGCAGCTTCGAGAAGCTGGGGCTCAAGGATACGGTAAAGGAAAAGATATCCTATTCGAATGCGCAAGCTCTCTTTGGACTTTAGGCGAGAGAACAATTAAGCTTGATCCGAAATAAATTGGAGAGCGCGAATCCTTCAATTCCCTCTCCCGTCCGACGGGGGCAAGGGTGAGGGCTGCTTTGATAATAAGAGAGGAGAGTTCTTGAGATGACCGAGCAGGAGCAGACAGCGTCACAGGCCTATCTGGAAGTGGCAACCTCGCACGGGGTCGAGTACATTTTCGGTCTGCCAGGGACTAGCGGCCAGGAGTTTATCGGAACGATCGCAGAGCAAGAGAAGATCCGCTTCATCCTGGCCCTCCATGAGACCTGCGTCGTTTCCATGGCTGACGGCTACGCGCGCGTTTCCGGCCGGCCGACGCTGGCCCAGTTGAGCACGCTGCCGGGCACAGCGAATGCTGTGGGCGCTCTTTACGACGCCTACAGAGACAGGTCCCCTGTGGTGGTTACATCCACGCACGTTGACACACGGATTTTGGGTCGCGATTCGCACACCGAGGGACGAGACCTAGTAGAGCTGACCAAACAGTTCACCAAATGGAGCTGGGAGGTCCATCGGGCGGACCGAATCCCGGAGGCATTGAATAGGGCTTTCAAAGTGGCCTCGACCCCACCCAGGGGGCCGGTCTATCTCTCTCTTCCCAGTAATCTCCTGGCCGAGCCGGTGGCGACGAAAAGTCCAGAGGCGAACCGATTCCGCATCGTTCCTCGGATGGCGGGAGACCCAGAGGCTCTGAAGGATGCTGCCCGCCTGCTGGTGGAGGCCAGAAGGCCTTTGATCGTGGCCGGGAGCGGTGTGGCCACAGCCGGCGCAACTGAAGAACTAATCAAGCTGGCGGAGATGGTCGTGGCACCGGTCGTTATGGAGCCGCGCTACTCCTTTCTCAGCTTTCCAACGAGCCATCCTTACAGCTTTCAGATCCCGGAGCGACAGGTCAGCTTCAAACTCCCAGTATGGGGAGAGCCGGATCTGATCTTTGCCATCGGCTGCCGCCTGATCCGCGAATACCGCTACCTCTCAGAGCCGGCCATCAAACCGGAGACCCGCTGTGTCCATATTGAGGAAGACCCGTGGGAAATTGGCAAGGTTTTTCCCGTGGACTTGGGCATCGTGGCGGATGCTAAAAGCGCCCTGAACTCGCTTGTCAAGATCTGCCCTGGTTACTTAGTCGAGTCCCATGGGGAACGCAAGGCAGAGCGTCTTGATTGTCTTAAGAAGGCTAAGGAGGAAACAGAGAGGCAATTGGAAGTTAGGGCGAGCGAAGGGTGGGATGAGACTCCGATCAATCCGGCGCGACTAGCTCGGACCATGGACAAACTCCTGGAGCGGGATGCACTCATTGTCAATGAAAGCCCGACGAGTAAAGACCTCCTTATGTCCAACTTCCAGTTCACACCCGGCAGGTCTTATTTCTCCAACTCCTCTGCGGGATACCTGGGATGGGGGTTGGGGGCAGCCATCGGGGCGCAGCTTGCATCTCCCGGCCGCCGGGTTGTCGCTTGTCTCGGAGACGGGAGCACCATGTTCGGTATTCAGGGTCTCTGGACCCTCGCCAAATATCGTGTTCCCTTGCTCGTCATCGTGTTCAACAACCGTGCTTACCAGGCCGTGAAGAACCAGTTTCGGGGACCCGAAGAAAAGGTCCGGGTCGCCGCTGAGCTGGGGGCGGAGCTTGTGGCTCCTGATCTCAATTTTGCCAGACTGGCCCAGTGCTTCGGTATCTTCGGTCAAAGAGTGGAGCGGCCGGAGGAGATTGGAGCGGCGCTCAAACTGGCCATGGAGCAATCCGGCCCAGCCGTTTTGGATGTGGTCATTAGTCAAAAAAGCAGAAAAGACTGAAGGGGGTATGGATATGAAGACGGATAGTTGGCAGGCTCTTAAAAATGCCTCTCTCGGCGCGGACAACGACGCTTATGAAATTATCGCAAGACTAGACCCGGAATATTTCGAGCACCTAAAGGGAATGTTTGTGGACGCCACGTTCGGTCGCGAAGGGGCACTGCCGCGCAAGACAAAAGAGCTAATCATGGTGGGGATCACCTGCGCGCTGCGGCTCCCCCGAGGCATTCGGATCCATGTGCAGAGG
>JBOHVJ010000102.1:0-12932 GCA_050735075.1 Binatia bacterium
ATTGTTTAGATTGTCACAGACTCCTGAAAAAGTGGTCTGCATGCTTCGACTAAGCTCAGCATGAACGGAAAATTGTCAATGATTTCATGACTGCCTCCGTTCGCCCTGAGCCCTTCGATACGCAGGCTGTTCGTCCTGAGGCTCTCGAAGGAAACGGCCTGCTACTCAGGGCATGCCTGGTCGAAGGGTGAACGGAGGGTTGCTTATGAAAGCTGAGTCCAAAAGTATCGAGGAGCTCGACCGCCTACTCTGGAAAAGATGGTTATCCGGACTTTGGAGAGTCAAGGCAGAAGAGCGCCCCCTCGATCCCAAGACAAAAGTCAAGCCTCACATTTGGAAATGGGCTGATATCTATGACAGCCTGCTCCAAGCCCGAGACCGGATTTCTGTCACAGACGGGAGCGTAGAGAGAAGGGTTATCAGGTTGGTCAATCCCGGAATGAAGGAGATGGAGATGGCCAGCCACACGATGTCCCTTGCCTTTCAGCTCATTCAGCCTGGCGAGGTGGCTCCTGCCCACCGTCATACGATGGCGGCGATCCGCTTCATCTTGCAAGGTAAAGGCGGCTATACGACGGTGGAAGGACAGAAGATGATCATGGAGGAAGGAGATCTGATTCTAACACCGCAGTGGACCTGGCACGAACATGCCCACGAAGGCGAAGGACCCATGGTCTGGATCGATGGATTAGACGTGCCTCTGGTCCAATCCCTTCAGGTCATCTCCTTTGAACCCTATCCTGGGGGAAGGATACCCGTCAAAAAAAGTTCCGACCTCTCGGCTCATTATGGAATGACACGACCTGTCGCCCCTACGCATGAGAAACTTTCACCACCCCTCCATTATCGCTGGCGCGACACCTATCCATCTCTTCAGCGCCTCGCGGAGGAAAACGCTCATCCGTTCGAAGGTATCGCCTTGGAATACGTGAACCCCTTAACTGGCGGCCCAACCCTGCCTACGCTCTCATGCTGGATCCAAATGCTCCGGCCCGGGATGCGAACCCAGGTCCATCGCCATACGAGCACGACCATCTATCACGCCTTTCGGGGCAGCGGGACCACTGTGGTCAACGGCGAGGCGATCCACTGGGACAAGGGTGATACCTTCGTCGTTCCGCTCTGGAGCTGGCATGAGCATGCTAACCGGTCGGAAAAGGATGAGGCCATTCTTTTCTCTATGAACGACGCGCCGGTTCTCAAGGCCTTCGGCCTGTACCGTGAGGAGGGAAAGGGCGAGACCCACCTGGGGTTGTAAGGAATTTTATTTAGCCCTCCATTCCATTTCCCGCGGTTAGCCAGGGGCATCCGAAAAGGTGACCCACCAATTGAGTTGGTGTCCCCATAGGGGTCGGAATCAATTTTTTGGGGCTAGCGGGAAAGGGTACTAACGGCCTGTAGAATAAAACCGAGAATTAAGAAAACGAGTCCCCACGCCTTCATTGGGAAAGATTCAGACACCTCCCGTCGGCCGACGGCCATAATGGCTTCGCGTGGGCCATATTTCGCTGCAAGCCACAGCGGAAGTCTCCGATACCAGTGCTTTTCGAGATCAGCGAAGAACAACGCAGCATCACTTGCTTTGGCCTGAATGCCCAGCAAGGAAGCCACGTTTATCAATTCTTCCCAGGCCAGGAAGACAACTCCTATGATATTGTAAATTAGACCGACCAGAAGATAAGCTTCTAGGATAACCGCCAAGGCAAAGAGCACAATAGTCAGTACGCAAAAGAATGGAGGCAAAATGTCGCTTCTCATTGCCGAACCTCCAAGCTTAATCCGCCAGGGTGTACTTGTACGGCTGGCTCGATAGACTAACATTTCTTCATGCCTCCTCTCCATTGGACTTTAGTACTAGCCCAATCTCTCATCAGGATCCTGATTTTTCGTCAAAAAATGGAGGGTTATGCTTGGGGTGAGACCGAACTATTGCCCAATATGCTTCGAGGCTACTTTAATTTTCCCTCATCGCATGCGTGCCGATGATTTTGATGCCTTCCGACTTTTCTATATAACGGACAAAACGGTATTTAGATTCTTTCCCGTCCATGCCCGTGGACATCCTTTTACCCGTCGAGTCGACCTTCGCAACTATGTAGGATGGACCTTTGCGATCCAGCGCTGCGTGGGCCTGTTGTTCAAAATCCTCAAGCGTCTTTACTTCGTATGAGTCGGTGATGCCGGCGGCCCGGGCCATCCCCGCTAAATCGGTAACGCCTGCTGTGGCTGTGGGAAGTCCGCCTGTTGCCAGATAGCACTGATTATCGAAAACTATAACGGTGAGGTTCGGGGGTTTTTTGTTCGCTAAAGTAGTTATGTTGCCCAGGTAGAGGAGAACACTGCCGTCCGATTCAAGCGCGATCACACGACGGTGGGGAAGGACCAAAGACAAACCCAAGCATAGGGGCGTGCACATGCCCATGTTGATCTGATAGAGGTTAGACTCTCTCGGCCTTACCGAATGCCACTCTCCTGCAACCCAGCCCAAGGCCGTTACTACAAGGTCTTCACCTCTCAGAAGCGAAGCCAAAATCTTTAAGCATTCATACCTGGTCATTCCCCACCCTTCAATCACGAAGAATTTCCCCAGACAACAAGACCGCAACAGGGTGCTGCCAAAGGCTGGCAGAGAGCTGGGCTCCAGTGATGGCCTCATGAGTCTCTTCTGGTTTTTGCGCTTTCACATAGGGAATCTGCAGCGCCTGCAGAAGGGGCTCCGTAGTGAACTTGTAGGTGATAAAGCGCCAATTGGCCCGATCCCCGACCTCGCCCCGATGGGCAATAATCACAAGGATCGGAATACCATAAGAAACGGTGAGCGAAGCTAAGGGCCATGTGGCGACAAGAAGCCCGGAATCAGCGATGATCAGCGCAGGCCTTCCTCCACCCAACCATGCCCCCGCACATGCGGCAACACCTTCGCCTTCGTTGGCAACCGAAACTGTTATGAAACTGGAATCTTCCACGATCATCTTCTGAGCATCGTGAATTTGGTCATCTGGCAGGTACGCGACAAAATTGATACCGGCTTCTTTTAAGGACTTGTAAACGATATCAGCGTATTCTGGTTTCATAGCGGCTGTTGCTCTTTTAACTCACGCCAGACATACCTACTTCCCCAGCAGTAGAATTGTCAAGCATTCGACAGGGTGTTGAAAAACCCTGTCCACAGACTGGTCAAAAAGGTCCAAGTTAAGATAGTCGCGAGGCGCGCGAGAAACCGATCCTTCGGCATTGCTCAGTAATATAAGGCTCAGCGGAGGCGTACTTAAGCAGTACGTTGGAGCGAGGCGGTCGAGCGCAACTATCATAACCGCCGGCCTGGGGGTATCTCGAAGGGCCGATGCGTCGACCCAGGAGCATCAAGCGTGTCTCCGTCGGGCCTAGCACAGGCGTATCGCATCGGACCTGAGAGAGACTCTCAGGCCGGCTGATGGCAGATGGGCCTTTTTCAATGGTCTGTTCGAAAACCGAGCCTGAGAATCAAAGTGAGGACTCTGATTTATCTTTGCCTTTTGGCGCATAGCGATAAACCCCATCCATAAAAAGGCCGAAATATGCAGCGCTGGTCTCAACGCAGTATTCAGGCGTGTAGCCTGGGCGCATCTCGACCAGCCCCTCTTCCAAGAGCCGCCGCACCACCGCCCGGTTGAACTGCCCGTGTCCGAGGATACCCTCTTCATGGGTCGCCAAATCGGCCTCTTCGTGGGTTTTGAAGTAGGCTACCTCTCCCCAGGAGAGCCCGTATCTCTGCACCAAGGCCTTACCAAACTCCCGCGCCCAATGGCCGACATTCTCCTCGTTCAATAGGGAAGACCAGTACTCCAACATCGTCCCCTCATAGAGAAGTCCCCGCCGCCACTCTAATAGCGCACGGCATTCAGCCAGCATGGGACAGGCAATCATCTGCTCGTCGGTCAACCCCAGGATATGGCCTTGTTCCAAAACTATCTTCACATGCCCGGGAGGCTCTGGGTGCATGTACTCGTCGGCCACCTTGGCGCTGAAGCCCGCAAGCAGGTCGGGATGGCGCTTGAAAAAACCGATGTGGCGTTGATAGGCCATCGCCACGATATTGTTCACCTCGAAGACAAAGTAGGCCCAGTTCTTCCAGAAGAGGCGGATCGTCTCCATCGGAAGGGTCCCGGCCGCAAGCTCTCGCATCAAAGGGCCTTTTAAAACCGTATCCTCAAATCGCCGGTAACAAAGCCCATAGAGGTGATCGACATAGCGTTTGGCTTCCTCTCCGGGTAGCTTTTTGCCCAATTCCAGTTGGCTCCAACTAAGCAGGCTCATCTTCCTTTCTCCTCTCGCTTCTGTATCCCCTATCTACTTGGTTATCGCATAACAGTAACAGTCTCTCGGCTCATTACTACGGTTCGGATGCATGGTCCAGCAGCGGAGAATGCCTTCTCGCTGCAGCCCGACCTTTTCCATAACACGGGCAGAGGCCTGATTCTCAATGTCGCAGACAGCCCAAACGCGATAGACATCTTTCTCTTTGAGCGCCCACTCAACCGCGGCTCGGACGGCCTCCGTCATGTATCCCACGCCCCAATATACCTTTGCCAAGACATATCCCAACTCTAGCTTGTGCCCATCGACTCGAAATCCAATGGTGCCCAGGAGTTGGTCGTCTTCCTTCCGTATAATCGCCCACTGAAAGGTCTTGCCTTGACTCCAGGCAGCATCGCACATCAGCAAATGCACTCTCGTCTCTTCGACACTTTGACTCGGACGCCACGTCAGATACTTCGTCACCTCGGGGTCCTGAGCATAGTACGTAAATATCGCCTCGGCATCTTCCATCACCGGTCGGCGCAGCCGAAGACGATCAGTTTCCAGGATTTCAGGCGGCTCCATTACTAGCTCGCTTCAATAAACCAAAGTTAAATGTACTCCCCCAATTGCTTTCTCGGCTCAAATTCGATGTCACGATTCTTTTTCATCGGGTTGGTCTTGAGAGAGAAGGAACGTAGGACATTCCCAGGCAAAGGCCGCTTAGCTCCGCCAAACTTTAGTCGCTGGCGCTTTTATCTCGTTCATTTCCACATGCGTGGGTCGAAGTGGAACGGCATGGGCTTATGGATACGAATCCTCTTGAAGTCACGGTGAGCCGGATTGAGAAGATAATTTCGCTCTTCGGGGATCACCGCTGAGGGCACGGCTAATATCGCTGTAGAAGCCTTTACCGCCCACGCTGTGCCGATGTCTTTCAGCGCTTCCGGTGCAGGGTAACGACGCCAGTCTTTTGGAAGGCTCTCGACCTTAACGGTCTCAGTCGCTACGCTATCGGGGACGTCGGCCTCGATGGCAACGAGATTACGGGGAGCTATATCGATGTCCACGTGGACGAAGAGCTCCAGGGCAGCTAGAGACAACGACCCGGAAGTGTAGACCACGGAAATCCCCGCGTGATTCCAGCGGCCACCATACCAGCGAGCGCCCTCGCCATCAAAACGCTGGTGCCTCTTCGAACAGACGCGCCAGACCCGCACTAGCTTATATTGCCGTGCTCGATTCGGCCCAGCACCTCCTCAACCTGCCTCGCCCCAATATCGCTGTCAATAAGGTCTAGGGGAGCCAGGTTTCCCAGAGCGCGATTGGGCCTTCGCAGCCACTGAGCGGCCTTTTCTTCGCTTCCTAAAGTGGCCGCCGCCTGGGCGCTGGCTCGCGCAAGCCGCAGCAGCCGATCTGATTCATCAGCTCGGAGTTTCTGCCCCTTTTTACGACGTGCGATCGTTCGTTGCGGCAGATGCAGGGCTGCTGCCGCCTCTTCGCGCGCAAGTCCAAATTTGCCCATCAACGCCTCAAGGGAGGCATAGGGCAGTCCCGTTTTAACGGTCTCTCTAAGTTCGTCCAAGTTGGCTATCCGCCGCTTCAAAACCTTCCGGCCTCCAAGCGCTTCAACCAGAGCTTCTACATGTAACATGCGCAACGTCCTCCGATTTGATCCACTTTGGCACTTATTGTAATGCCAAATGGCACTACGGTCAAGACCCTGCAGCTCCTTCCCATCCGACTCTGTTACTATGAGAACTTCATGGCTTGCCTTTTCGTACGTTTAAACTTCGTTGAAGCCTATTGCTTAAAGGTTCTCGATTTTCACTGGCTCCACTGGCTCAGCCAGTTCGAAGCCGAAGACTTTGGAATAGAAGTAGAGTTCGGCCTCAAGCACGCGCTTGATATTGTCTGACTTGCGGAACCCATGCTGCTCGCCCTCGAAGCTGAGATAAGCGACCGGCAGTCCCTTATTCCGTACCGCCTCAAACATTTTCTCTGCTTGATTGGGCGGTACAATTTTGTCTTCCAGCCCTTGGAAGAGAATCATCGGGCAGGCGAGGCGATCGGTGAAGTGAATCGGAGAGCGCTCTTGGTAGAGATCGCGCCGCGCTGGATAGGGACCGATGAGCTTGTCGAGATAGCGGGACTCAAACTTGTGCGTATCCTTCACCAGCGCTTCCAGGTCGCTGATCCCGTAATGGCTCGCACCTGCCTTGAACGTGTCACGGAAAGTGAGGGCACAGAGTGTCGTGTAGCCGCCTGCGCTTCCTCCCGTAATCGCTACCCGGTTGACATCTACCTCGCCGCGCTCAACGAGATAGCGAGCGCCGTTTACGCAATCGTCAACATCACCAACACCCCACTGACCGTTCAGCCTCTCACGATAGGCGCGACCGTAGCCGGAACTGCCGCCGTAGTTCACATCCAGTACTGCAATCCCACGGCTGGTCCAATATTGGATCCCATAGCGGAGTGAGCATGAAGTCGCTGACGTCGGCCCGCCATGGCTCATCACCAAAAGCGGTGGCTTCTCGTTGGAAAATCCGACGTAGTCGCGATTTTTTGGCGCATAGAAAAACCCATGGGCGGTAAGTCCACGCTCCGTTGGGAATTCTATCGCCCGCGGAACGGACAGATAGCCAGGCTCAGCAAGTTGCTCTCTGGACCGCCGGAAAACTTGAAGCCGCCCAGTAGAGACATCTAGCCCGACAATGGAGACCGGCTCGGTCGACGAGCCTGCAATTAGGACTACGCAGCCGGGCGCCGCATGCACTCCCCATATTGCTGAATACGGTGTTTGCAGCTTGTTCAGCCTGCCTGTAGCCGTGTCCAGGCTCGCTAAGGTCCATGCACCACTTTGACTATACGAACAAACGATCCGATTGGCAGACTCAAACCCGTAGAGAGATAGCCCAAAAACCCACTGCGGCTCCCCGAACTCAGCCTCCATGAAACAAAGTGGTTCAACCTTGCCATCGCGCCAGCGATACAGGTTCCACCATCCTGTGCGGTCGGATACGAAAAAAAGTGTGCCATCAGGAGACCACTCCGGCTGGAAGATGGATTCGTCGGCACCCCCGGCCACTCGCCTGCACTCGCCGAGTGATCCGTCCTCTCTCAGTTCACCTATCCACAGTCCAGTCCCATCCCATGGCATATTGGAGTGGTTCCACGTAAGCCATGCCAGACAGGAGCCGTCGGGGCTAAGACGCGGAGAGGAGTAGAAGTCGTTGCCAGAAACAAGCAGCCGGCCGGCATCATCGCCTTCAAGGCCAAGGCTCACGAGAGCGTTCACTGGCTCTCCAGGACCCGTGTGATCTTCTCTGACGCAAAAGATAAGTTTCCGCCTGGGATCGATGACTCCGTCAGCATAGCGGAAGTCTGCTGCGGGTGTTAAAGTTCTCGGGGTAGAGCCGGGCGTTTGAATATAGACCTGCTGGCCAGCAAAATTAGAGAAAGCAATCAGACCATCAGAGACAACATAGTCTCCCCCACCGTATTCGTGGACTCGCGTGCGAGCATTAAACGGAGCAGGCGTCACGTCTGAAATCTGTCCATCAGGCGTACGCCGCACGATAACCTTTCTTCCGCCCTCCTCCGGCCGCCTCTCTATCCAGTAGATATCATCGCCATCAAACCTGACCTGCTCGAGCGCGACCTCACCACTCGCAACCAGGTGAGCGGTGATTGGCGATTTCCAAGAACCGTACGGTGCTACCTGTGCCACCAGGATTTTCCTTTCTCTAACTCACAGATTTTCCTAAAATAGACATGCCACTCATCTTACTCCTTCCATGCCGTAGCAACGAGGCGTTGGGCGTTAAGTCCATATTCGTTCCCATCGAGATCCCCAAAGAGCTTTACCCGCTTGAAACCAACCTGATAAAGGCCGTCCTTAAGCTCCTGGCCCGAATAGATCGTATGATGAAATTTGAAAACTTTTGTGCGCCCCTCCTTGACAAGGATCCACTCATTCCGGATTCGACTCCAATCGTCAAAAACCTCATGACGCTGAACCCGTAATGATCCATCGGGCAACTCGGAGGATATGGTCCGGTGTAGATTCCTCGCTAACCACTCTTTGCTAAACATTTCCAGCAGACAAACTCCCGTTGGCCTTAAGCTCTCATAGACGTTTCGGAGCACCTTTAAGTCGTCTTCCCTATCGTCGAAATAACCGAAGGACGTAAAAAAATTCAGCACAAGATCATAAGCCGCAGGCCGAGCGAAGTTGCGCATATCTTCTTGAACCAACTCAATTTGAACTCCTGCTGCCTTCGCCCGTTCCACGGCCTTCCCGATAAGGAATCTGCTTTTGTCCACGGCCGTCACCGAATATCCCTTCTTCGCCAGCAGAACCGCGTGCCTTCCCGGTCCACAGCAGAGATCTAAGACAGAGCTTCCTTGAAAGCCCACAAGGTTGATGATCTTATCAACTTCTTCCGCAGCCACTTCGAAGCGCTTTTCCGAAAAGGTGAAGGGATACATCTCCGTCCAAAAGGAC
This sequence comes from Binatia bacterium, assembly GCA_050735075.1. Classification (GTDB taxonomy): domain Bacteria; phylum Desulfobacterota; class Binatia; order UBA9968; family UBA9968; genus JAHFAO01. The sequence continues at coordinate 8,789 of JBOHVJ010000102.1, forward strand.
TCGTCTTCAAACCATTCCGGCAAAGTTATCCTCTTCCTATCATGCCTGGGTAAGTCTAACACTCCAGTCGAGTGGCGCGGTTTACCGCATCTGCAATGGGTGCTCAGGTGCCTTTACCACGTTTCGCCTGTGCTGCCTTGCCCACGTTGACTTCTGCGGCAAGTTGCTCTAACGGCTGGCCAGTGAGTCGATACACAGTCCACTCGTCCATTGGGCGCGCGCCGAGAGCCTGATAGAAAAGGACCGCGGGCTGGTTCCAGTCCAGGACGGACCATTCCAGCCTTCCACTGCCCCGTGTCACGGCCACATGGGCCACGTAGGCTAAGAGTTGCCGACCTAGTCCACGACCGCGCCACTGCGGTAGCACGAACAGATCTTCGAGGTAGAGACCAGGCTTCCCCAGGAAAGTAGAGTAGTTGTGGAAGAAGACCGCGAAGCCAACTGGCTCAGCCCGGGCATAGGCGATGATGACCTCGGCACTTGGCCGTAGCCCGAAGAGCGACTCGCGTAGGCTCGCCTCGGTAGCAACGACTTCATGGTTGAGCTGCTCGTACTCGGCGAGCTCCTTGATAAATCCCAGGATGAGTGGGACGTCGCGCTCTGTTGCCGGCTCGATCCGAAACTCGCTTGCAGCACTCATGATGGTCTCCTCCGAGTTGTCAACAACGTGCCTTACCTGAGAGAGGAATTCAACCGCAGCAGGAAGCTATAACGAAGAGGCATCTCGCTAGCGCTCAAGCAAATCTCGTAAGTCTTTAATCACCCGATCAGGACGGGAATAGCTGCCATCGACGAAACGTTACCACAGACCGACTTTAAGAAAAATCCTTCCTCAAGCCGGCCCGGACAAGTTCCATCACAACTTAACCTCTCCCTTCTTTCCGCTCTTATAAGTCCAGTAGCGCAGTCTCTCCCCGTCTGTCTCAATTGTGATCGCGCCATCCTGATCCGTGCGGAGAATCTCAGATCCGGCCGCCAAATAGCGAGAGAGCACTTCGTCGCGAGGAAGACCGAAGGGATTCCGTTGGCCGACGGAGAATATCGCCAGTCTGGGTTTTACCATCGCGATAAATTCCTCTGTACTCGATGTGAGACTGCCGTGGCGCGGGACTTTAAGGACCGCGCTGGAAAGACCGCCTCCGCTCTGGAGCAGAACCCTCTCGTCCCTTCGCTCGATATCCCCGGCGAAGAGGAAATTCACCCGGCCAAAACTCAGACGCAGGACCACAGAGGATTCACCTGCCTTGCCCTCTGGAGGGTAGAGGACACAGAGCTTCGCCTGCTCGAACGAGCGACATGGGTCGCGGCTATTAAGGAGCACCCTCTTTATTCGCGACCTTCCCACAGCCTCCTCCAACTCTTGGTAGCGTGCCGTGCGGCCCTCGGCAGCTCCCGACCAGAACTCTGTCGGCGCAAACTCCTCCACGATGGTCCTCATCCCACCGTAGTGATCCACTCTGGGATGACTCACCAGGAGATAGTCCACCCTCAGGATCTTCCGCGAACGCAGAAAGGGCGCGACGATCGACTCTCCGGTGTCAAATTCCCCAGTCGCCGTCCCGCCGGCATCGATGAGAAGGACCCTGGAGCCGGGAAATTCAACCACCGCCGCATCGCCATGCCCCACGCTGAGATGAGTGATTCGCAACTCTTTTCGCGCCCACCTCTCCTGCCACCAGTAGATGCCGCTCCCAATGACAAACAGAGAGAACGCTCCAAGGAGAAGCAAAAGATGGAATCTCGTCCTGAAGAGCAAGAGAGAGAGGAAAATAAGATAGAGCACTCCCACTTCCATGAGGTTGGGTATAGGCACTGCGATACTGGCTAGAGGCAGGCTTGAAAAGAAGCGGACCATCTCACGGACCAGAGACAAAAGCGGCTCGACGAGCCAGACAAGCGGAAGCGCCAGCCCTGGGGCCAATAGAGAGAAGAAGCCCACGAGGAGACCTAAAGGAACGATGACAAAACCAACAAGGGGAACAACAACCGGATTGGAGAGAAAACCGGCCCATGAGAGATGGCCAAAATGATGGGCGATCATCGGCCCGGTCCCCAACGTCGCAAGGATAGGAACGGCAAAATAAAGCGCGGCCGGCCGCAGTCTCTTTCGCCACCAGCTCCGCTCTTGGGGCAGCTCATCTCGCTGCCCCGTTGGCAACCGCTCCTGCATCTTCCGCAATCCCCAGATAATAAAAAGGACCGCCAGAAAAGAAAGCTGGAAAGAGATATCCATGATGACACCGGGCCAAGCAAGAGCGATGAGAAGGGCTGCAAAGGCCAGGCTGCTAAAAAGCTCCTCTTCACGGTCTAAAAGAACTGCCAACTCATAGACGCCGATCATGATCGCGGAACGGACGGTGGGCACCATCGCCCCCGCAAGGGCCGTGTAGAAGAGAACCGCAAGAAAAGAAAAAAAGGTTGCAACCTTAAGTAGATTCCAGCGCAGCAATAGCGTGGTGCTGAAAGAGACCAGAAACCGGACCAGGATGAAAACGACAAGACCAAGCATTCCCACATGAAGGCCCGAGATCGATAGGACATGATTGACTCCCGCAGCCGTGAAGTCCGCCCGCATCTCTTTGGATATCCCACCCATATCACCCACCACCAAGGCCTTCATCAAAGGACCGTTTTCATGGGAGAAGTGACTTTCCATAAAACGGCGGATCTCCCTGCGTAGATTTTCAATCGAGTTCCATATACCGGGCGGGCCCCTGCCTAACAATTCCACGCCCTCATCATTCTCCAGAAAGCCGGTCGCGTAAATCTCCCGGCGCGCCAAAAAGGAGGCATAATCGAAGCTTCCAGGATTTGCCGCACTGCGGGGAATAAGTGGACGCATCCAAAAACGTATCCGGTCACCGTAGTGCCACTCCCTCCTCGTTTGCCGGAGACTGATCAAGATATAACCCTTGATCTCCTGCGCTCCCGTCGCGTGCCAGATGCGTTGGGATCGCACGATCCAGCGGCTCCGCTGCGGCAGCTTCTCTGGTTCCTGATGAAGCACCCCCTCGAGATAGATTTGGGACCCTTCGTTCATAACCGAGCGTATGTGGTTGGGTGGGAAGGGTGGGTGGAGAATTTGATAATGCCTAACGTAGCCCAGAGAAAATCCTGCTTCAGTTAATAGGATCAGCAGTGCCCAGCTCCTTTGATCGCGCTGAAAGAGAAAGAAGATCGGCACAAGGAAAAGAAGCCAGGAGGATGTCGGAAGAACTAACGGTGCGGCGGCGATGGCTTGACCGAGGAGAAGGGATAAGGTCGGGACGATAAGCCAAATAGAGGGATTTCTTATAAGCAGGCCCTTCCGTGTGGGGGTGGAATCTGCGGTGGGCATCAAGGGCCTTAAGAAGATGACTTCAGGGATTGAACGATTTCGTGCGCGATCTTCTCGTTAATGGAAGGGACCTTAAGAAGATCCTCTAAGGTTGCTTCCACGATCCTCTTAATACTCCCAAACGCCCTAAGAAGCGCTCTCTTGCGGACACCGCCTATGCCTGGGATCTTGTCCAGCACCGAGTAGAGTGTCTGCCTCGTCCTCAGCTTTTTATGGTAGGTAATGGCAAAGCGGTGCGCCTCGTCGCGCACGCGCTGCAGGAGAAAGAGGGCATTGGAATTACGCCTTAAGATAATGGGGTTACTCTGCCCGGGAAGAAAGACCCTCTCCTCGGAGCGTTGGATCTCCGCGCTACGAGGAGAGGCTTGGACGCGCATCTTGGCCAGGCCAGCCACATCCACGTCTTTAACCCCAAGCTCTCTCATGGCCGCCAGGGCCATGCCGAGCTGTCCTTTTCCCCCGTCGACAACCACCAGGTCCGGAAGGTCCCCTTCCTGAAGTCCCCGGCTAAAGCGCCGCTTGAGGACCTCAAGCATCATGGCGAAGTCGTCTCCCCCTGAAGTGGCGTCTACCGTACGGATGCGATAGTGGCGGTAGCGCTTCTTGTCCGCCTCGCCGTTGAAGAAAGTGACCATGGAGCCGACGGCATTAGAGCCATGGATGTTGGAAATATCAAAACACTCTATCCTCTGAGGATAGTGCTTGAGCCTGAGCCTCTGCTGGAGTTCCAGGAGCATCTGCTCTCTCTCTTTTTCCTGATCATGGCGCTCAAAGAAACTCTGCCGCGCGTTTTGCACTGCCATATCC
>JBOHVJ010000103.1:0-14125 GCA_050735075.1 Binatia bacterium
TGTGTCGCAATTAGCCGTCCGCCCTTCGAGAGCCTCAGGACGAACGGCTAAGTCTTTGAATTTCGGAGTGTCACCATCCGTTCGTGGTGAGCCTGTCGAACCATGAACGGAATTACGACACAGTCTCTTGCGGGAGAAGGTTTGACCCTCTCCCGTCGAGGGAGAGGGAAGGAAGGAAGTCGCTCAGGGGGCTCGTTTTGAAAGGCTGCAAGGGTTCCAAAACAACACAGCAAAATCAACTCCCGATGAGAAAGCTTGTAGTTAATTTGGACAGCAATGAAGGCGAAAGTAAAAATGGAAGAGGCAGTGGACAGTAGAATACAATTGAGGAGGTACAAACGTGACTGAAATATCGTTCCGGACCTTTCTGTCGGCGGTTCTTGCTTTGTCTGTTATTTTCTACTCCATCGGCTTTAGCCATGCACAGGACAAGGCGCTAAAGAAGATCTACTGGGGCGTTACCTCTCTCTCTGCCTCGCAATGGATTCCCTGGCTGGCCAAAGAGACCAAGATCTATGAGAAGCACGGCTTAGATGTGGACTTGGTTTTGCTTCGAGGCTCCGGACAATCCTCTCAGGCTCTCATCGGCGGAAGCATCTTCGCCGCTCCTGTAACCCTTGTCACGGTCATAAACGCCAACCTCGGCGGCGCGGATCTGGTCACCGTCGCCCACACCGTTCCTGGAGTGCAGAGCAAGTTGATGGTTAGGCCGGGGATCAGAAGGCCGGAAGATCTCAAAGGTAAAAGGTTAGCCGTGTCAAGCTTTGGCTCCCTGGGAGATTTTCTCAACCGCTACGTAATAAGAAAATACGGGATGGAGTCGGGACGGGATGTCATTCTGGTCGCCATAGGTAATACGCCGGAAAGGTTAGGGGCCCTGGTCTCAGGAGGAGTCGATGGCGCGGATCTCAACTATCCCGCAGATGCTCAGGCGCAGCGTCAAGGGTTCAGCCTTCTGTGGGATTTTAGGCAGGAGGTGACCTATCCCTCCATGTCGGTTGTGACTAGGCGCAGGCACATCCAGCAGGATCGAGACACGGTTATGCGAATGGTCAAGGCCCATGTTGAAGGCATTCATTTTTTGAAGGCAAATAAGGAAGTTAGCCTCAAAATTCTCAGAAAATACCTTAAGACCGATGATCGCGAGTTCCTGGAGGGATCATACGACATTTATAAGATAGACTTCATATCCGTCCCCTACCCGATTACCCAGGGCCTGCAAGCCACCTACGAATACGTCGCGGTCCAAAGACCTGAAGTATGGAAGCATAAGGCCGAGGAGTTCATGGATGCGAGCTTCATCGCCGAGCTTGAGAAAACCGGCTTTATGAAACGCCTCTCTGAGAACCAGCGTTAGAAAAAATTTTAGCTTTTCGATTTTGGATTTTGGATTAGGACAAACAGACAGAGACACAGACAGAGACAGAGATAGTGACAGAGAAAGTAAAAATCATGAGTAAGAAAATCGGTCACTCCGTACTGGCAACTATTCTTCTGGCTACTGTTTCATTTTCTCCTTTTCCACTCTCTGCCCAGGATTGGCTGCCCAAGGCACAGGAAGAAAAGAAGGTCGTCCTATATCACACCACGAATGTGCCTGATACCCAGAAGATCCTCGAGGGGTTCCGTAAGCGGTATCCTCTTCTGGAAGTCGAGACCTACCGCGCCACCGGAGAGAAGCTGTTTCAGAAAATCATCACTGAGGTCAGGGCCGGCCGCAACCTGGCCGATGTTTACATCATTAGCTGGTTTCAAGCCTGGCTCTTAAAAGATGGAGGATACCTTGCAGCTTATCGATCTTCGGAGCGGGAAAGAGTCAATAGCGCCCTGAGAGATCGCGACGGTTTCTGGACCGGGATCTACTGGAACCTGGAGTCGCTCACGTACAATACCAAATTGGTCTCTCCAAAAGACGTGCCCAGGCGATGGGATGAACTGTTAAATCCCAGATGGAAAGGCAGCATCGGCCTCGAAGAAGAGGACATCAATTGGTACGCCTTCCTTCTTCACTTAATGGGTGAGGAGAAGGGCAAAGATTTCATGCGAAAGGTCGCGGCGCAAAAGCCGCTCATCCGGCGTGGACACACGTTACTTGCCCAGCTTATAGCTGCTGGAGAGTTTGCCCTGGCCCCTACGATCCGGGTTCATCTGGCGGAAACTCTTAAAAGCCAAGGGGCCCCCGTGGAATGGCATGCCATCGAACCCATAGCGCCCAATCCACCCGTGTCGGTGACGCTGCCCAAAAACGCCCCGCATCCGCATGCTGCCAGGGTCTTTATCGACTTCATCCTCTCGCGCGAAGGTCAGGAGATTCTCCGCCTGTTGCATCGCAATCCCTCTCGAACCGATGTGGAGCAACCTGTCCCCAGGGCTGCGAAGGTCAAACTCTTAGAGATGGATTGGGAAAAGATAGCGAAGAATTATGGTCGCTATGCGAAAGAGTTCAGGGAGATATTTGCTATCCATTGAAAAAGATATATGGCAAAAGGCAGTAGGCACTAGGCAATAGTAGAAATTTTAGTTTACCGGGTTTCGATTCTAGAGCAGGAGAAACCATGAACAAAAGATTGATTCCGTTCCCCGACAATCCAAAATCTAAAATGGCTAGAGTTTGTAGATTGGAATCCGAAGGGCGCGGGCCGCTTGAAGAAGTCGGCCATCGTAGCTCGCGACAGAAGTGCGCTGCCCCTGTTTTCGGAGGAACTCCATAGATGCCAAATGGAGGGCATCCAGGGTGCGGACTGGCTTTGGGAAAGGTTCCAAGGCCCTTACGAGTACCGGCGGGGAGAGCTCAATAAGGGCGACGCGGCTAAGGAGGGAACGCACCTCATCTGCATGTGATCGGGTAAGTTTGCGCGCATGAATCCGGGTCCAAATTTCATATTCAAGCAGACGGCTGGAGATCAGATCTTCCTGCCAAAGCCGCTGGGGTGGCACCCGGTCTTCCGCCAGAAGGTGAGCAAGGGCAACCGAGGCGTCAAGATAGATCACCGCTCGCTCCGGTCTTGCTCCAGTTCACGAAGCAGGTCGCGGAAGGACATGACCGGCTTGCGCGGTGGGGGTCCTGCAGATGGCAGCGTGGGAGGGGTTATCCAGCCTTGGCGCACAGCTTCCGCAAGCAAGGCATCGGCGAGGAGCGGGCTCCGGTTCTTCTGGGGAGGCGCTAATTCGGCGACCACGCGATCACGGTCGGTGACCAATACGGTTTCTCCGCTCGCGGCAAGGCGGACATACTCGCTGAGCTTGTTTTTAAGGACTTTTAACCCTACAGCTCTCATCAACGATAATGTAGCCTCCGGTAGCTACCTGTGTCAAGGACCTCAGATAATGGTTTTGGATGGAGGGATGAATGAGTAAAAGAATCATTGGCCTGGCTCTCGGCGCTATGCTCTTGGCTCTTAACTTTCCAGCCGAAGCGCAGCAGCCGAAGAAAGTTTCGCGGATAGGATTTCTCTCCGCCTCTAGGCCCCAACCGCGGGACGAGGCATTTCGCCAAGGCCTGCGTGAATTGGGTTACATTGAGGGGCAGAACATCGTCATCGAGTGGCGATATGCGGAAGGGAAGCCTGATCAGGTTCCCCACAACGCCGCTGAGTTGGTCCGTCTAAAGGTTGATGTTATGGTCACGGCTGGTCCGACAGACACCCGTGCTGCCAAGGAGGCGACGAACACGATCCCCATTGTCATGGCTCAGGACAGCGATCCCGTCGCCTCGGGGTTTGTCGCCAGCCTTGCGCGGCCTGGAGGGAACATTACTGGATTGTCAACCCTTTCTCCAGAGATAAGCGGAAAACGACTGGAGCTGCTGAAGGAGGTCCTTCCCAAGGCCACACGGGTGGCCATACTCTGGAATCCTCCCAATCCAGGTTCTGCAAAGATATTGAAAGGAACGGAGGTCGCAGCCCAATCGTTAGGATTGAAGCTACAACCCCTGGAGGTTCGAAGTCTCGACGATTTTGATGGCGCCTTCCAAGCCGCAACCAAAGGACGTGCTGGCGCTGTCATGATACTAGGCGATCCCGTCAGCTTCACTCACCGAAGACGGATAGTGGACCTCGCGGCAAAGAACCGGCTGCCGGCGATATACAACAGGCCAGAATATGTGGAAGAGGGGGGGCTTATGACCTACGGCGCGAGCTATACCGATTTGGCCCGGCGTGCCGCCACTTATGTGGACAAGATACTGAAGGGGACCAAGCCGGCAGACCTCCCTGTGGAGCAGCCGATGAAGTTTGAGTTGGTGATCAACCTGAAAACCGCGAAGCAGATCGGCCTGACGATTCCGCCTAACCTGCTTGTGCGGGCGGATAAAGTGATCAGGTGAGGCGGAAGGCGTGAGGCGAGAGCAACAGTGAGCAGAAAGCAGTAGGAGTAGTCATGACATTTGAAGAGATTTGGAGTATTGGAGTACCGGAGTACTGGAGTACTGAATGTTGGGAAGGTCCATTACTCCAAAACTCCATCAATCCATTTTCCATGGAATGAAAGGCTGAAGGACTTGTTCAAATGTGCGTGACATCTATTTCCCATGAAAGGAGAAGGCAAATGAAGGAAAATCGTCGGCGCTTATGCGCTTTTATTTTTGGGGTCGTTCTTTTTGCTAGTTTAGCAGTCAAAGGATTGGCGGCAGAAAAGCCCTTTTACCAGGGGAAGAGCCTAACATTTATAATCAACTTCGCGGCGGGAGGCCCGACCGATGTCGAGGGAAGGATCATAGCGCGCCACCTGGCTAAGCATATTCCGGGACAGCCGAGCATCATCGTGCAAAATATGCCGGGTGCCGGTGGGATCATAGGCGTAAACTTCTTGGGGGAAGTCGCCAAGCCTGACGGTCTCACCATGGGTTACTTTACCGGTCCCCTTTTTCACCAACAGTTAAAGAATCCGGCGCTACGCGTTGACCTGGCTAAATACCCCTTTATCGCATCGCTCCAGGGAATTACAGTCTGCTACATCCGTTCCGACGTTCCTCCTGGTATCAAAAAGCCGGCAGATATTGTTAAGGCCCAGAAATTTAAGGCTGGAGGCCTGAGCTTCGACAGTTCCAAGGATGTGCGCTTTCGGCTCTCCTTCGATCTCCTAGGCCTGAAATACGACTATGTAACTGGCTACAACTCAAGCTCCGAAGCGAGACTGGCGGTGCAGCGCAATGAAGTGCAGTACCATGATGAAACGCTTCCGTCCTACCGATCCATGGTCGAGCCTAACATGGTTAAAACTGGCGTGGTTACTGCTATCTACTATAACGACCTTGTCTCTCCGGATGGTGAAGTAAAAAATAGCCCGGATGTCCCCGAGCTTCCTTCTTTCACGCACCTATACAGGCAAGTTTTCGGCAAACCGCCTTCCGGAATCAAGTATGAGGCGCTGAAGGCGATCAATATTTCGAGCACCAATATGAGCCGGGTAGTCTTGCTACCCCCCGGCTCACCGCCGGAGGCTCTCTCCGCTCTTAAGCAAGCGATCACCTCTCTATCACGGGACGAAGGCTTTCTCGCGGACGCCCAGAAGGTTATGAAATTCCACCCTAGATTTGAAGTTGGAGAAGAAGGGGAGAGGCTTTACCAAAAGGTACAGCAGACGTCTCCCGAGCTCTTAGATTTTATCAGGCAATTTATTGACCAGGTAAAAAAATAATCTACCTAATCCGGATTATTCAGCGCTGCCTTCAGGATAGGGGACTGGCACCAGTTGGTCTGCAGCGCTTCTGACATCCTCGTGCCATAGTTCGAGCAGCTTTTTGGCGATGGGACCAGGCTTGCCGTCACCGATCGCCTTCCCATCCCATTGGGTCACCGGCGCTACCTTGATCGAGCTGCCGATCAGCATCATCTCCGCGGCCGCGCGCCCCTCTTCTACGGAAACATCGGCAATCACGATGTCCCGCAGTTCACCCCGTCCTACCAGGCGCCGCGCTAGCTGAAAGATGCGGAGGACAGTAATCCCGGATAGGATGGCATCAAAGGGGGGATGACGGAACACGCGATCCTTAGTGACAAAGGCCACATTCATATTGGAACTTTCCGCCACCATGCCGCGCTCGTCGATAAAGATGCCGTTGTCGGCCCCGCGGTCTTTGGCTTCAAGCACGACCAGCACATTGGGCAAATAGTTGGTCGATTTGACCCGCGCAAAAAATGGCGGCTTGATGGGCACCCTACTGGTCACCACTTTGACTCCCTGAGTATAGTAGGATTCTGGGTAGGTCTCAGCCCCGAAGATGATGACGTAAAAGCTACTGCCCATGCACTCGGTGGGCCCCAGGGCAAAGCCGCCGGGTCCGGCAGAAAGCCAGTAGCGGACCGAGCCATCTCGGCGACCACTGGCCGCTGCTGTGTCGATAATGATCTGGCGCAACTGTTCGAGCGGAAAGGGGAGGGGGATGCGCGCCATCTCCGCGGAGCGCAGGAAGCGCTCCAGGTGCTGATCGAGCTGGTATAGCATGCCATGCGCCAATGTCGCCGTATCAAAGACGGCATGCCCTCGGTGGACCATGTGATCGTCGAGCGGTAGGACCATTAGAGCCGGGTCCGTAACAATGCCGCCAAGCACGCTGGAATACATAGCGTAGAAATTACCCGCCCTCTTATGCACCGCCTGGCGTAAATGCTCTATGGCCTCGCCCGGTGTGAAGATAGGAGTCCGTTCGACCCTCGGCATATGCAGATCCTCCTTTGACGCTATTGTCTTTCTCATTCTGGAAAGTGTCAAGGGAAATGGTTCAAGAGATCTGAATCTCGATCCACACACCAGATCCTGGACAGAGGCGCCAAAATGGCGTAAAAGAGATCATCCAGGAAGCGAGGATTTATGAAATGGACACCCAAACTGCACTGGCGCATGTTAAAGCATAGTTTAAGTGGACGAACTAATAAAGGAGCTGACGATGCAGACAAATACGCAAGCCAAGACTCAAACGAAACCGAAGGCCGAAGTCTTCTCGCTAAAGACCCCCTATCTTTCCAAGGGCCGGATCACCTCGCTTGTGGCGGAGACCGACGGCTTGTGGATTCACACCAAGATCAACGCCGAGGGCGGCGAGAACGCCCTGCACATGCACACCCAAGAGGACCACGCCTTCATCGTTCTCGAGGGCGAGGTAACATTCTTCGATGACGAAGGAAACGAGACCGTCCTGAAGCCCTACCAGGGCATTATGCTACCCAAGGGGACTACCTATCGTTACCTGAACACCGGTCCGGGCAATCTGATGGTCCTGCGCGTTGGCTCGGGGACGAGGCCTAAGAGTGTCGAAGGGACCCGCCTCGGCCCTGATGGCCGTGCGATCTCATCGCAGTCGGCTGAGAACAAGCACGTTGAGCCTGTTGTCATTCCCGGAAAATTTTTCGCCGCGTAGCTAAACATCGTATTGTGAAGTATGGGGTCCATCTGCCTGCTTCTAGCCCGGGTGTGAATCCGGAAGACTTGATCCGGTTCGTGCGGCAGGCTGAGACTCTGGGTTTTTTCTGCGTCACCGTCGCTGACCATATCGTCATACCCCAAAACGTATCTTCGCCTTATCCCTACACCCTGTCCGGCCAATATCCCGGAGCCGGTTATCACCTCGAAACACTCACGACTATGGCCTTTCTTGCCGGGGTCACTCAACGCATTCGCTTCGTCACTAGCGTTATGATTGCCCCCTATCGCAATCCTGTCATCACCGCAAAGATGCTGGCAACCCTTGATGTCCTTTCGCAAGGTAGAGTGATCGCTGGATTGGGAGTTGGTTGGATGAAGGAAGAGTTTGAGGCGCTCGCGTCTCCGCCATTCGAGGACCGTGGCCGTGTAACCGATGAGACCATTAGAGTATTTAAAGAGCTTTGGACCAAAGACGATCCGTCTTTTTGCGGGACCTATTACAAGTTCTCTGACTTGACCTTTTTGCCGAAGCCAGTTCAAAAACCCCACATTCCGATTTGGATCGGAGGTCACAGCAAGCAGGCCTTGCGGCGCGCAGCAGAATTAGGAGACGGCTGGCATCCTATTGGAGGAGTGCCCACCATACCTTTAGAGCCTGAGGACTTGGCAAAGAGCCTGGATACCCTAACGCGATATGCTCAAGCCGCAGGAAGAAATCCGAAAGAGATCTGCGTTGCGTTTAAGGCTTCGCTTTTTGATCCTGGCCGTGAAAGCACACCCGGCCGAAGAAGAAGATTTATCGGAAATGCTGAGGAGCTGGCTTCGGACATCCGGGAATATGCCAAAGTGGGCGTGGACCATCTGATCCTCGACGTGCGAACGCCCGATCCAACGCAAACCCTGGAGCGAATGGACTGGTTAGCAAAAGAAGTGCTCGCTAAGGTTTAGGCAGCCTATGGGCCTACCGACAGTGGTTTAAGCCGTTCAAGTGGTTCAAATCGTTCAAAACGTCTTGAACGCATTGAACGTCTCGAGCGTTTTGAACTCGATTCGTCCGCTGCCACCAGTCCTTACTCCCCTCGGTTTCCAGGTTCTTGGGAAGACATTATCTGTCTTACACGGTGTGGACGAGTATAGCCGCTTGACATCTGATTTGCTGCTCCAATATGCTCTTGATCAAAATTTATTAATGGAGGTAAAAATCAATGGCGACAAAGAATTATCAGACCGTCAAGGTCGAGAAAGAGAATGGGATTACCTGGGTGACACTGAATCGGCCGGAGAAGCGCAATGCGATGAGCCCGCAGCTTCACTATGACATGCTCGATGCGATCTCGGAGCTAGAGATAGACAATGAGACCCAGGTTATGATCCTGACCGGCGCAGGAGATAGCTGGTGCGCGGGGCAGGACTTAAGGGATTTTTTCCGGGCGCTGGATAACAATCCGGCAGAGCGGCGCCGGGCCGGATGGGCCTCCCAAGAATGGCGCTGGCGGCGGCTTTTTACTTTTCCCAAACCCACTATTGCCATGGTTAACGGCTACTGCTTTGGGGGGGCTTTTACGCCGCTCATCGCTTGCGATTTCGCGATCGCTGCCGAGGACGCGGTCTTTGGGTTGAGCGAAGTGAACTGGGGCATCTTCCCAGGCGGGCTGGTGAGCCGCGTGCTGGTCGATGCTATGTGCTACCGGGATGCCATGTACTACATCATGACAGGCGATACCTTTGACGGGAAAAAAGCGGCGGAGATGAAACTCGTGAATTTTGCCGTTCCGCGCGCGAAATTAAGGGAGGAGACGATCAAGCTGGCGAACAAACTCATGGAGAAGAATCCCTACACACTGCGCGCAGCGAAAGAGGTGTATAAGACATGCCGGACCATGGACTACTGGCAGGCTGAAGAGTACATGGCGGCGAAGGGCGCAGCCCTGCGCGCTACGGATCCATTGCGAGGCCGCGATGAAGGCACGAAACAGTTCCTCGATGACAAAACCTATCGTCCCGGGTTTGCAGCGTATAGTAAACGTAAGGGATAAAAGACAGAGATAGAGACAGTAAATCTAAAATCGAAAGCGGAGTAAGAGGATGGATTTCAATTTGTCTGAAGAACTGCAGATACTCAAGAACACCGTCAGGCGCTTTGTGGACAAGGAGCTGATACCGCTCGAGCGCGAATACCGTCCGGAAGGGGAGGAGATGCCTGAGCGCCTACTGAAGCCAGTCCAAGAGAAGGCAAAGGCCATAGGCTTGTGGATGCTTGATGTCCCGCAGGAATACGGCGGGGCCGGTCTCGATCTGCTCCCCCGTTGCGTCATCGCTGAGGAACTGTTTCGAACCGTTGCTGTTCCATTCCGCAACAATGAAATATTCGGACCGGAAGTAAGGCCAGTGTTGTTCCACTGTAATGAAGAACAAAAGCAGCGGTTCCTTTTTCCTGTGCTCAGAGGAGAGATCAAATTCTGCTTCGCCCAGACGGAGCCAGATGCCGGCAGCGATCCGGCCGGCATGCGCACCAGGGCGATACGCGATGGAGACACCTACATCCTAAATGGAACCAAGCGCTTTATCACGGGAGCCGGCCACGCAGATTATGGACAGGTGATGGCAGTTACGGATCCGGAAAAACGGGCACGTGGAGGGATTACCTGTTTCGTTGTGGACATGAAAAGTCCCGGCGTGATCCTGGAGCGCCAGTGGCCGACCATGATGGGTGATGCGCCCTGGCAGATCGTTTTCGAGAATGTCAAGGTTCCCGCGGCCAATGTGATAGGCAAGGAAGGTGAAGGTTTTTCGCTCGCGCAAAAGTGGATTTCAGAAGGCCGCATTCGAGGACACGGAGCGCGTTGTTTGGGAATAGCCGGACGTGCGCTGGAGATGATGATGGATTACAGTCATCACCGTGTCACATTTGGGCGACCGCTCGCCGACCGACAGGCAGTGCAGTTCATGGTCGCAGACTCAGCGATGGAGCTGCACGCCTGCCGGCTGATGGTCTACGAATGCGCGTGGCGCCAAGACCAGGGCGAGGACGTGCGCAATCTCTCCTACATGGTCAAGGTGATGGCCACGGAGATGGTCGGGCGAGTCGTGGATAGATCGATTCAAGTTCACGGCGGTGTAGGACTAACCAAGGACTTGCCTCTGGAGTGGTGGTATCGGCAGGTGAGAAGCATCAGGATCACTGAGGGAGCTACAGAAGTCCTTCGCTGGCGGCTCGCACAGAACCTCTTAAAAGCCCACAAGCCACAGTAATGGAAGGTCGGTTGGCTTCTCTTCTGTCAGCCTTTCGCGTCCTCGACCTCAGCTCGGCGATGGGGGCCTTCTGTGGGAAGTTGCTCAGCGACTTCGGCATGGAGGTAATCAAAGTAGAGCCTCCTGGTGGAGATCCCTTGCGCGCAGAGCCTCCCTTTGCACGCGGACATGCCGATCGCGAGGGAAGCCTTCGGTTTGCCTACCTCAATTCAGGAAAACGGGGAGTTACGCTCGACCTTACAAAGCCTGAAGGTCGCGCTCTTTTTATTGATCTGGTGCAGCGAGCAGACGTAGTGTTGGAAAGTTATGAGCCAGGCTTCTTAGAAAAAGCGAATCTTGGCTATGAGGTTCTTAAAGAGCGTCGGCCCAAGCTCATCTTGGTCTCGATCTCAGGATTCGGACAGACTGGCCCATACCGGGACTACCTTGCTCCCGATATCGTCACAACCGCCATGGGCGGCCTCCTCTATATCAGCGGAGATCCTAACCTTCCCCCTTGCATGCCTCCTGAAACCCAATCCTACTACTACGCGGGCATCTACGCGGCTTACGGCGTCATGCTAGCGCTCTGGCAACGAGAGGAGAAGGGGATAGGCGTCCATATTGACACGTCGATTCAGGCCAGTCTTGCCCTTCACGAACACGTTGCCTTCACCTATTCCGCTGAGGGAAGGGTCATGAAGCGCGCAGGGAGCCAGCACCAGCATGTCGCTCCGGCCAATCTCTTTCCTTGTAAAGACGGTTATATCTCGCTTTTTGTGACTCAACGCCATTGGCCGATATTCCTCGAGATGTGGAAGGATCATCCACCTGAGCTGGACGACCCCAAGCTTCAGCTCAACATGGAGCGGCGCAGAAATGCCGATCGGATAAACGAACTGGTGGAAACCTTCACGTTGCGCTACTCGAAAGACAAGCTTTCGCATTTGTTTCAGAAGCATGGACTTCCCGCTCTTCCAGTAAACTCAACGAGCGACTTCTTGCGCGATCCCCATATCCAGGAACGTGGGTTATTCGGCACAGTGGAGCATCCGGTACTCGGTTCTTACCATCAACCTGGTGCGCCGTTTTCGGTTGAGGGGGAGCGGAAAAGTCCGGGGCCGCCGCCCTTGCTGGGTCAGCATAACTCGGAGATCTACGGCAGCGAATTGGGTCTTGATGAGAAGGAGCTTGAGCTTCTGGCGGCGCAAGGAGTTATCTAACGAATGCAAAGTGTAAATTGCAAATTGCAGAATACAAAATTTTAACTTTTCAATTTGCACTTTGCATTTTGAATTGAGCCGGACGCGCTTCTGTGTTTAGCACTAACCGAATACTGGAAGGCGTGAGGATTATCGCCTTTACCACTGGGTATGCGGGTCCTTACGCAGGACGTCTTTTGGCGCAGTTCGGGGCGGATGTGATCAAGGTGGAGTCCTTGAGCGGCGGGCTCGATACCTTCCGCCATTACGGGCAGACTGAGGATGTGGATGCGGCACCCCGTTTTATCGAGTGCAACCTCGGGATCCGATCACTCACGGTCAATCTCAAGCACCCCGTGGGGGCGCGGATTATTAAGGAACTCGCGACGAAGTCGGATGCTGTATTGGTGAACTTTCGGCCCGGCGTTCTCAATCGCCTCGGCCTTGGCGATGAGGAGCTGAGGAAAGCCAATGAGCGAATTATTATCCTCAAGATGCCCGGGCTAGGGGAGAAGGGACCGAAAAGCTGGTATGGCACCTGGGGCTTCAACCTCAATGCCTTCACAGGTATGACCTATCTCTGGAACCATCCGGGCCAGCCTCGGCCGATAGGCAACCAGGGAGTATATCCAGACCATTTGGGCTTCATCTTGGCTCCTGCAGTGATGGTGGCGGCATTGCTCCATCAGCGCTTGACCGGCAAGGGAGCCTCAATCGACCTCGCCCAAGTCGAGGCTACCGCCTACACGCTAGGCGTGAGTTATCTAGAGACGACTGTGAATCAAAGAGATCCTGAGCCCCGGGGCAACCGAGACCGTACAGCTTCTCCCCATGGTTGCTATCGCTGTGAGGGCGAGGATCGATGGTGCGTGATCTCGGTCAGGACCGATGAGGAGTGGAAGCGGTTCTGCCGAGTTATGGGCCGAGAAGAGCTGATAGTGGACCCGCGCTTTTCCGATCCAGATGCGCGTTCGGAGCACGCGTCCGAGCTGGATAAGATCGTCGAAACCTGGACCCAATCACGATCCGCGGAGGAAGTTATGCAGGCGCTCCAGGCTGAAAAGGTTCCTGCGGGAGTAGTCCAGACCGGTGCAGACCTTGTGAAGGACCCGCAGCTCCGCCATCGAAGCTACTTCGAGCGTTTCACCAACTCGCCCATCGGACCGTTCGAGGTTCCGCGCAGCGCGCTTCAATTCAGCGGGATGGTTGATGAGCCTCTATCTCTTCCGGCGCGCCTCGGTGCTAACACTGATGAGATCCTGCGCGATCTGCTCGGATACGACGAGGCTACGATTGCCAAGTGGCAGGCGGAAGGGATTTTAAGCTGAGCTTGCACCGTGGCGTTTCAGAAAATCTCTCGTGACATGATTTAGCCTGTCCCTATTTCTCATCAATAGTTCTCACCCTCACACGCTGAGGGTATTCTCGCGGAACGTCCTGATGAGCTTGTCGATGTGTGCAGTTATCGCCGGACCGGGCATCGGGGCAACGACGCTGATGTTGAGTTGGCCAATCTTATCTAGGGCGCGTACCAGACTTGCGCGATCATTCGCCTGGTAGCCAAGTTCCTGCGCGGTCTTCAGCGCAACCAGAGATTGATCCTCTCCGGTCGTAATGTCCGTGCCTAGCGACGAGAACAAATCGTTAGGAAAAAGGGTCCCAGTCGTTTCTTCGTAGACCATGAGGCTGTCCCATTGATTCACCATGGGGGTGATCACGAAGCGCAGACGATGGCTTCCGAGATCGACTACCTCGCCATCAGCCACGACTCGCGGTTCTTTGTCGCAGAAATCACGCAGCGACAAAACGGCACACAGCTCCGAACAAAGAGCCTGCGCGTCGGGAGCCACTCGGAGCCATTCGTTTACCGCCCCAGAGGAATCTCCCTCGTGATGCGGAACGATCACGTATTGCAGTTTGGGACGGATTCCGGGGACATAATACTAATTTCACGATACCCTTACGGTCGGTCGTCCTACTTTTCTCAAGCTCAAGTCACGTTGGGTCAATTTCTCAACCAACTTTACAAAATGCTCGTTTCCTGCTGGCCTACCTGATCGGATGGCTCTCAAAAGCTTGTGTTGAGCTTGCTCGTCATCGTTGTCGAGATATTCGGGCCAGTTGTCTACGAGTCCTAGTAGGTTTCTATCCTTTACCAGAGCATCCGTGGTGGTTAATCCAAGATGAAACCGAGCGCTTGACCACGGATACTCTTCGGCTTTCTTCACCAGACCAGCGTGGACGGGGTTGAGCTCTACGTAGCGGGCGGCTGCAAGAAGGTGTTTCTCATCTAGAACGCAGGAACCAAAGCGACCTTGAAAAAGGTAACC
>JBOHVJ010000104.1:0-2516 GCA_050735075.1 Binatia bacterium
CACCAATCTGCACCACTCTCCCCACGGCATCCCCAACCTCAATCCGATGACCCAACTGGATGGGCCGCTCTCCCAGAATGATCAAGCCGCTGACGAAGTTCTCGATAACGTTGCGTAGTCCAAACCCAAGACCAACGCCCAACGCACCAGCCAATACGGTCAGCGACGTTAGTTCAACGCCGAGTGTCTGCAACCCCACCATGGTGCCGATGACGATCACCGCATAGCCGATAATCCGCGCGATCGCCTCCTGCAAGCCTAGCCTGCAATTTCGCCCGAAGGAAGCGACTAACAGTTTACCCTCGTGTTCAGGATATCTTATCGAAATTTGAGGGCCAGTCTGTAGTTCTACCACCACGGAACAGTTGTTGTCTTCTCGCCGAACCCTGCTGCGATCAGTAGAGGATTGTGCGCCCTTTTGGGAAGCGTGACCTCAACTTGATATTCCCCGATCTCGACGCGGGCTGGCGTATCTAAGAAGTGCCGAAAAACCTGGCGTGCTCGTGCAGCCTCGAATCCCGGAAGTAGACGGGCCAACATTCTGTATAGCCCGCTGGCAATCTCTGTCAGTATGACATCGAAATCCACCTTGATCCGGACCGCCGAACTCAATGCATCCAAATGGAAGAAATCAACCGACTCTGCGAGGCTGTTCTCGATCAACATACGTTGCGCATAGCGTGTGATCCGCTTGGCAGCGGAGCTCTTTAAATCGTTGGTGAGCAGGATCGTGGGCTCTTCATGGCCTAAATCCGTGATGAATAGCTGTCGAAGTGTACCTTTGTAGTCCCGCAGCCCGATCGTTCTGTCAATGACTTTCGGTGTCTGGTACATGCGGTGCGGCACGTCCAAGTGAATGGTGCGCCAGGCAGAGCGGCGGGCATTGGCTATTTCCCGGAGCAACTTTGGTGACCGGCGCCGCAGTGTCATGAACATGATGCCCATTTGGTTCAAGCGGTTTAGATTCTTGTACGTTGTCAACTTGGAGTCGAACACGAGTTCTGATGGAAGCCGGCCATAGCTTCCTTTCCAGAATTCGACGAAACGGATCACCTGATCTGCCTGGTCGCGCTTTAGCAGGTCGGCGCACGAGTAGCAGATGACTTGGCTGTCCGCCTCTTGGGCCAGAAAAACCAAAATGGACTTCTGGCTCCGGCTACGCTTCGACAAGTAATGCCGTTCGACAAACTCGTCCGCACCAAAAAACGGAATGGCATGGAAATCGAGATTGAAACTCTCTCCGCCCAGAAACTTCTCCTTCTTCAGCGCACCGACCCAAGCAGCTCGAAACTTCGCATTCATCGTGGGAGAGATGCTGTCGGAGTAGGTGGAGAGGTAAGTCGTCTTGGGTACAACGTTGAGCCCGGCGAACAGCGCAATCCCCTCATCGAAGACCAAATCCATCACATGGTTCTTGCGCTCTCGGCTGCAAAGCTTCAGGGCCAGCAACGACAATAGGGCTTGGGTAGCCGGAATCATTCTTGACCCTGGATAACCAGCCTTCCGAACCAGTTCTGGAAATTCACAGCGAGCGAGAAAGGGCAAGAACAAGAACAAACCTCCGAGTTGAGTCTCAAACCGGCGCGGGTTCAAAACGAACTCGCGTTGATCGGCCACCTCGGCCGCTTCCGGTCGGGCCCTCTCAGGACGTTCCTCGTCCCCGCGCCGCGGGAGTCGTGAGAAGCCTTCTTCCCGTAAGATCTCCCAAATGGCCGTGCAACTGAGCGGACTCCCCTTGCTCTTCAAGCTGCGCTCGATGTCATAAATTGAAAGATTTTGCTTGCGCATCGATATGATGAGTTCTCGTACAGCCCCTTTCTTCGGCTGACTGCGCGGCCCCCGTTTCAACTCCCGAAAGAAGTCCGGTTTCTCGCGGCGGAAATGGTGACAAAGAACTCGGAAGGAGCCCGGCGTATAGCCAAACCTGCGGGATACTTCTTCTGTAGAAGCTTCTTCGACGAAATACGTACGCAAGGCTTCGTACTGACGCTGAGCGGGCGAGGCTGGCTCCAAGAAGAATTTGGCCTCGTTAGTTAGCGTATATGGTGAATATTTCATTAAATAAATATTGTCAGTTAGACCAACACATGTCAAGCAAAAACCACAACAGGTAGCGTTTACCTTGGACGATACCCTTAAATATTGGGCCATGCAGAATTAATTACAATGTTGGCTGCCCGCGGTTGATTACTGTTTGATCCAACACGCATGCGTTAAAGCGCACATAAGTTCACCATATATCTAATCACACTCAGCCCTCAAAACCGGTGTACCCTTGACGTGGCAATAGATCAGGAAGCTTGCGGAAAGGTTGATTTGCTTACCTGGAGCTGGAGTTCAGGCCCAGGCGCCTATTTTCTGCGATCCCGTGGGCGATCGGTTGGAACCAATCGAAATGTTAGTTACTTCCCTCGGGCGAAATTGCAGGCTAGAGGTCCGAGATACTCCCCGGTGCCGCGCCCGTCAAATAGGACACGTGATGAACCATCTTCCCGGCGATTCGGGCGAGCCATACC
>JBOHVJ010000105.1:0-3493 GCA_050735075.1 Binatia bacterium
GCCAGGTCGATGAGAACGATGCCGTGCGGCGCGGCCCCGGTTTTTATCCGGTGGGTGGTTTTGCCGGTGGCGAGATCGACTACGTAAACGTTGGCTCCATATCGGCCGGTGACCCAAAGCTCCTTACCGTCAGGTGTTACCTCCATCATGTCTGGCCCCTGAGGAATCTTGAAATTTTGTGTCACCTTTCGGCTGGCTACATCTACTACTGAGACGGTTGCAGCATCCCGGTTGGAGACAAAGAGGGTTTTTCCATCCGTGCTCATGGCCATTCCATGGGCGCCGGCGCCGGTCTGAATTCGGTCCAGCTCTTTGAAACTCTCGGTATCATAGACGGTGACCCTTCCTTCACCATAGTTGGCGACGAAGAGGACTTTTCCTCCAGGGGCAAGCGAGACATCAACCGGCCTACGACCCGTATCAACCTGCCGGACGAGTTTGCGCTCCTGGAGGTCAATAACCGAGAGCTGGTGAGAGTATTCATTGCTGACATACATGTAGCGTCCGTTCGGGCTGAACGCGAAGTGGTTTGGGTCCTTGCCTGTCGGGATCTGCGCCAGTTTTTTCCATCCCTTGGCCTCGCCTATCTGGCTCCATTCATCGATGCCGTGAACCTCGACCCGGCCCAGGCGGGTGCAGGTCGTCACAAGGAGCTTCTGGTCTGGAGTGTAGTAGAGGTTATACGGGTCAAGGAGGGGAATGTTCTTTACAATGCTTTCAGTCGCCAGATCGATTGCCGAGACGGTGTCGGAGTGGGTATTGCCAACGTAGAGGTAACGCCCGTCCATCGAGACTATCATATGGTGGGGGTAATCGCCCACCCGGAGGCTCTTGAGTACTTGGTAAGTATCTCGGTCAATGATGGAAACGCTATCTCCGTCACTATTGCTGACGAAGGCCCGTCGCCGTACCTGGGAGCCGGTGGTCGGTGTGGGAGCATTTTGGGTCCCATTAATCCGACAGTAACCCCCCATCATCGCATGGAGACTCTGCTTCGCGCCTACCTTGATTACCAGCGGGCATGCCTGTGTTGGCAGCGGTGCAACGAGGAGAAGCCCAACCAAAACACCTATTTGAATTAGAATCCATCGCTTTAGCCACATGGAAACGATGTCAAGAAGCACGGGAATCTTCATTCTGATTTCCTTCCTCTAGCAAGTTCGTTGATATTTTACACGTTTAGACGAAAAATTGCATGCCCTCGTATTGTAAAAATATTCTCCACCTCACATTGACATTACCAAAGAATTCTAATATTTATCGAAAATCTTGCTATTACAGGTGGTTAGGTTTTATGGAAGAGCCTGCTGGTTTACAAAACTTTTTGGAGATCGTTACCAAACCCGATAACATCCCTATTGTCGGGATGCTTCTTCTAGTCCTCTTTTTCTCTTGGATTGGCCTGAGACAGGCCTACCGGAACGACAAGCTTACCGCGGAAGGGAAAAAGGACGAGATCCCCAATGAGATGTGGAAGTAGATGTTGAGGGCCTGGGGATTGTCTCTTGCGGTGGCCTTAAATTTTGCTCTCGCATACGGGCAAAGTAGCTCCTTGCTCCGCGAAGAAAGCCAGTGGGAGCAAGGTAAGAGATATTTGGCTGAAGGAAAGGCCATGGAGGCGAAGGGGGCCTTTGAGGGGCTCTTGAGGAAGTATCCTAAGGAGCCGGACCTCCATCTGTTCTTGGGGATTGTCTCGCTGAGGTTGCGTGAGGTTCAAGCAGGGGAGAGTCATGTTAGGAGGGCTTTGAGCTTAGCCCCGGATCATATAGAGGCCAGAACCCTTCTTGGATGGATTCATTTGGAGGTGCACAGGGACTACGTCTCGGCCGTCGAGGAATATGCTAGAGTCGCTTATTTGAGACCTGATTTCCCCGAGGCCCACAATAACCTCGGTGTGGCCTTCAGGAAGAAGGGTGATTCGGAAAAGGCCCTTGAAAGCTTTGGTAGGGCTCTAGAGCTGCGCCGGGACTACAGTGAGGCCTGGAGCAATCGGGGATGGGTTTACATGCAGCAAAAGAAGTGGGGCGAGGCCCGCAACGATTTTGAAGAGGCCTTGAAGAGCAATCCCCACGATCAGGGGGCCCTTTACGGTCTGTCTCAGGTGCTCAGAGAGGCTCGGGATTATACTGGGGCTCAGAAGGCCTTAAAAAGTCTCATAATACAGTCGCCCAATTTCGTTTATTGGCTGGAATGGGGTCAACTTCAGCTTGTGCGTTATTATTGGGTGTTGCTTTTGGCCGGGGGCGCCTTCTTTCTGCACTCCCGGTATAGAAAGGTAAGGAGAAAATCGCATGGCAGTTGAGGCGACAAAGAAACGCAAAGGTACGGCTCTTGTTGCCGTGATGGATGAGAACTGTTCGAGCTGCGCAGGATCTCCGCTATGTGAGGTGCATTGTCCCGTGGAGAACTGTATCAACTTGCTCTATGAGGAGGTGCCTCAGGGGGGCTTAAAACCATATCGGGTATGGGTAGACAATGACAAGTGCATAGGCTGCCAGATGTGCTACAGCGATGACCTAACGAAGATCCACCAGCACAAGGAGACCGGAGAGATCTACTACGAATATGCCGGTAGGTATTATAACAGCTCCAAAAAACCGCTCGACCCGGAGGCAATGCCCAAGAAATTCCAGCTCCAGCTCATAGGGACGGAGTCCGAGGATCGGCTAGACAAAAAGATCTGCCCGTGGGACGCCATCAAGATGTACGAATTTGATGACGGCCAGGAGGTCTCCGAATATTTTTACGACATCACCAAGATCAAGCAAATCGACGGGGTTTACGTCGTCGATCCCGAGGAAAAAGCCCGTTTGGAAGAGAAGCAGGGCGACTTTTACGAGTAGCTGACAGGGAGGCATCGGAGCATGGCGGGAAAAATCGAGATTATGGAAACTGTATTGCGCGATGCGCACCAGTGCCTGGTGGCGACGCGCATGCGCACCGAGGACATGCTGCCGATCGCCGCCCAGCTCGACGACATCGGGTACTGGTCGCTGGAGACCTGGGGCGGCGCCACCTTCGATGCGACCTTGCGCTTCCTCAAAGAAGATCCCTGGGACCGGTTGCGCAAATTGCGCGCCGCCATGCCCAAAACTCGCTTTCAAATGCTTTTGCGCGGCCAGAACGTGGTCGGCTATCGCAACTATCCCGACGACATTGTTCAGGCGTTCGTCGGGCGCGCCGCCGCCAACGGCATCGATGTTTTCCGCATCTTCGATGCCATGAACGACATCCGCAACATGAAAACCGCCATCGAAGCGGGGCTCAAGACCGGCAAGCTGGTCGAGGGCACGGTTTGTTACACGATAAGCCCGGTTCACTCGCCCGATTATTTTTTGCGCGTGGCCGAGAAGCTTGCCGACATGGGCGTGCAAATCATTTGTCTGAAGGACATGGCCGGCATGCTGGCGCCCTACGCGGCATACGACATTATCAAAAAGATCAAATCGCGCATTGCCCTGCCGCTCCATCTTCATTCGCACTGCACCGCGGG
>JBOHVJ010000106.1:0-2027 GCA_050735075.1 Binatia bacterium
ATATCGGAGGGACAAAGATACGCGCTGTTTTGTGGAACGGCAAGAGGGTGGTTCAAGCACGCGAATTTCCGACGCCGAAGAATAAAACCAATTTTAAAAAAAGTATCGTTGCGGTCACTTTCCGGCTTAGTCGCCAAAAGCCTATTAGCAAAATTGGCGTTGGCGCCGCCGGCATAGTTGAAAGAAGCACCTTAATCTTCAGTCCCAACATTCCTTACATTCAAAATTTCAATTTTAGATCTCTCTGGCCCAGCACTCCATCCTTACGAGTCGATAACGATGCGCGCTGTTTTGCCCGCGCCGAATTTCTCGGCGGAGCCGGGCGTCGATCCAAGCGCCTATTTGCCCTTACGATCGGGACGGGGATCGGGAGATCCTATGGCAAGAACGGGAAGATCATCAAGATAAAAAAGTTTGAGTATCCCGAACGATGGGAAAGAGAATATCAGCGAATACGCAACACAGAAGATAATAGAAAGCTGGCAAATTTTCTGGGACAAAAACTTGCCGCCTTGCTTAAGCCCTTCAAGCCGGAAGCCATAGTGATTGGCGGCGGGGTCATGGATCGCAGCGGGTTTCCGCAGAGGCTTCAAGAAGCAATGAAGGCCCACGGCTTGGCATGCAAAATACGCCGCGCGCGTCTTGGTAAGAATGCCGTCGCCGTCGGCGCTGCTTTGCTCTTTAATGAATACAAATAGCTTGACAGAGGCCATCCACCTTAGTAAAGCTTTCCCTAACAAGCCGGCGAATCTGCGTGACGGAAAATATGACTTCACGCCGTGGAGAAAAGGCCTATCAGAAACTTTCCTTGAGGAACGAAAGGTGGGTCCAATGTTTTATTACGTTCTCTTTTTATGGACATTGTTTCTTTTTATCCCCCAGCTCACTCATTCCATGATCACCAAAATCGTCATAGAAAAGAGAGAGCCCTTTGCCAATGGCTACGAATTCCCCGTCACTGGCGCCTATGAGAAGCTCGTCGGCAAGGCTTACGGAGAAGTCGATCCTAAAAACCCGCTGAACAAAGTCCTTGTCAACTTAGACAAAGCTCCCAGAAATCAAAAAGGCCGGGTCGAGTACTGGACCGACATCTATATCCTGAAACCCGTCGATATGAGCCGGGGTAACGGGAAGATCTTTTATGACGCGCCTAACCGCGGCAGTAAACGCATTCTAATGTTTCTCAACGATGCCCCGGAAAGCAATGATCCCAGCACACTCGAGCATGCGGGCAATGCTTTCCTGATGCGTCAAGGTTACACGATTGTATGGTCCGGATGGCAAGGGGATCTAACGTCAGGGGAGAACTTCCTTATCATGGGGGTGCCGGTAGCAAGCAATAATGGCAAAGAGATCATTAAAACTGTCCGTACCGAAATAGTGGTCACCCGGGAGGGAGTTATGTCCCAGCCTTTAAGCGCAGACAACCGGGTGATGAGTTACGAGGCGGCGACCACGGACAAATCTCAAGCCTCCCTCACGGTGCGAGAGAAATCCTACGACTCCCGCGCTCCGGTTCCCAGCTCTGAGTGGGAGTTTGCGTCGTGCAACAAGGACAAAGAGACGGGCAAGGTTCAGATGAAGCCGAGCACTAAAAATCTCTGTCTCCTTTCAGGATTCAAGCCCGGCCACATCTACGAGTTCATTTACCCCGCTAAAAACCCCTTGGTTTTAGGATTGGGCTTTACTGGTGTGCGCGACTTGATCTCCTTCTTGCGCTACGAGATGAAAGATAGTGCTGGTACCCCGAATCCTCTAACATTCGGCAAGGATAAGACCGGCATCAAAAGGGCTTACGCCTGGGGCCGCTCACAAAGCGGGAGGTTTCTCAGGGACCTTGTCTATCATGGCTTCAATGAAGACGAATCCCATAGACAGGTCTTCGAGGCCATCTCACCCCACGTAGCCGGCGGAGGGAGACTATTTCTCAACTATGAATTTGCCCGGCCTGTCACCTCATCGCAGCAGCACACCAACCAGCTCGATCCTGAGCTTTTCCCCTTCGCCTACAATATCTTGAAAGATCC
>JBOHVJ010000107.1:0-10436 GCA_050735075.1 Binatia bacterium
GAGCTGGCCTTGGGGATAGTACCTGTTGGGTTCGTAGAGCATACCCACCCCGTCCAGATTGAGGGCTTTTACCTTTTCGGCCTCCCTTGGGGTTATCTGGCGTTTGAGCCAGACAAAAGGCTTTTCCGTCCTCAGCTTCTGCTGCACCTCCGCTAGATCCAAAGTCAAGGCCTGAGCTAGACTGCGGGCAACAGTTTCTGGCTCTTTGAGACGTCGGGGCCTAGCGTAAACGGATTGCGCCTCCAAGCTGAGGGCCAACGGCTCACCGGCTCGATCTAGAATGGTGCCGCGCTTTGGGAGAAGAACCCACTCTTTTAAATGCTGTCTTTCACCCAATCGCTTGAGCTTTTCTCCTTCGAAAATTTGGAGCTGAATGGCACGAACTCCGACGGCTAAAAACATCAGCAGAAAAAGGGCGCTGGCAAGTGCCAGGCGGAACTTGATCTCTCTGAACGACCGCTTCATGGCAAGATCACCACCTGACCTTTTTCCGGTTCTCTTAACCCCAGGCGCGCTCGGGCCATCTCTTCTAAGCGCTGCGGCGAAGTCAGGGTTGCAAGCTCCACCCTGAGTTCCCGGTTCTCCTGCTCGAGATGGCTCTGCAATTTACTGAGCGTAGAAAGGACGTAGCCCAGATGAACCACCTGCAGACGGAGCCAGACGTGCAGTAGGGCGAGGCCGACCAAGCATAGACCTAGTGAGAAGGTCAAGAATAAAAATCGATGTCGCTTTTGTTCACCGAATCGCTCGACCCGCTGCCTCTTCAGGAGGCCTAGCCCCCATGTCCTTCTATCTAGGGCCGTGGCCATCCTTGAGCTCCTCAAAGCCGTTCCACGGCCCGGAGCCTAGCCGAGCGGGCACGGGGGTTGCGTTGAATCTCTTCCCGGGAGGGGAGGAGAGGTCTAGAGGTTACCAGCCTAGCCTTCTGGCTCCAACCACAACAACAAAAAGGGGTTTTGGGGGGACAGAGACAGCTCTGGTGCCATTTCCGAAAGGCCCTCTTGACCAGCCGATCCTCCAGAGAATGAAAAGAGATGACCACCATGCGTCCCTTGGAGAAAAGCAACTCATAGGCGTTCTCGAGAAAATTCTCCAAGTTTTCCAGCTCTCGATTTACCGCGATCCTGAAAGCCTGAAAGGTCCTGGTCGCAGGATGAACCCGGCCTCTCTTTTTCCCCACAACTCGTTCTACGACCTGAGCCAGCTCTCTACAAGTCCCGATCATTTTTCGCTTGCGCTTGGCATCGATGGCTATGGCAATGCGACGGGCGGCCGGCTCCTCACCGTATTCCCGAAGTATACGTTCCAGCTCAGACACAGGAAAGGTGTTGACCACCTGGTAAGCATCCAATGATTGGCGCCGATCCATACGCATATCGAGCCTGGCCTCTGTCTGGAAGCTGAATCCCCGATCAGGGGATTCGATATGGCGGGAGGAAAGCCCTAGATCAAGAAGGATCCCGCTCACCTTGTCCCAACCGACTTCCCCTAATATCTCTTTCGCCTTTTTGAAATTGGCACACCGAGTCACCAGGCGATCCCCGAATCTATGAAGTCTCTGCCGGGTCGCTGTGACCGCTTCCCCATCCCAGTCCAGACCAAGGACCTTGCCATCCGGACCGATTCGTTCCAAAAGTTGCTCTGTGTGCCCTCCGTCACCTAAGGTCCCGTCGAGGTACCTCTTATCCGCCTCGGGCTTCAGGAGTTCGATCGCCTCCCGCACCATCACGGGCGCATGCATAAACCACTAATGAAATGTCCCGTCCCCTTCCCAATCCTCATCAAAACTCTGAATCGCATCCTCTAAGGATGTGTATTCTTCAAAGAATTGATCCATCCCTACGACCTTGAAAATATCCCTTAAGTAAGGACTCATCCCCGCGAGTTTCAAGTCACCATTCAAGTTTCTCAGGATCCTCAGCCTCTCCACTAACACCCCGATGCTCAGATAGTTGATGTGATCTACAGCCTTAAGATTCAGGACTACTTTTATCCTTTCCTTTTCAATCAAGGAGCCGATGACGTCCTTGATCCTTATCATCTCTCGAAAATCGATATCGCCGTTAACATCAATCACCGAGATATCCTGGATGATCTTTCGTTGCAGCATTCCTCTCCTCCTTTGGCCTCCCTACCACCAAGCTTCATGAGAGACCGGATGGGCTTTTAGACTTAGAGTCCCAAGTCGCCAAGAAAATCAGGATCCTGCATCAATTTTTCCTCGGCCTCCGCAAAGATTTTTTTCCAAGCCTCCTTATCCCAAACACGAAATTTGTCGAGCGCAGACACCACAATAACATCGCGCCTAAGATTGGCGTACTGACGCAGCCCCGGTGGGATAAGAATGCGTCCCTGTTTATCAACGACACACTCACTGGCACTGCTCAGATAATAGTTCTGAAACTGAACCACGCGACGATCGAACTTCGGCTTTTTTCTGATCTCTTCCTCGAAGCGAAGCCACTCGTCGACGGGATAAACATCCAAGCACTTAACGGAATCAACGACGAAGTTCGTTATAATAAGTCGTTCGTCTCCTTTGCCGAGAAGGATCTCACGAAATTTGGAGGGAATACTTAGGCGCCCTTTTGCATCAAGGGTATGCTCGAAGCTGCCACGAAACATATCAATATAGGATTTTATGGGAATTTAACCCACTTTATCCCACTTAGGCGCGATTTATAGCCTCCTCCCTTTGATCTGTCAACAAAAAAATTGGTAATCTTTTAAGTTTTTTTTAGGTAATTTCTTGGACTTAGCACAATATATTGACATCAAGCAGCGGAATTCCACTCATGACCACAATATATTGATCTCCGAGGGGTAATTTCTGGATTGGAAATGACGGGCTAAAGCGGATTGATAAGCCGGATTCTGTGGTGACTTCTATGAAAAGCCACAGCGATCATTCATCTTGCCCCATGATTGCTCATAGAGTCTTTGCGACCTTACCCGAGGGCTCAGGGCGGACCACCCAACCCTCCTATTTGGTCTTGCTCCGGGTGGGGTTTACCTGGCGCCTACCATTGCTGGTGGGCCGGTGAGCTCTTACCTCGCCTTTTCACCCTTACTCGCCAAGAAACTTGGCGGGCGGTATGTTTTCTGTGGCACTTTCCCCCGATCGCTCGGGGCCGCCGTTAGCGGCCACCCTGTCCTTTGGAGTCCGGACTTTCCTCTCCCCTCATCCGCCATCGTTACGGCGGATCGAGGAGCGATCGCTTGATCCACTTTAGCCCGATGAAGTCCTGTTTAGCGCTTCGTCAATGGCTCGGTTGGCCAATTGGTCTGCCAGCCTGTTCTGCTCTCGCGCCACATGGATGATACGATAGGCCTCTAGCTGATGCAACAAACCCAATGCCTTCTGATAAAGTCTTCGCAGCTTATCGTCTTTGACACGGTATAGGCCGTTCAAATGACGCACCAGGAGTTGGGAATCGCTCTGGACTTGCAGTACCTTCCCCCCTAATCTTAGGACCCCCTCGAGACCCATAAGAAGCCCTTCATACTCGGCGACGTTATTCGTGGCATGCCCAAGGTAGCGGGAGAGCTCCTTCAGCACCACACCAGTCTCATCAAAAATAATGGCACCACACCCCGCCTCTCCCGGATTTCCGCGCGCCGCCCCATCCACCATGAGTAGCCACTCCCCCCGGGGATCTCGCGCCATAGGGTTTAGATCTGCTTGTCGGTCGGAACCGTAGGGCGGTAGTAGAGTATCCGATGGCAGCTAGGGCAGAGGTTCAGTTTGTCGCTCCGGATGATCTCATTCCACAGTTGGGGCGGGATGTTCATATAACAGCCCTGACAGATTCCCTCGGAGACCGCCACTACGGCCATACCACCGCGGCGGGAGAAAATGAGTTCGTAGCGCGCGATCAGATCTCCATTGAGCCGAGCGGCGATGGCCTGGCGAAGCGTGGATGCCTCTGCGACCGCTTGCTCAATCGTGAGAACTTGCGTCTCCATCTCGCCCCGCTTCTCTCTCCATTCTTCCTCCAGCCTCTTTAGCTCCTCCTCTTTCTCTTTGAGCGAAGCTGCACGCGCCTCAAGATCCTCTAAAACCGTGATCAACTCTTCCTCCAACTGTGCGTTACTCTCCTTGATCTGATCGATCTCGCGCTGTAGGGCTTGGAGCTCTTTCAAGTTTTTGATGCGGTTCATACGCATCCGCTTTTCCATCGCCTTCCTACCCTCCTCCTGCAACACGCGCTCCTTCTCTTGTCTGAGCTTATCCCTTTCTGCCCACTCATCTTGGAGTAATGCCTTCTCGGCCCTCTTCGCCTGTATCTCCTCTTCCCTCTTCTGAATCTCGGCCAAGAGCACTCCCTTGGCAGCGCTTTTTTTCTTTACCTCACGGTCCACGTCTTGAAGCGAGGCCAGGATCTCTATCTGCTCGCGCAAGTCAAAACCTCCCATAGATAAAAAAAGAAATGCACCCTCAAGGGTGCATTTCTTTTTACGAAATTCCCATTCTGAATATAGTATTTGAACGTTATTATTTTCACTCCTCTTTTAGAGCTCCGACGATAATATTTATCTGGAATTTCCACTATTGTCAAAGCCATTCAGAGCTTGACATCCGAAAGTCGAAATGGGAAGCATAGCGGAATGGTATCTTAGTAAGGTTAAAGGGGGAGCCATGGATAAGATCAAATTTCCTTATCGCTCTGACGGACACCTGGCCTTTCTGCACGTGGTCCACGAATCTGGAAGTTGGGAGAAGCACAGTCTAGAGGTCGATTACGACTTTTTCATCAGTGCCCAAGACGCCCATCGGGGTGTAGCCAAAGGAGAAGTGGAATTTGTCAGCGGCAACCACCTCTCGCCTTATGCCGCTAGACTAAAGGGAGACCCCTGGGTCTACGTGGGCCAAACCCTTAATCTCAACTATCATCGGCTCGTGGTGCGCTCTGACTCTGGGATTAACAAAATAGGAGATCTCAAAGGAAAAATGGTAGCCCACAAAGGGCAGCATCCCGGGCTCAACAATTGGCTCTTTCTTAGAGAGAACGGACTCGATGTGGACCGAGGTGACGTTATAATGAAAAAATGGCGCAGCGAAGATAAGGGATCATGGGAAGGAGTCCGGATAGGGGAGTTCGACGCTGCCCTGGTAACCCCGCCAGAGGATCTCCTGGCCAAGAGGGCCGGGTTGAAGGTCATTGAGATTCCGTTTCAACCAATGATCTGGTTTACCACCATCTCTACGAGCTGGACTTTCGCCCAAAAACAGAGCGACATCGTAGAGAGAGTCCTAAAGGGAATTGCTCAGGGGATTCACTTTTATAAGACTCAAAAGACGAAGACCATTGCGATCCTGGAGAAGAAGTTTAGCGAGGATGGCTGGGATCGAGAAATCGTAGAGCACGTCTATAAGGAACTAGCAGCAATCCTAGAAAAAAAGCCCTATCCCAGGCTGGCGGCAATACAAAATGTCTTCGAGCTGGCAAAACGGCAGGACCCGGAATCAGCGAAGGTCAACCCTTTGTCTCTGTGGGATATGCACTATCTGAGACAAGTGGACGACAGCGGATTCATCGATAAGCTATACGCGCAATAAGTTTCGAGCCCCGAGACCCTTATCTTAGGCGGCGCGGGGCAAATGGTTGAGAGGGCAGTTGACTTTGAATGGAGCCGGCAGTTCGCCGAAGTTCACCCATCCACGAAATGAGATCGGTCAACCGACTCCCGTGTCTTTCGCTAAGATCGGACCAGGGAATACCACTTTCATAATCTGTTACTATTCGCCTTAGAGGCGCCCTCCCCAACCAAGAAACTGCTCGTAAGGCAGCATACTGTCCGTAACCCAGGCGAAGTTGTTGCCTCTCCTGATAGAGCAAGGATGGATCTGCACGCAGACTATAACCCAGGGCCTCCACTACCGCTCTTTCGCCCCGAGGATCTCCCGCCTGCTTATTCACCGCTTGGATTCTCTTGAGCAATTCCCTTTCCGCCCGGGCTGTTGGAGACTCCAAGGCTTGTGGTGAGGGAAGCACCTCCAAATCCCGGTCCACAGAGTGATAGAACGTCAATGCCTCGGGGATCCAGGACTTAAGCTGCTGTGTTCGGGTTTCGTAGCTTGGATGAGTAGAGAGAAACTCTGGAGGTCCGCTACGCTCCTTACGTTCCATCCGCTCCCACACCTCTAGGGAGACCCTCGGGTCGTAACCCGCCTTCGCCATAAGGATAAGACCCACATGATCTGCCTCCGATTCCTGAGAGCGGCCAAACGGAAGAATCACTCCCACCGAGGCACCCAAACCAAGGGCCTGGAGCAACTGAGGATTAACACCGGAGGCTCCCGCAATTGCCAGGCCAGCACCTAGCAACTGAGTCTGACTTATTCTTTCTCCGGCATGGCGCAACAAGGCATGGGCCACCTCATGGCCAAGGATAACAGCTAACCCTGCCTCGTCACGGGCAATGGGGAAGATACCGGTATAGACAGCCACCTTGCCTCCAGGCACGGCAAAGGCATTAACCATTTCTGGATCATTAACGACACGAAATTCCCATTTATAGTCAGGTTTGTTTGCAGCCCGGGCTATTCTCTCCCCAACTTTACGTACGATCCGCAAAGCCTCAGCATCGTTCGAAAGAACGCTATCGCGCAGAATATGACGGTAGGCATCTTCTCCCAACCCTACCTCCTGGCTCTCAGAAACAAACATGAGCTGGCGTCTTCCTGTGTAGGGGGTTGCCGTGCAACCAATCATTAGGACAAGAAAAAGAGCCAAGAGCAAAGAATGGCCTTTGACCATAGCGTCAGAAAGATTATCCTTTTCCCGAAACATTGGCAAGAAATGATACTTGTAGACAGAGACGGAGATTCGATACAGAGCGGATATTCTCTGTCTCTGTCACTGTCTCTGTCACTGTCTCTATCTCTGTCGTGCTGGCCTAAAGTCCCATCTTTCCTGGGTTCATAATGTTATTGGGGTCTAAGGTTTTTTTGATCTGGCGCATGACCTCGAGACCGTAGCCGTGCTCTTCCGCCATGAGCGGCGCAAGCTTCACTCCCACGCCGTGGCAGTATTCCATAGAGCCGCCCATCTTCTGGACTAGACGGAGCAATTCATCAACGGTATCTTCGAGAACCAATTGAGCCTGCTTGATCTGTCCATCCTCGACAGCTAATCGCATGGAAAAAAGCTCCGGTTGGGTCCAGAGGCCACTCTCCTGCAAGCGCACCCCGCGCTTGGCGATGATCTCGATCGCAGATTTTCGGAATTCCAAAACACGAGAGGCAGGCAAAGCGACATGGATCCAATCTCTAAGGATCCCGTCGCTGCTCCGTTCTCTCCTGCTTCGGCGATTACGCATGAAGTGATAGGCAATGACATGGCGCTCGCGCCAGAACTTCTCCGCCTCTTCCAAGGGTAGCCTCTTACCCCCTGCTTCATCGCCTATCTCCAGAGCAAGCCTCTCCTCCGCCACGACCACCTCCTTCGTTCCCTCAAAAGCCAAATAGAGAATCGCTCCGCCATGGGCCTTGGTAGCTTCATCGCCGAAGTCAACGAGAGTCGGTTTTAAGCCCAAGTCAAAGATTCTTTGAATGGCGCCGAACCCCTGCTCAAAGGAGGCAAAGAGAAACCCATGGAGAGAACACCTTTCCGGGACGGGAAAAACTCTCAGTGTGGCTTCGGTGACAATCCCAAAACAGCCTTCCCCGCCGATAAAGAGGTGCTTGAGACTGATTCCCGTAGAGGATTTCGGTACCGATCTGGTTCGTACGATCTCCCCATTAGGCAAGACTGCTTCCAACCCCAGTACCTGATCTCCCATAGAGCCGTATTTGCCGCCGCGATAGCCCAAGCTGTTCGTGGATATGGCGCCGCCGACCGTAGCCACAGGAAGGGTCCACGGATCATGACCAAGAATCAGCCCATTTTCGTTCAACCTCTTTTCCAAAAACTCAAGGACCAACCCCGCTTGAACCCGAACCGTATGCGCAACCTTGTCTATTTCATAAACGCTATTCATTCTTCTCAGATCCAAGACGATTCCCGACTGAAGGGAGAGCGCCCCACCCATGAGTCCAGAGCCACCACCATAAGGGATGATGGACACCTTCTCCTCGTTGGCCAGAAGGACTACCTCTTGAACCTCGGCTGTCGATGCCGGTAAAACCATACACAATGGGGCCGAGGCATGGGGTCGCCTCAGGGGGTGAATCCTGCCGGCGCTCAAAGCGTCCCGGGAGACCCTGTCTAAGTCCTGGAGGTCCGTGAGGACCTGCTCAGAGCCTACAATGCGAGATAGCTTATCTATCAGTCTTCCCTCTAAACTCACAAACCCTACCTTGCGCAAAATTGTAATGTAAAAGAACCAAAATTAGGCTAGAATATATCATGTAAACCGGGCCAATGATAAAGCCAAGAAAGATCGCCGTTTGTCTTATTACACTATCTCTCTTACTGCCAGTGAGAGCAGGCAGTGCTCCGGGACAGGAAGAATCCAAAGAGAAGAGCCAGAGGGCTGAGCAGCTTTACAACACGGGCTATCTGCTGACCCTCATGGGTCGATACGAAGAGGCGATCCAGCTATTTGAAAAGTCTCTAGAGATCCAACCCACGGCAGAGGCCTATACTTACAAGGGTTGGACTTACAGCCACATGGGGGACCATAAGCTTGCGATTGAGGAGGCGGAAAAAGCGATTCGCATCGATCCCGATTTTGGCAACCCTTATAACGACATCGGAGTCTATCTAATCGAACAGGGAAAAGATGAGGAGGCCATTCCCTACCTGGAAAAGGCCATGCGCGCCAAGAGATATTGCTGTTATCAGTTTCCCCACTTCAACATGGGGAGAATCTATCTAAAAAAGAAGATGTATGAAAAGGCCGGGGAAGAGTTCAAAAAATCCCTGGCCATAGATCCCGATTATGCCCCCGCACTCGAGGCCCTCGAGATCCTCAAAGTAATAGGCGTGAAGGAAACCTGAACGCTATTCCTTTCATGCAACCTCGGGCTTTTTAGGGCTTGATGGCAAATTCCTGGATCACCCTCTGTACATGTTGCCGCTGCTGCCTCGACTCCATCTCATGCAGCGATTCTGTAAGCTTGGTGTCGATCATGACATTCTGATCAGGATCCCGAAGGACCCCAATGGGATCTACCCCCCTTGGCACTTTTTCCATCTCCCTTTTCATCATCTCCCGCAGCATTACGATCCCGCGGTCTGAAGTGGCAAGGCGCTCTTGAGACCGATCCGCTATCGGCCCTTGAGTCTCCCAGGCCATATGGTCCTGCGCGATGACGATATCCGTGGTGAAGCGAGTAAAGGGGTGAAGAGCCTCGGGCGGATCCTTGAAGGGCTTAAGAAAGAAGACTTCCGGATCTTCTTCCTCCCCGC
Organism: Binatia bacterium; assembly: GCA_050735075.1. Taxonomy (GTDB): domain Bacteria; phylum Desulfobacterota; class Binatia; order UBA9968; family UBA9968; genus JAHFAO01. The sequence continues at coordinate 9,357 of JBOHVJ010000107.1, forward strand.
GCCCGTTTGGCTTTTCACCAGGGACAAAGTGGACGAAAAATATCTCGGTTTGCGTGTCATCGATGGGAACCCGAATCTGCGTCGCATCCCCCTGTCTTAGGATGTTGGGGAAGATCAAGGGATGCTCGTCGAGACGGCCGTTTTTATAAGTGCGCTTCTTCATGATCCCGTAGGACACTTCATAGAACTCATGGCGTGCTATCTCGTCGATGAATCCTCGAGTGGAACTAGATGCCTTTCTGCCCGCGCTGGCCGTATCCTGATGCAGGATTTGAAGATGGGCTGGATCCACAGAGTTTTCCATCGCCTGGAACCAATTGGCATCCAAGCGGGGGTAGACGACGATTTGCCTTCGTCCATCGTCTCTGACCCAGACGTCATACCTAGGAATCAGAGGAGGTGGGGGTGGTCCCATATAGGTCCAATAGAGCCCGATGAACTTCCTCACGGGGTAGGCTCTATGCTTTACGGTTAAGTGAAACTTGCTCCCTGGAGGCTCTGCAGGACACTCCAGACAATTGCCCTCAGTATCGTAAACCCATCCGTGATAGGCGCAGGCGATGCCTCTTTCTTCAACCCTTCCATAAAGAAGAGAGGCGCCACGGTGCGAGCAGCGATCAGCTAAGAGCCCCGCCCGCCCGCTCTTGTCTTTAAAGAGCATCAGGTCTTCGCCGAGGATCCTGACAAACTTCGTGGGGGTCTCATCGGTCAACTCTTTGACCACGGCAACTGGATGCCAATAGCGTCGCAGGAGTTCACCTGCAGGAGTTCCCGGCCCAACGCGAGTCAACCTTTCATTTTCTTCTCTGCTCAGCATAGGTGCCTCCGTACCATAACTCTCCCCGCTCAAACTTCTCTATTCGGAAACCGCCGGTTGCGGTCTAGCCGCAGATTACCATTTTGTGGCCGAGACTATCCGATAAGGACCAGTTATGTCAACTTCATGGAATCATCCTGTAGTAGCAAAGTAATTCTGTCAGGGGTTAACTGCCATGTGATTATGTCAGGGTATGGAAACAACCATAGTCCTGACGATGGAAGAGCAGAAGCGAGTAGAAGTTATCCAGAGGGTCTTTAGAG
>JBOHVJ010000108.1:0-20866 GCA_050735075.1 Binatia bacterium
GTAGTCCCGTTCCTAGCTCGTGTCTTACTCCACGTAGGCTAGAGCAATTGCGGCGACCGAAAGCATGAGGGCGATGACCTTCTGTGAGTTCAGTGCCTCTCCGAAAAACAGGCTCGCTGCCAGCAGACCCAAGATCACAGTGACGGCTTCCCAGATGATGAACAGCCAGCCGAACTCTGTCATGCGAAACGCAAGGGCGACGGGCACCGCCACCGAGGCGTAGAGGAGCAATCCCGCAACAAAATAGTCCGCGTGCTCAAAGGAACTCTTCTTAAGGAGAATGTCCGCCAGTATGGTCAGACTCACACCGAGCATGACAAGGCCTGTAAGCACCAGTATCTTCATGGACTTGATTCCTCCTAGACCATTGGAAAGAGTTTGAAGCCAAACCTTAAATGTTCTATACTTCGGCGACCTGATAAGGGCGAACGACTCCAAATAACTACTTATTATTTTGACCCGTGGACGACCCATTCTTTCTCACTGTCCCGAGGGCTCTTACCTACCTTTACGGCCAAGGCAGGACCGGCCATTGGGGCGACGTGCGTACCACATCAGAAGCCATGTTAGCCTTGCTTGCATGCGGAGAAAGCACAAACTCTCCACACTTGAAACACGCAGGTCATCTCTTAGCCTCGACATTCAAGCCAGAAGGAAAGGGTGGGAGCTGGGGCTCAGAATTGTGGGACACTACTCTGGCTGCGCGGGCTCTCAACCGGTTGCCTCCAAAAGGAAACGAGATTATCGATGGTGCCTTCGAGTGGATCTGGACAAAGCAACTCTCCGACGGCTCATTCGATGGTGAGCCATGGGACACCCTGTTTGTGTGCCTGGCTGCACTGGAGACCGGTCGTACCGACCGAATTCTAAGGACGCTCGAGTGGTTGGTCTCCTTACAAGGACATGCTGGTGCTCTTATTTCCAAACACTATACCGGTCTGTTCTGCGAGGTGCTTGGCCTTGGCATGGAAAGCACGTTACCGAGCGCTCTTCGTCAGAAACTGCACGAAGCCGCGATCAGAGCATTGCACTCCCTCTGGGACGGATACAGCGCAGAGAACCTTTGGACAGGCGGTACGTGGACGAACGCATACGTGATTCGCGGAATCTTGGCGTTGAAGCATCCTCAGATCCTAGGCAAGTACGATGAGATACTAAGGTGGTTTGCTGGACGTTTGTCGGAACGCGATGCTTGGGATGACGTTGTAAGGACAGCAATCGTTCTGCGAGCTCTGTTGGAACTCAAACTACACTATGAGCTGGAAAAGTGCAACCGCAAGCCGTTGCATGACTTGACCGTCCAGTTCTTCGCCAGCAGTACGCAGTCTGAATTGCTTCAAGGGATCCAGTCCAGGGTTGAAAAAGCTCCCTTGGTCGTCGATCGAAAGCTTGTGGAACGAGATGAGACGGGGAGTTACATAGTCACGCTAACCCCAGACCGTCAGCTATACCTAGCGATTGTGTTCTTTGTTCTCGGGTTGGCTTGGAGCATCTTCGAGAATCAGGAACTCATTCGGCGATTCCTTTTTCCCTGAAGTCTGCCAGAATCTGTCGCACCACTGTTTCACATCGATTTGAATGAGTTCCAGACTATACTTGGCCTCCATTCTTTTCGGGCAGACCGCCTGGTCTAGATACAAGCTCTCTGTTATGGGTTCTAGCTCAAGCGGAAAGAGCCTGCAGACGAGCGGACGCGCATCGTATACGCGACAGAGTCCTGAATCCTTCTCAAAGAAAGGACATGGCAATGTAACAGCGTAGACTGGCGAGCCGTTCTTCCTTGACTGGAATTCCGCAATCTTGCTGGCTTCCTGATCACCGTACAGAAGGGCAACCCGTTCCCTTTCTTCACTTAGGAAGAAAACCTTCCATCCGCGAAATGTGCAGCAACCCCTTTGCTCGCAGCCTGCGCAGTCAACTTCGACCATGAATAATAAGTAGTTATCCCGTGTTCCCAAGGCGTCAGAACCAAAACAGGTTCCGCGGATGGTACTGGCTCATTGCTCGCCTTCTCTGCTCGCTCGATATGTGGGTATAAACCTGTGTCGTTCTTATGCTTGTGTGGCCAAGGATTTCCTGAACTGTCCGCAAGTCGGCGCCGTTTTCAAGCATCATGGTGGCCATTGTGTGACGGAGGCGGTGCGGTGTTACCTTCCGTTGGATCCCGGCAGATGCGCCGTACATTGCGACCCTGCTCTCCATTGAGTACACGGACAGCCTGTGTCCCCGAACACTCACGAAGAGAGCCGGCCCTGCGGCCTGTACGTTTGAACGGGCCCGGAGGTAGAGTTTCAGCGCGTCAATGACCGGAGCGCATCCCAGAGAGATTACGCGGTCCCGGCGTCCCTTTCCGTTAAGCCTCAAGTAACCTCCCGAAAGGTCACAATCGTCGACATTTAGCTGCACTACCTCTCCAACTCGTGCCCCTGTGTAGAACAGCAGCTCAAGAAGCGCATTGTCTCGCAGGACGACGAACGATGTTTTCGAAATGCGACCCGACTGGAGCTCGCATATTGTTTCTGCCTTTAGAGAAGCTTTCACTGCATTTAGAATCGCTGTGACCTCCTCGCGGTTGAGGACGCGTGGGATCCTGCAGGTTTGCCGATAGGAAAAACGTGCTTTTCTGAATGGGTTTTCCGCGATCATGTCTCGCTGCTCAAGGAAGGCGGCAAATCTTTTGAGAACCGCGATCTTTCGTCGGATCGAACTATCCTGAAGGCAGAGGGTGCGCTTAAGCTTAAACACATGTGCTCGCAAGGCATCTGAGGTGAGAGCCTCATCTATCTGCGATCCCCGTGCACTTACCGAGTCCAGAAACTGATGGAGATCTGATGAATATGCAGCCAGCGTGAGTATGGTGAGGTTTTGCTCGAACTCACAGGCTTGCAGGAACAGCTGAATGGCTTCGTCGACGGTCATAGTTCCCTCCGGGCAGGATATTGTGAAGGGGGAAGCTAATCTAGCTGATATTGGCGGTCCGATGGCGAGAAATAAGGAAACTATCGCGTGGAAAAGCCTAGAGAGCCCTCACGGTTTGCCAAACAAACGCCTTGTCGCGATTCTCACATAGGCAGGGTTTAGCTCGCAGCCAAGCCATCTGCGTCCCATCTTTTTCGCAACCAGAAGCGTGGTGCCGGCGCCCGCAAATGGGTCGAAGACGATGCCAGGTTCAGAACCTAACTCGCATCTACAGGTTCTCCACTGTGCGCGAGACTGGACCCGCCAGCGTGCGGAAAGGCCTGTGTGCCTTCCTGCTAGGTGGGCAACTACGCTCGCAAGTGGCATGCTCCTTGCTCTTGAAGAAGCTTGCCAGTTTGGCTAGATGTCTAGTTGCACGCTCCTTCGCAACTGGCATCGGTAGCTCCCCGCACGCCTTACACACCAGCGGCGGGCAGGAGGAGAGAATCGGCCGCACGCATAGGTCTTCTGGATAGACGGCAAAATGCGCTTCTGGAAACGGCCTCGTGCTGATCTTCCAGAAGTCGCCCGTCTCTGCTTCTTTGGAGTTGCCGATTGCAATCATGTCTCCTGGATTCTTCCCCAAAGGATGATAGGCGTCGACATGCAGGGAGTCACAAGAGGCAGCGGTCACTTTCCCCAATCCAAGGTCATGCTTGCTCACCTTTACCACATCTCCTGGGTTCTTTCCTAGAGGATGGAATGCGCCTGGCTCTCCAGGGTTGGGAGGGTTCCGCATCGAGTTGATTTTCCGAAGATCATCTGTCTTGGTTCTAAAGAGAAGAACGTCACCAGGATTCCTGCCGAGAACATGGCCGGCGACCACTGTCCTTTGAATCCCAGCTTTAGCCCACTTCCCTTGGAATTGCTCTCCACCTTTCATCATGCGCCGAAAATCCCGCTCTGCCTGCCGTGTCCCTCTCTTGTGTGGCGCACGGATGGCGTCAAGGTCGTAGTAATACCTTCGGCTCCTTACGAAGTGGTACACGTGCTCGTACTTGTTGGTGAGCCGGTCCTTGACGCTGTTGGGTAGGCCGTTGGGCTTGTACCAGATGATGTCGTTTCTGAGTATCCAACCGTCGTTCTGCAGGGCGATTGCCACGCGCGCCGGCATCATGAGGAGCTGTTTTGGCTGGAGCCAGCCGCCCTCAGGCCGGAGCATCCGGTTCGGATTCTTTCTTGCCACAAGCTTCCGGAATTCCGGCTGCCGAATCGAAGCTTGCCCGCCTCCTGCGTTCAGACAGGAGCCTTTCGTGCTGCAGTAAGTGTCGCCAAGATTGAGATAGAAAGAGCCATGCGGTTTCAGGACGCGCTTCAGTTCGCGGAAGACTGAGACGAGCCTGTCGATGTATTCCTGAGGATGCATCTCGAGCCCGACTTGGCCTTTGACCCCGTAGTCGCGGAGAGACCAATACGGAGGAGAAGTCATCACAAGGTCAATGGATTCGTCAGGTAGCCTGCTGATGAACTTACCCGCGTCGGAGCAATGGATCTTCCCAAGCAGGCGCGAGACGCTTTTCGTACTGCATCACCTATTCTTCGACGAGCTGACTGGCCGCGATGGGGTCCTAGCGGAGACCAGGATCGGTTCGCGCCGCCCCGATGGCGCTCGGCTGATAGTGCGCTTCCACCATCTCAATCGCTCTCGGGCGATCCTGCAGTAGCGAGGATCCTGCTCGATGCCAACAACGTCATCCCAGCCAGCGAGCAGTGCGCCGATCATCTCACTTCCGCTGCCGCAGAAAGGTATAAGCAAGCGGCGTGGGCTGACCGACTCAGGCGGCAGGAGCAAAGAAGCAAGCCAAGTGGTAAGGGAGATAGGCTTGACTGTGGGATGGTCGTTCTTCACAGCCGGCCTGTTAAAGGTTACTTGCTCGAAGACAGGCTTCCGGCATTTGCAGGGGTTTCCGCTCACCTTCCAGCGACCACAAGCCCGGCATCTAAGGCCAGGCTCGCCGCGGCCTGCCATCGGCGTCTCGCGCCTTGCATCCTCGAGGCCGTGAAGTCCCTTTTCCCTTTCAGCTCTCGACGCCTTTGCGCAGTAGAAGAAGCGCGACGGCCCACCCCCGTCGCCGAGTTGATTGGAAGGGCCGCTCCGACCGCGAAGCATTTTCGTGACCGACACGCCGTCGTAAGCTTGAACTTCGCGGCGCATCGCGCCGCTAACCGTCTCGCCGGCTTGATTGTCCAGCATGAACGCCGGGCAGTCGGGATTCGTGTGCCGGATGGCTTTGCCGCGATAGGCTGTGAACGGCGGCCGAGTGCTAAATTCTCCGTAGTCAACGCCCTTGCGTGGCCTGACGCTTGTCGGTTCCTTTCCCGTGACGTCTCCGAAAACCGGCGCGTCCACTACCTCCATTTCCTCGCAGGCGCATTGGAGGGTTAGATTGGCGGGATAGCGACCGGAGGCGTGCTCCGCACTCCTAAATTCATGCTTCATAGGGCTGGAGTTGAAAGTCGGCGAGCAGCCAGCGTTGCTGGTTCCCCAAACTCCGTCCCCCTTGAGACCGGGAATCCTTCCTCCATCCACGTTGAGCGCGCCGCTGCCGTGCTCCAGCGCGAGCTCGGCATAGGTCTTACCCTGGTTCGGAGCTTTGAAGCAGAGAATGGGCTCCCAGGCAGGCTTGAAGGCAGAAGTCTTGTGGCCTGACCAGGGCTTCGCGAGCTCATGTGCTGGGGCTGTATGCCACAAGTGCGGGTCGCGTCCGTAGCAGACGACCACGTGGCCTCTTGTTGCCCTCGCTGCAGGATTGCGCGCCACACGTATTCTCTTGGCGGACGTGCCGAGAGATTTGTCAGTCAGCTTGTCAATCGCCTGCGCCTTTGGAAACCCCTGGCCGTGGAGCCACATCAGCGTGTCCCACACGTCGAATCCAGCTTCCTCGATACCGCAAGCAAGGCGATGCCAGGTCCGGGTACCCCCGAAGCAGAATACGAGCGCACCAGGATGAAGCAGAGGGACCAGCGCCTTGGCCCATTCGGTTGCCCAAAGCTGGTAGTTTTCTAGGCAGGGAACTCCGCCGAATCTTGGCAGGGCGGAGAAATTCTTTTTGACCTTCAGGTCGTTTTTGCCTTCTTCGCCGGCGTAGCCGAATCCTGCGCTCCCCAAGCGTTTGCCTTTGACAATCCACTCTGGTTCAGAACAAGCGCAGCGCCTCTTTCCCCTCGCTCTGCCGCCGCATCTTGCACAAGTCGGATTAGCACCGTTGAATGGCTGGGTAAAAGATGGCCACTCTATTGGTCTGTCACCAATCCCCGGCGCTGAGAACTTTCCCGGCGCGTCCCATTCCTGCCCCATGAATTCAAGGCCATAGGGCGGGTCGCACAGGACGGCATGGTAAGGCCGGGACTCTCCGCGTTCGATGCGTTTGCCTTCCTTTCGCGCCCATGCGACAAACTCGCTTCGGACAATTCGCTGGATACACAATCACCATTTCTCTAGCCGCCTGTGATTCTGAAAATCCTCACGTTCCCCTTGATGCCGAGCGCCCTTGAGCTTGTGACGATCTTCAGGTCCTCGAGCCGCTTCAAGTAGAGTGAGAAGGTCCGGGGTGCAGCAGCCTGCATCGAGGCTTTCTTGCACCGCCTGACGTACTCTTTCCATAACTCGCCTGACCTGATTTCCTGCGTGTCTTGAATGATCCCGTGAATGAGCTGGTGGTGGTCAGACAGCTTCTGGAGGACGTACTTCTTCTTTGCATTCCGTGCAATGCTCAGGCCACTCTTGACGTGGTCCAGCTGGATGTGTTCGCTGGAGTAGACATCCGCATAGCTTGCAGCGTGCTTTAGCGTTTGAATTGCAACCCTGGCGTCTCCGCGCGACAAATGGGCCACTCTCTTGAGAACATTGTCTCCACAGACTCCCTCCCGCAGGCCTGCGTCCGCCCGCTGCCGAAGGATCTCGGTTACCTCGTCTCGAGAGTACGGCGCGAATTCAATCAGGGCCGCATCCAGCCGTGACCGGACGCGGCTGTCGAGGACGTAATAGAAATAGCGGCTGTTGCAGATGCAGACCAACCCGATGTTGGGGATACCGCACAGATTGTAGATGATTGAGTTCCTCTCCTTTGGTGAGGGCTTGTCAATCTCGTCCAGGACCAACAGAAATGGCGTGCTCTGCAAGTAGCTCTCGAACCTCTCCAGCTTGTAGAGCGTGCTCAGCCGTTCGGCACCGAGGATGCGAAAGTCACGGACGATCTTGTCGAGGATGGAGAAGAAAGTGTCGGTTTCCCAGGCGTTGATGTACGCACCCTTTATGCCATGGCGCTCCTCGATTTCGTTCAGCAGATACTTGGCTACGCAGGTCTTGCCTGTTCCTGGTGGACCGTGAATCCAGATGTTCTTGATAGGCTGCCTTTTTGTGAATGGTGCAAGGTGGTACCGGAGCTTCTCTATCTCCTTCTGCCGGGCCACGAGTGAGGAGGGCAGATAGTTGTGGGTGAAAGCAGATGCATTTGTTATCAGTGGATGGCTGTTCATCCTGTTGGACATCATTCGGGCGAATTAAGTGCTGTTGTGCGCGCGATGCAGGTTATTCGTGTAGAGACATTACGAATCAATTACAAATGCGCGTGCTGTGACTTAAAGAATGAGGAGAAGTTCACCTGCAAAACCTGCAAGGCGCGAAGCAAGGCTTTTTATGTTTCGTCGTCTAACAGCTGCGAGTGTCAGAGAGTTTATCCCCCAGGGCTCGCAAGGTCATGGACCTTGCCAGCTCAGCCAGTGGCTATTCCATCCTCGTAGAGAAGGGTCCCGGCTTGGATGTGTGGAGCGCAACCAAATACCCGAGAAAGGAAGACCGAGTGTGTCAGATTGCCTACCATCCGGCCCGCGCAAAGTACCTTGATTATTTGATCGCTCATGAATGCGGACACATCTATCGCTTCTTCTCCGCCCCGCCTGAGAAGGCGTTGGTTCCTGCAGGGGACCCAGCACGTTTGCAAAGAGCTGTAGAACAACTAGAAACCGAGCGGTGGGAGCGGAAGGACCACATCCCGAAACGCGAGATGAAGAGATTCTTGGAAGCCCTTTGCTCTGGTCTGGTTCGCCAGCTAGTGAACACGCCTGCTGACTGCAGAATCGAGGAGTGGATTCACGGCACATTCATGGAATTGAGGGACATTCAGGCCAGCGCGCTCAGGGAACTCTATTCCACTTGCCTCAATTGTCTCGACCGTCGAGTCGAACAATGGACCCCGCCTTCAATCTATCAGAAGTCCAACGCTCTGAACTACGTAATGACGAAACACGTGGGAGGGCTGTTGGGCAAGCCCGATCTCATTGGTCCCTACGTCAAAGCGGGATACAAGGACTTGGGAGAGATTTTAGATTCTCGTCTCGGAAAAGAAGACAAGGGATACATCGGGGACGTTCAGGCGGCGGATGCGTGGGGGAGGGACTTAAACGTCAAGGAATGGTATCAATGGAGAAGACTCGAATAGACCAACCACTTCTGGAAGGCCCCTACAGACAAACCCAACAGTGCAGGCATCAGCGGTCACGAAGATGCTAGAATATTTCCCGGAGACCTGAGGGTGCCAGTCTACAATTCCGGCGACTACGTGAAGGCGGAATTCAAACACGACGCGACGGGCGAGTCCGAATGGATGTGGGTAAGAGTTGAATACTGCGACGACAAAAACCGCCTCGTCTTCGGTTGGCTGGATAGCCAGCCCGTCGTGCACACCGACAAGCTAGCGCTGGGCCAGCATTTGGCAGTCAGCTACGACACGATACGGGAACACAAGAAGGAAAGCAGTTTCAAGTAGGCTCATATCACACCGGGTATGCGCGGCCCCGTACCTTCCGTTGAGCACCTTGCTCCGAAACAGGTCCGGGGCGTTATTTCAGTCGCTTAAGGCTTGATCCAAGTAGGCGGGTGTCCGCAGCCAGACCGCAGGGGGAACACCTGTTTGGACAGGGAGGCTAGTTCGCCTTGCGGGCTCGTCTGGCTTCCCTAGAGTATTCTGGCGCGATCTTTTTCAACACCTTCTCTACTTGGCCATATATGCGCTCGGCTCGTTCGAGAAGTCCGTCGAACGTGTCGACCCTGATGTCGTCGCCCGCGAGCCGTTGCATCTTCCTTTGTATCTGGGAATCGCTATTCAGACGGCCAACGATGAGGAGGCCTCGAATGTAGTTGGGAGAACCCTCTCCAGTCGAGACGAGTTTACTCCGCGCAAAGTCCACGTATTTTTCTATTTGTTCGAGGTCGTTGCGAGAGAGGGTCTTGTCGGGTCTCTTAAGCTCTACGACATGAAGAACGCCGTTAACGGAATAGCCGAGAATGTCTATTCGCCTGTCTTTTTCGTCGAGCGATTTGGGTTCTTTGCAATGTTCTCGTAATAATTCGGTGTAACGCGTCTGGCCGCTGACCTCTCCCCAAGCGGGTTCTACGAGCCATCCATTCTCTTCGAAAAGAGGCTGTATGTGTTTTACTTCGAGTGCTCCTTTCTTGATGAATTCGGAAAGCTTTTCCATCACTTCCAATCTGCCGTCGGAAAGCTTCAGGTGTTCTCGTGCCTCAATTACGCGCCAGTCTTTGAAAAGCTTCAGCAACGTTTCGACGCTAATCTCAGACCCTTCGATTTCGTCCACCAGTTCCTGAAAGGCTTGGAACTCGACATTCGTTTTTATGATCTCCAGTAGTGGCCCTGCCGATTCGGGCTCGATGTTCTGGTCGTCAACTATCGTCTTGACCAACTTGCTCGCAACCTTTTGTTCGCGCGGCGTTCTGGTGGACAGCCACTTGTCGAAGCCAGCAGTCGTGATGATCCTATCTTCTTTCTCCTTCCGCTGAAGCTCCAGCCACTCTCTGAAGACAAACACCAAGGCTTCCTGACCCCATTCTTCGAGTTTCTGGCCGGGTGCGGACTCCCAAAGCGCCGCATTTCTACCCGTCGATATGTTGTCTTCTTCAGCGTCCAAGAAATCCGCATGAACTTCGCCGACGACGTAAGCCCGAGCAAACTGGATGTGAGTGGTTTTCAACCTGAACGTACTTTCCAGTTCCACGGCTTTTCCCCTTGCGAAAATATCCACTCCCCTTTCGGTCTGAGAGGACCTTTCCACGATGCCGATCCAGCCTTGGATGTTCCACCCTTCGGCTTCGTCGATCACGCCTTTGCCGGGCAGATCCTTCACATCCCAGAACCTCTTGCATTCCTCCCTCAACCGCCGATCCTCAGGGCTAATCTGCTTCCCGTTTACCAGGACCTTGAATTCGTCACCAACGACGGTGAACCTCCTTGCCAGTTCTCTTCTTACCCAATCCTCATTAATCGGACGCCGGCGATGGAATTTCCTAAGCCTTATTTCCGTGCCTTCTGTGTCCTTAGTGTGTCCGCAACGTTCCGATACGATCTTGGGTTCATACGGCTTGCCCGGAGGCCAAGATTTCATGTCGTCGTAGTTCAATCTGAGGCAAATGGCTTGACCTTTGTTGATGGTGAGGATCTCCACTTCAGACGCGACTCCGAAAGCAGAAAGCTTGCCTATGCCCTTCCTTCCCATGACAGGACGTCCTTTCTTCGTCGTGTCGGTTTGCATGGCGTCGCGGCGGTTCCTTCCAATGGGAAGATATGCTTTTTGGAGAGCCTCGGCATCCATTCCTTCGCTGCCGTAATCACGAACGATGACTTCCGACTTTTCATCGATCCCACCCATAGGCAGAGTCACCTCAACGGTGTGTGCATCGGCGTCCCACGCGTTCGAGACGAGTTCACCAATTACGGGTGGAAGAGATACGTATAACTTCAAGCCCAAGTGTTCTATGGTTGTGGGCTCGAACTCCATCGTGAACTTGGGTAATTCATTCATGATATGAGTCTCCCTTTCTTTGTGAAGGCATCAATGCAAGCCCTAGCCGCCTTCTCCGCGAACTTCGGAGGCAACGCGTTGCCTACCAAGTCGCAAGCGGTGTCGATGAACTCCGTTTCGAACTTGTAGCTCTTCGGGAAGGTCTGTATCAGCGCGGCTTCTCTCACGGATATCGTTCGAAGCTGGCTAGGATGCCCGTATCTGCCCATGCATGGGGTCGTGCACCCGGACGTTATCGTAGGTGGAACCTGACGCCAGCTGAGCCGACCATAGACGTTTGGGAAGCCTTTCTTGTCGTTGGCGTGGCACTTCGGTCTCAGGCTCATCGGCAACGAATACCTGCTTGCTCCTGGCTTGACCGCTCTTAGCCTCTCGAGAGTGATGGGCTTCAAATCCTTGACGACATGCCATCTGAACCTTCGAGGCCCTCCCTCTTTTTTCGCCTGCGAAAGCGTGACAGGTGTTTTCATCCCTTCGATGATGTCCGCAAGCGTCAGCCACTCCTTCAGTTTCTTTTTCTCGTCTCCTTTTCGAGAATGAGTGGGCTTTGGCAACGGGATTTCGAAACCCTTTCCGGCTAGCAGGACGAATCTTCTTCTTGATTGTGGCACTCCGTAATCCGCAAGCTGCAAGACATCCTTTGTGACTCTATAGCCCAGCGATTTCAGCTTCAGCACGAAGCTGTTAAGTATTCGCTTGCCGCGATCCGCTAATCCCGGAACGTTTTCCAACATCACCATGCGTGGCTGGACTTCTTCAATTACTCTCGCCATTTCCAATAGCAAGCCGTTCCGAGGGTCTTTCTTCTTGTATTTGCTTGTGAGAGATGAAAAGCCTTGGCACGGCGGGCAGCCGGCGACCAAATCCGTCCCCTTGAGACCGGCCGACGCCAGAATCTCTTGACCGGTGACGTAACGTATGTCTTTGATGAGGAGCCTAGTCTTGGGGTGATTTGCCTTGTAAGTCTTTGCGATTTCGGGGTCGACCTCGACCGCTGCCACGACATCGAAACCCGCGCGCTTCAATCCGAGCGTCAGTCCGCCGGCTCCGCAGAACAAGTCTACGGCGGTGAGTCTGCTATCTCTTGGCATTACCTACCACCCTCTGAAGTCTTGCCTTGACTTTGTCGGGTCGCTTGAGGATGTCCGTGTCCCAAAACCGCTGGACCGACCATCCTTCACGTCGCAGGGCGCGAGTCGTTCGTTCGTCGCGCCTTTTATTCTCGCGCAACTTCTTGGTCCAAAACTCTCTGTTTCTACCGAAGGCGACCCCGCTGAGTTCCTTGCGTCTTCTGCCGTGCCAAAACGAGCTGTCGCAGAAAATCAATACGTTCGTCGCCTTGATTCGGAAGTCCGGATGCCCTCGAACATCGGGCTGTTTCTCGTAGTCGTAGCCGAGGCCCCAAAGCACCCGCTCCATGGATTTTTCCAGGCGCGTGCCCCGGCTCCTTACCCTCCTCATTCTTTCCGAAACTTGCTTCGACGGCTTCTTGAACGGAGGCAGCATCTTTGGTCGTGAATCCCGATTCGCCTGGGGCGGACATCAAACGTTCTGACTAAGTAGTCGTTGAAAACTTTAAAAACGCAAGCGCGGCACTTCCGCCCCAGAGATCGTGCAACGCATGGAGAGCGCATCTGAACCTCCTCTTCATCGCAACCATAGCCCGCGCATTTTAGCATTTTGGACCCATTGCGCTCCTTCGAAACGAGAAACGGCTCAGAACCAACTTCCGAAGGCCGGTTCCTCTCCAGTCTCGATGGCCTTCTTTATCAGGGCGTGAGCGCGGTCATACCAAGCCATGTAGCCCTTGTGCATGTGACGATGACGGATGGCGTTTTCCACAACCCATCTCTGCGAAGCCGCAAAACTATCAGTTTGAACTCCGCACGTCCTCTAACTCGGGGTGGGGCACCGTCGTCGCAGTACCGACCGGCGTAAACCGAACCGCCCTAGAGACCAAATTCGTGAAGTTGAAGCGCGTCATGAATTCTCTGCCACGCTCCGGGAGCCAAACTAGCGAACCACTGTGGGAGCAGCCGGTTCCACTTCAAAGCTCTGAGGGTGTCCATGTCGCTGTAATCAACCGCTACCCAAGTTGGAGAGGCGGGACTCAGATCTAGGCGCTGCAGTACGAGCATAGTGCCACGGTGAGAACCTTTCTTGCACACCGCGTATATCTGGCCCTCCTGGCCCAACTTCGTGAAGCTTCGAGCGGTAGGAGGATACAGAACCATCGTAGGTAATTGCTTGAGCACACGCTCGTCAAGCCTGTACTCTCCCCGCTTTTTGGGCAGCGCCCCCCGCAACCACATTGTAACTGGCCCGTCTCTCGGACCAATTAGAAAGTAGCCCCGGCTCGCCAGCCATTTCGGGTTCACACACAAAACAATCTGAATGGGGTTCTTCTGGACGAGCTCCCACACTTGCTTGCCCAAATCCCTCAATCTGGTCTTGAGGTCGGACTCCTGAATCTTCAGAATCGACTCACGATCACACTCATCTCGGGGAAATGCGGGTGTTAAGTGAATGTCTACCTCCCCGCTCGGATTGTTCCACGAGGAAGTAAAGTGGGGAAGATCACTACGGTCAACCCTGAAAACCACAAGCTTCCTCGGGCTCAGGTCGAAAGCTAGATTTCCAAATACGATAGCGGCCATCGCCTATAACTCCCTTGACTCTGGCAGCCTAAATGAGTAGGCGCTCGATTTTGGTTTCAATGGATTTGGAAAATCAAATACCAGATAGTCGCAATGATCTGAAGAGCGAATCCACGAACTATAAAACTCCAGCCCCTCCATTCGGCTTCCGCAGGCAAGATTCCATCACCCCTGTTTGGAAACGGCTGGCCGCGCAGAAATCGTCTGGAAATCAAAAGGCCCAAAAAGTAACGCCATCGGCTAAGTTTCGCCATAAAACCACTAGGGAAGGAAACCAACATAAACCCATAAAGACTTAAGAAAAGCCCGACTAGCAGGGTCACGCCAGGGCCATAGGTGACAATCGCGCTTTTCAACTGGCTCATCATTGGAGGAACTGTCGAAATTGTATCATCAACAAGCACTTCACAATGACCCACTAGCAACGAAGGCATTGCATAGTTAAGCGACTCTGCGATGATGCGCGCTGTGATTCTTGAGTAGCGACGCACGTAGCCCTGTGGAGACGCGTTCCTTTGCTAGGGGTAAACTTGCTGTGCAGCCTTGCGGTGCCACCGGAAAGGGTTGGATGGGAAAACCGAATCGTGAAGACATGGCAGGGGGGAAATGATGAACGGAGCAGAAAAAGGCAGGCAGCCGACTGAAGATGACCTGCTACTGCCCTTCGAAAAGCAGTGCTTGCGTGGGGACTACAAGGAGTTCTTCAAGATTAAGAGGAATAACTTCTTCGCAACAATCCAAGCATTTCCTGGAATCTGGCGCTGCCTTGAGCTTCTCGATGAGATCTGGATGCGTGAGTTCGATGATCTCCAGAAATTGCGTGACGTGAAAGGCATGCTGCCTGCTATCCTCTTCATGAACGCGCACGCGCAATTTCGGGTCGCGTGGGAGTTGGGGTTTTCCTGTTACATTGGCGAGGCGTGGAACGTGCTCCGAAGCGGCATCGAGTCGGTTACGCACGCCCACAAGATTCATCGCGAACCGCATCTTGCCAGCGTGTGGGCTGCAAAAGATGATGGTCAAAAGGAGGCAGAGGCTTATAAGGATGCCTTCGAACGAAACAAGAAAGAGTCTCTTTTCCCCGCACGGTACGGGCTAGATAAGCTCCACCACTATTGGTCGCAGTTCTCCGAGTTGGGTACCCACACAACTGTCGCCTCTCTGGGGAAGCGCTTTGTGTCTCAGGAAACGGCGACAGACGTGAATTGGCGACTGGAGTATTTCGAAGCAGATCCAGAGCGGCTTGCGCTATTCCTGTTTTCCCTCTTGATTGCCGCTGGCCTTATGGAGCAGGCATTCTTCGGTTGCTTCGAAGATCGGCTAAAGCTCGACCCGGAGCTCGCGACCATGCACAGTACCTTGGAGGGACAGAAAGAACAAACGCGGCGGGAGATTATCATACGGTTCAATCTGAAACCGCCTGACATTTGGCCTTAGGTCTGCTCACAAAAAGAAGCTCGGCGACCTAGATACTCAGGCGGATCAGCCACCAGAGTTTTCGCACAGCGTTCTTCCATGTCGGATGTTTCCAGCTATGCGCTCTCAAGTCGCCCATGTAGCTCTCGAAACATGTCTCGAGTTCGCGAGCGAAGTTTTCTCTATAGACGATCCTCGTCTTTGGGTCGCAGATGGTGGAACCTCGGCGTCGGAGTAACCAGCCGCTCTTAGTCTGGCCCTGATGCAGAAGCCCGTTCCTGACGTTCTTGTAGAACCGCGCCCCGCTTAAACCAGGAAAGTGCTGCCAGTAGTTTCTAAAGAACCGCTGAAATGCCTTTTTGCCGTTAACCCTCAGCCGCTGAGGGATTCGATATGGTTTTGGCACCTTCCTCAATGTTCGCAGACGGTCCAGTTCACTCGGATTTGTAGTTGGCAAGCCATCTTTATAGGACTGGATGGTCTCTATCAACAAGGAACAGAGGGCCATAATCGCGAATCCGTACCCGTGTTCGTTGCTGGGGGCTTTCCTTAGGCATTGGACCGGCTCAAAGAAGCGCTCGTAATGCCTCTCTCTGAGAAACCGCACGAGTTCGTGTCTTTCTTTCTTCCTCAGGCACCTGCGCACTTTGCTTGCGCGCCAGGCGTTCGCAAGCTTTGGGTCATTCATGTGGGATGCCTCCCGAGCTCAGCTACTCTACGGCTGGGAGCGGTGCTGCTCAACATTAAAAGCAAAAAGGCCGAGTACGGCCACAGGGGCGTGCAAGTAAACTTGTTGTTCTCCCCATGACCCGCAGTGACCAAGCAAAAAGAGGTTAGGGGCAGCCTCAGGAGATTTGCTTCGGTCCTGGTACGAAGCGCGGGTTGTCCTCTGACTCTCGTCGGAGGCGGTGCAGATCAATCGTCCTCCAGTTTCACGGTCTGATTGAAAGAATCGCCTTCCACGACGATGCGGAGATCCTTTAGCTGGTCTGAGACATACTGACGGCCCGCCCCAAATCTGTAGTCCTTGAAGAAGTCGCGGCCCGTGACGCCTTCGTAGAAATGAGCAAAAGGCCGGTGGTCAAAGTTCACGACGCTCAGGCCGTTTTTGTCTACCTGATAGAAGAGTTGCCAAATTGTTCCGCAGTCGCGGGCTGAGAGGATCTTGCCTTTTGGGATGCAAATCACCTTTTCCTGAACCGGGCAGCGTAAAATGTCAGCACTTCCAGCTTCTTAAAAAGCTTGGTCACATCACGGTCGCAGTCGGCGCAGTGCGCTTCCCTCGGATAGTCCTCGTCCCATTCCATCTTGCTAACGCCGTAGTCATTGGCTTTTGCGTCGTATGGCTGGCGATGGAGAACAACGCCATCGATATAGAAATCTGTCCAATTGCAGAATGGGCAGATGGGATAGGTCTTCTTTTCAGCGATAGGAACCACCTATTCGATTCGTCTGAACTCGATGCCTTCGACGGAAATACGGATTTCAGCTAGGCCGTCGGGTGATGTATTGAACGCCGGCCTCGAAGCTTTGAAAGCGGCGGGAATCGAAGTACATGACTGTTTGCCGGTCGCCTTGTTGTAGGTCATCGTGAATTCACACTCGGGTTCGGACATAACCATCAGTAATCCTCGGGCTTCATGGTCGTGACGCCGCCCACTTCGTTCGGCAAGTGCCAGAGCTGCTCATCCTTCTGCGGGTCGTACTTCTCGACGCGAAAACTATAGTTCGTTGTCAGGACCTCGCTGCGGTTCCATTGTCTGAAGGCTTCCGGCACCAGGGGAAGCAGCTCGTTGAAGAAGAACCTGTAGAAGTCGTCCTCCTTATACTCCGGATAATGGGGTTTGTAATGCTCCTTGAGGGCTTCGTAGGCATTTGATGTGATGCGATGGCGAGTGTCTTTTCCGTTGACGACGTACGGAATCAGGATGCCATCTTCGATTGCCTGTGCATCCGTGTATTCAAAAATGACCTCGCCGAAGAGCTGTTTGAGGAAATCGTCCGGATTGTCGGCTGGCAGAACTATCACTTCCCCTTTGGCAGCTTTTTCATGAAGAAGAACATCTCCCAGGTGATAATCATCCCGTCTACGTTCATGGCCTGAAGTCCCCCGTATCGTCCGATTGCACGGACTGTCCCCACGTAAGGCTCGAGCATTCCGCTTGGTGAATTGACCTGAACGCGGTTTCCAACGTAGAACCTCTTCCCCTCGAAGCTTATAGACTTTTGCATGCATGACCCTAGTCCTTCTGCAAAGTGGGTTTGGCGAACATCGTGATGTATCCTTCCAGGCCGCCGATGGCCAAGCGCTCGTAGCCCGTGACTACTTTGTGGCCTGAATCTACTAGAGACAGGGCGTGACGGTTGTAGCGGATTACCGTTTCAGGGCCGTTGACGAAGTAGTCCTCGAAGCCGGGCACTTCGTCGAAGCCACCATCCTTCGGCTCGTGGTTGTCCCAGGAGAAGAACATACCGCCATGAATTCTGCCGCTGTCAAAATCTTCGCGAGGCTGGCCGTTCGTCAAGATCTCGGTTTCGTAGCAACGCAGGCAGATGTAGCCCAGGTCCGCATGGTCGCGGAATTGCACGTGCCAGCCGTTGGCCGGGTTCTGCTCGCAGACCGTGCCTCCACAGGATTCGCAGTCGATGTAGTCGAAACTTCCTGATCGGCAGTAGGCTTCCTCGCACTCTTGGTTGTGGAAGAAGGCCTCGCGTGGCTTTTGGTCCCAGGGCGTGTCGTAGAGTTCGGCCCAGATGTATGGTGCGTAGCTCAAGTCGCGCTCAAGGAAGCCGCAGGGCCACAGGTGGAGTTGCTCGGCTTCGTGCAACTGCTGGTATCTCTCCATGCGCTTGTAGAAGTTCAGGTCGAAGCGGCGCTCGCATGACGCACACTCCTTGACAAGGGCGTCTCGAATGGGCATGAACCATCATCACCTACGGCTTCAGCCTCCTCACGACCTGCATGGGATCAGAGATTTCCTCCCAGTCACGGAGCCTCACGGCGACTTCATCCCCACAGTAGAACCACACGTTTCCCTCGCGCCTTGAGCCGCCGTCATAGTAATCCTTGAGGTAGTGGGCAATCTGCCGTTCCAGATCCTGTCCGTGGCGGGCCTCGAAGGCGTGCGAAAACGGCTGGCCGTACTGCCCCGCGGTCAACTCGAAATCGACCATGTAGAGCTTGTTGCCTGCCGTCTCGACGTACTGTCCAATGAAACACTTGTACCGCTCCCTGGCTATCCGGTGCCATTCCAAGAGCTCCTTCTTCATTTCGGCTTCGTTGGGCCACCAGAACTTCCAAGCTTTGGCGCAGTACGTGTGGAGCAGGTGCTCGTCTTCCAAGGTCAGCAGAGCATACGTCGTGTCCTCGTAGGTGGGATCAATGTGAATCCACATGGAGCGCTCTCTTCCGAACTCACGCTCGAGTTGATTCCTTACGGCATCGAGAGGCCAGTAGAACTTGTCTTTGATGGCGGACATCAAGTCGTCGCCGACGAATTCCTCAGGAACGCAGCCGTCGGGCTCTTCTAGATAGAGTCTCCCAAAAGCTGAACGGTCGCCGTGTGCCTCGTTGATTCGCTGGCGGATGTGGGTAAGCATCTCTCGTCCGCAATCTCGTCCTTTCCGCTTAACCACCAGACACACCTGGGATTCCGAATGCGCTGGTACGTCTTAAGAAATGACCGTTGGCGATGCAGATTATGCAAGTGAACCGAGGAGGAGTGACCTCACAAGTCTCGAAGGTTCGGCTTGTGTGAGGAGTTTTTCAAGGTCGCCGCGGGCTTCTAGGAGCTAGTGGGAAGCACAGGTAGTGCAGTTGCTAGGGCTACAAATGAAGCCGTATCAAAAGGTCCTGAAATGCAACTAAGGGCCCCGAGAATCAACTACGTTTGGGCGAAGCTTGGTCCGTTCCACCAAAGGTTTCCTTTGATACAGCGTGAGAACGCACCCGTTTGACCGGACAAGCCCAGCGAACTCAGTTACCTGTTCAAGTCGAGAAGCAACCTTGACTAAACGTCCGGTCTGGTCTAGAGTCCGCCCAAATCGCCGTCGCAAGGAGAGCCAGCCATGCGATATACCCGCCTCGCGTTCCTGCTTCTGGTTGCAATTCTTCTAGGCACTTCAACCGCTGAAGGCCAAGAGACAGCCGCGCCGAAGGACAGCGACGCCGTTCTGATCTTGTCGCAGGCAGCGGCGGCTACAGGGTGGAGCAAGGCGACCGTGCCCGCCGACGTGGTCGCGACCGGCGCGGTCACGCGCTTTCGGGGCGACACGAAGGACACGCTCGCGGTCACGCTCAAGGCCAAGGGCTTCGATAAGTCCCGCACGGAGCTGCAAGGCGGGACTACCACAATCGTGAACGCAGGGGCCGGCGCTGCCACCTCCTTCGAGGGGACGAAGTGGATCAATCCCCACTCGGCGCGCTCGATGCAGGCGGTCTCCTTCCCGTTCCTAACTGAGTTCGTCGCCTTTGCGGATGCCGATGTAACGGCGCGCTACCTTGGCGTCGAAACCGTGCATGGGGAGTCGGCCCACAAGGTTGAGCTTGCGAAGACTTCGGCCGGTGCCGCTCCCTTTGTGATCTGGGTTTCGAGCACCACCGGCCTGCCAATTCAGATTCAGTATGTCCGCGTGGCGAATGACAACCCCTCGGCCCGGCTGCCCCACACTCGCTATCTTGGGGACTACCGCGTCGTGAATGGGCTGGCCGTGCCCTTTTATCAGGAGGATTCGGTCAACGGCCAAGTCCTCTACACCCTGCAACTGGAAAGGGTGCAATTCAACGTCGGGTTATCGGACTCTGAGTTCAGCCTGCCGGCTGCGCCGGCGGACGTGGAATAGGAGGCAGCCATGAAGACACTCACTCGCCTCCTTCTGATCGCCGGCCTCCTGCTTGCCCTTACGGCCGCACTCCAGGCGCAGTCGTCACCCACAGGGGTCAACGCGGGCAACGCCACCGGCATTCAGCCCTACAACTCTTATGGCGGGGTGCGCGAGAACATCAATCTGGCAAACGGCAACTTGAACCTTCAGATACCTCTCCTCACGCTGCCCGGCCGCAATGGGCATGACCTGGGTATTGGATTGGAATACGACAGTAAGATTTGGCAACTCCATTCGGAGTTCATCATGGAGACGGGGGAGTGGTGGTACTGGTGGGATGTGGAATACCGCTTGCCGGCTGCGGGCTATGTCGGTTGGCGGCTGAGTCTTCCATCAATTCAAAGCTCCGACGGCCAGTTCGGTATCATGAACCCCACTTTCTGCACCATGAATTTCGTCGTCACCCTGGCCGATGGCAGCAAGCACCCCTTTGGGAACAGAAACAACTGCACAGACAGCAATGGCAGTCCCCGCCCCTCCTCTAACGTACCCATCAGCGACTCCGAGGATGCCTCGTTCATGCGCCTGGATACCTCCACTTCCGAGGCCGTGGTGCATCTGAAAGACGGTACCCGCATTCACTTTGCCGGAGGCTCATCGGTACCTGTCGTGGCTAGCAAGATTGTCGATCCCGATGGCAACGTCATAACGATCACGCAAACTGGTGGCCTTGTCAGTAAGATCACCGACACCGTGGGTCGCGAGGTCACCTTCACTTGGACGGCTCAGTTGAGCAGTATTTCCTACAAAGACTCCAGCGGAACGACCCGAACCATCTCGCTGACCTACACCAACCGTATTCTCGCTCCGGACTTCCAATCCCCGATTGAAGCCTTTGATCCAGCGCCAATTACAGTGCCGCTCTTGAGCTCAATCACCCTGCCCAATGGCCTCAGCTACACTTTTGAGTACGACAACAACCAGTCCACTAATACTTATGGGGAGTTGACCAAGATCAAGTACCCCACAGGCGGGTACACGCGCTACGATTACGGTCGCTTTACAGCCGACATTGCGGATTTTCGAGAGGTAGTTGCCCGGCGCGTCTGCCGGAACTCCAGTGGTTCTTGCGGTACAGAAGATGTCACCACCTACACCCCTACCATCAATGCCCTTGCCAACGAGTACATGGA
>JBOHVJ010000109.1:0-3748 GCA_050735075.1 Binatia bacterium
TACGTGATCCCTGCCGATGAGGAGGCGCTGATCGCGAGAGAAACGGCAACTATTATCGAACAAGAAAGGGTCAATTCATGGAAATCGATACGATGGGGAAAAACACGGTAGCCACAGGAAAGCTCGAAGGCGCGGAGTTGCGGCTGATCGAGCGTTATAGAAGGGCCGTCAATTATCTTGCGGCGGCTCAGATTTATCTCAAGGCCAATCCTCTGCTCGAAGAACCTCTTCGGCCCGAGCACATCAAGGATCGACTCCTCGGCCATTGGGGCACGGCGCCAGGGATCAACCTGATTTTTGTGCATCTGAACCGGCTCATACTACGGACCGGTGCCAGCATTCTGCTCATTACCGGTCCGGGTCACGGCGCAGCGGCCAATTTGGCCAACATGTATCTTGAAGGAACCTTGACGGAGTATTTCCCGGAGCTGACGCAAGACCGCGAAGGGCTGCAGCGCTTTTTGAGGGCATTCTCCTGGCCAGGAGGCTTTCCGAGTCACCTCTACCCAGGTTACCCGGGGGTGATTCACGAGGGAGGTGAATTGGGCTACGCGCTCTCAACTGCATTCGGAGCGGCATTCGATAATCCGGATTTGATTGTGGCCTGCATTGTTGGTGACGGTGAGGCTGAGACCGGGCCGACAGCCAGCGCCTGGCATAGTATTAAATTTCTCAACCCTGTCACCGACGGCGCGGTTCTGCCCATTCTCCATGTCAACGGCTTCAAGATTGCTAACCCAACGATTTTCGGTACCATGACGAGTAATGAACTGGATACTCTTTTTACTGGCTACGGTTACGCCGTAAAAATAGTTGAGCTCAGTGATCAAATCGACGCGGACATGGATGCGGGGCTTTCCTCGGCCTACGACGAGATCCGCCGCATACAGGACTCCGCACGCTCAGGCAGGAATATCGAGAGACCACGCTGGCCTATGATTGCGATTCGCACGCCTA
Source organism: Binatia bacterium (assembly GCA_050735075.1). GTDB lineage: Bacteria > Desulfobacterota > Binatia > UBA9968 > UBA9968 > JAHFAO01. The sequence goes on from JBOHVJ010000109.1 coordinate 958, forward strand.
AAGGCTGGACTGGCCCAAAAGAGATTGATGGCATTCCGATTGAAGGAACTTTTCGATCCCATCAGGTTCCAGCCAAGGAAGCCAAGACGAACCCCAATCATCTGAAGGCCATAGAGAATTGGCTTCGATCTTATCGACCGGAGGAACTCTTCGATCGGAGTGGGCGTCCGGCCGCGGATATACTCGGGCTCTGTCCCAAGGGTAACCGGCGCATGGCAATGAATCCGCATGCCCTCGGGGGCAAGATACGCCGCCCCCTGAATCTGCCGCCAATCGAAGATTACGGGATCGATCTCAAGGCTCGTGGACAGGACTATGTCAGTAATGTAGGGGAGTTGGGCAAGTATCTGCGTGATGTGGTTCGGTTGAACCAGAAGGCGCGTAACTTCCGCATCGTTTGTCCGGACGAGTTGGAATCCAACAGGGTCGCGGCCATCCTTGAAGTCACCGACCGGCAATACGTATGGCCACTTCCAGATGAAACCGAGCATACCGGACCGGATGGCAGGGTTTTAGAAATTCTCAGCGAACACAACTGCCAGGGATGGTTACAGGGCTACCTATTGACAGGCCGCCACGGTGTGTTCCCATGTTACGAAGCCTTTCTGCCCATCGTCGATGGGATGATGAACCAGTACGCCAAATTCCTCAAGTCATCGCTTGAGGTTTCCTGGCGCGAGCCGATCTCATCGCTGAATTACCTCCTTACTTCCGAAGCCTGGCGGCAGGAGCATAACGGCTACTCCCACCAGGGACCGGGCTTCATTAACAACCTGCTCACCAAGAAAGGCCATACCTACCGTATCTATCTCCCGCCAGATGCGAACTGCTTGATTTACACGATGGATCATTGTTTGAGGGTGACTGACTATATCAACCTAGTGATTGCGGGTAAGCAGCCCATGCCTCAGTGGCTCACTCGAGAAGAAGCCAGAGAGCATTGCCGGGTAGGCGCGTCGGTTTGGCGTTGGGCTAGCACCAATGACGGCGAAGATCCAGAACTTGTGCTCGCTTGTTCCGGTGATAACCTGACTCTGGAAGTGATGGCGGCTGCCGACCTTTTTCGGCGGGAGGTGCCGGATTGGCGCGTTCGGGTAGTGAACATCACAGATCTGTTGGTTCTCGGCATACCGCAGAAGTACCCTCATGGCCTTGATGAGGGGCGGTTTCAGCGTCTCTTCCCTCCTGACTGTCCCGTAATCTTTAACTTCCACGGCTATACTGCCGCTATCAAACAGCTACTTTGGGAGCGGCCGCAAAATGAGCGGTTCGATATCAATGGTTATCGGGAGGAAGGAACAACGACAACTCCTTTCGATATGCATATTTTCAATCGCACAAGCCGCTATCATCTAGTCATCCAGGGCGCCCAGAAGGTTTCTAAGCGAAACCCAAAAGCGGCAGCTAAGGCCGAAGATTTGATCGTCAAATACGAGCGCAAGATTGCGGATCATGGACTGTTCATTCAGCGCGAGGGCATCGACCCGCCTGAGATCGCTAACTGGACTTGGATAGATCAATAATAGTTGCTAGCCGGTAGGGGGAGGGACACAGTGCTAGTCAAGAGAAGCGCTTAAGAGAAAACCAAGAAGCGGTAACCTCTTTCCCACTTTTGAGATTGCTGCCTCCTAGATTCTCAATCCTGAGAAGATCTACCCAACCGTTTAAAGAAAAATAAGCAAAATCTTCTGGCATAAGTCTTGCTCCCTATCTGTCTAAGGTCATTAGAAGAACAGAAGTTGGGTGAGCTAAAAAGATCAGAAGAAAAGAGCACAGGATGAAAAAGATGGGAAACTTTATAGCAGTTTTTATGGGTGGATTATTCTTGGTCGGTCTGTTTGGGAGCGGGGAGAGTTCCGGGGCAGCGGCCCGTGAGCTAACCCGCACGCATTCCGGGGGAGGTGTCACAGTAAAAGCGACTTATCTTAACCCAAAGGAGACGGATAGTGCTCGGTTCGAGGTGATTCTGGATACCCACTCGGCTAATCTGGATGGGTATGATCTTAAAAAGTTGAGTCTTCTCCGGGATGAAACCGGCAAAGAGTATCAGCCCATGCAAATGGAGAACAAGGGGAGCGGCCACCATCGAGAAATCTCTCTAAGTTTTCTAAAACCATCTCCAGAGGCTAAACGGCTGGAGCTTGTGATTAGAGACATTGGAGGGGTTAAAAGAGCGCTCGTTTCGCTGGGATCTGCAATGAGTAGTGAGCGAAAGGAGGACTATTATGGGTGAATTTCTTCAGACCAACTGGTTTTGGATTGTGCTTGTCGTGGTTTTTATCTGGATGCATTCTTCGGGAATGGGTTGCGGCGGGCATGGTGGGAGAGGTGAGAAGAAGCGAGAAGAGGGTGGGGGCCATCAGCACTGATTGAAGTATGAGAATGAAAAGGAGAAAGCTATGAACCAGCTCAATACTCGTGTGGTCACCTGGTCTCTGGCAACCTTTACCCTGTTTACCTATCTTGTCTGTGTTGCCTACGGACTCATCGTCCCGGAGAGTTTTCACATGGTCCGATTTCTTGAAATTGTGCTGCCTGGCTTTAAGTGGTTAACGGTCGGAAGTTTCTTTATCGGACTAGTGGAAAGCTTTCTTTACGGTGTCTACGTGGGGCTGGTTTTTACCCCGATCTACAATTTTTACAATAAAAAATGGGGATAGATATTCATGAGGATCGATTTCCAAGAAAACACGAAGGAGGGTAGCATTATGAAAAGATTAGTTTTGGCACTGATTCTGTCCGGTGCTCTCGGCTCTTTCACTGTCTTGGCGCAGGAACAAAAAGGGATGCC
>JBOHVJ010000110.1:0-2988 GCA_050735075.1 Binatia bacterium
GTCTAGGTCTGTATATCCAACATCCATTGGTGGCAAATAACCTGAGCCAAATATCTGCATAAAGCCCGCAGCGGCAGAAACTCCAAATGAGATTCCTAGCTCTCCTAGACGAATCTCGCCCGGAATATCCGGCGGCAACCACTCATGGTAAGTGTAAGCTTTACCTTCCATTTCATCTCTAGGTGAGAGATCAATACCTCCTCCTAGAAAATGAACCCTGTAAGTTTCTTTCCATTTTTGTCCGTTAATCTTTTCTACGGTGATTTTTCCAAAATAACCACCAACGATAACAGCCACGCCTGTAAGCTTGAGAGTTACTTTATACTCATGCGGAGGTGCCTGCGGGTCAGCAATATTCTTGCTCGCTTTCAAGCCAAGATATTTTTCTATTGCTGGCAAATTAAATCCGTTCCCTTTATTTACGTCCAACATGATTTGAATCCAATCAAGTTGTGAGCGTGTGATTTGTTTGAACTTCCATTTGTTGTTGGTCAATATAGTCTTGGCGTAAAAATGCCCTAGTTCCAAATCATTATCATGAACTCCATTAAACTCTTTGGTGAAAACATCAGCTATATAAAGTTGTAGCTTGCTGGCTTTATCGACTAAGGCACTCTTTTGCGAATAACGAATTCCCGCTGGTGTCGTAAAGTAATTTTGTAAATAGGTCGCAATCTTGTAGTCAGCCAAATTAATTACCAGATGTTTTATCTGTAATCGGGTCAGAGGGAACTTTTCGTGGAGCCAAACAAGTTTATCGATAGGAGCCGTATTCATGAGGGTCGGCGTTTTTGAAATCGCAACGAGTCGGCTTTTACTCTTTCCACTGAGTTCCCAATTAAGCCCAGCATTTTCAAAACGGAAATAACCCCAATTGCCGCTAGGATTTCTTTTATCAAAAAATAAAAATGAGCCATCTGATTGCAAGTCACCATATATTTCCGTGAACAGTCTGTCTTTAGGGTTATCGTCTGGATGAAATAACCAACCTCTGGGGCGGGGATCAGGATAAAGGACTTTTGTAATGATACCCTCAATATGCCGTCCAGCTTGATTTATGCTGACTGTCCAATCTGTGAGAATCTTGCCATTGAATTTGAATTGGTTTTCATAGCGACCGGTTATATCTGTTCTTGGATTGTCAGGTTTAGGGTCACCCAATTTTCGTTCGACCTTACGACATACAATCCCACCTTTTTGAGCCAATGGTGGTGACGGCCGCGCCATCATTCCTCGAATGCTGCTTTTTTCTTGATTCCAATACTGTTTATACTTGGCATCAGCTTGGTTGTTTTTTAGCTTGCAATATCCCCTGTTTTTTCCGTATTTGGCATGGAAAATAATTCTGGTTAATGTCGTGAGATCGCGTATGCCGTGATGGATAGCAAGAATTATGGCGTTGTTCCAATCCTCATTATTCAAAGCATTCCGTACATCTTCGGGAAGCGGGCTTAGAAGCTTGTCCCAATCCTGTTTACACTTCTCTTTTTCTTTAGAAGATTGCCTATCTCCATGCTTTGCCTTCGTCGCGCCAACCTCCCACTCGAAGTCGAATTCAGTGGCGGGTGATGTAGTGGCCGGCTCAGCTGACTCCGGCATGCCGGGCTCAGCTGGTTTTGTGGCCTCGGCTCCGTGCGATTTTCCACCTCTTGCCGCGATCAACGCACTTTCGATATCGGGGCCGACGATGCCAGTAACCGGCAACCCTCCGCGCTCCTGAAAACTGCGCACGGCGCTACGGGTCTCCGGCCCCATGACGCCGTTCACAGGGAGCCGCAGCCCGAGCACATGGTTTAGTGCGCTCTGCACCCAGCGAATGTATTCCTCGCCGTGCTCCGGGCAGGTCGGCTCCGGGCAAATGCAGGTTACGGGTTCATGGATGACCCCGGCCGAGACCCGCCAGGGTCTGATAATCGTCCGTGGCGGACGTCGGCTGCGTGGCGGAGGGAGGCGCAGTTGCATCGGTGGGGTGCGGCCCCGTATCGTAGAACCCGCTGCGCGGGGACCTCGGCGGGCTTCTTCTTCCTCTTCGAAATCGGCCAAGGCGGTCTCGTCGAACTCCGGCTCGAACTCCGGTTCCCTTTCCAATAGCCCGCCCTCGTATTCATCAAACTCCGAAGAGAAATCAAACGGTTCTTCCCGTAAACGAAATTGATATGTCATGGCACATCTCCTCTCGCATGCTCGTTTGCTTAGTAAGTCAATTCACCGGCCTCCGGCACGGGCATCAAGTCAGCATTATGAAATTCACTCCGACCCCATTTTTCCCGGAGATGCAGAGTCAAGGGCGCCTTCGTTTGACGTGATGGAAATCGTAGCCATCGTGTGTTCCTCCTGGTAATTTGGCGTGTCGTTATTCGCAGATGACAGCTTGCCCTACATCCTCCATTATTCACTCCATTTTTCCTGTTTTTTTCCCTGCGGTCCTCCATTTTTTTTTACGTTACGGAATCGGGGCGCCCGCCTACCGAGCTTTCAAGCTGATTACCAATCGAGAGTTGAGGAAGACATCCACGCGGCGGTATTTTGGGTCTGGCTTATTATCGGGTCGGCCATCCTTAATGGCTTGGTTCTCGCCCCTACCCGATGACTTAATCCGGGCATCGGGTATTTTGAAACTGCCGAAAATATCCTTAATTGCCTGCAACGTATTTGCGGCTCTCAAGGCCGAGAGAGTAAGGTTGCGGTCTGGAGTATCCACTCTGTCAGTGTGTCCAATGATTTCCAATGTGTTTGTTGGCGACGAGAAAGCCACTAATTCATTCGCGCATACAATTCGCAAAGCTTGTCTTGCATCTTCGGTTAGAAGTGCGCTTCCTAAGCAGAAATGAACATCGTCCTGAAGATTGTAGTCGGCTGCATAGTCAGTTTTCACAATGCTTTTTGTTGCATCAAAGTCCTTGAAGTCCTTTTTCCAAATTCTTCCGAAAGGAAGTGCTTTTCCGCCAGCCTTTGGTAGTTTCTTGAGCTTCAAGTCTAGGTCTGTAT
>JBOHVJ010000111.1:0-3030 GCA_050735075.1 Binatia bacterium
CAGCCACCGCAGTCTCTCCCTGCACCTTCTCTTTATATTTGCCGGAGTCGAGGCATTTGCTGAAAGCTGCAGCGTTCAGCTTCAACTCACCGGCGTACCGCTTTAGTTTGCCATCGGTAAAAGCTCCCTGGTTAGCAAACAGCCTGTCATGGTATTCCCAGAATTTCCCTTGCTCACCCGCACATTCGGCTGCTTGCGCCGCCTGCTCGGAAAGCTTTCCGAGTATGGCAAAATGGCGATAGATGAACCGCACTTTCCCCTTTTTAATATAGGTCTCTTTGAGCCTGGGAAGCGTATCGTTCCAGAACTTCTTACAGAAGCTGCACTGAAAATCTGAGAACTCGACAATGGTCACTGGCGCATTGGCGCTTCCCAGAGCATGCCCCTTCCCTAAAGCTGAAAGGGCCTCCTCGACGGAAATAGGCTGGGAAGTCACCTCCGCCGGAAAAATGGCCCGACCGAACATCCATGCAAGGACAATAGCTAGACTGCATCTTCTTCCGCTAATCAACGTACCCAGTCTATTCTCAGGCCTGCCTCTTCGCTTTACGCAGCTCCGGCAGAATTGCCTTAGCATTTTCGCCGAAGCGCCGGTCGATCTGCTGGGCACGAATCTTGCCCTGTTTGTCAATAACCACGTAACCCATCTCGGGCATCCCCATCTCCTTTCCCTCCATGCCATAGTCTCGAACCACCACCATATTTGGGTCTGAAAGGAGGGGAAAAGTCAGGCCCAGATCAAAGGCCAGTTGAGATGCCTCCTGAGGGGTATCCATGCTCATCCCGAGCAAGGCCGCACCTTCGGCTTCAATTTCTCTCACGCGTGGCCGCAGCTTCACGAGCTGCTCGCGGCACATACCTCAGCCGGCACCCATGTAAAAGATAAGGACGACTTCCCGCTTTCCGAGGTAGTCCTGTAAGGAGACCAGTTGACCTGTAGAAGCCTGCATCGTGAAGGACGGGGCCTTCTTGTAAGCCCAAAGCGAGCCTTTCCACTGCCAGGCGGCTATACCCCCAATGACCATGAAGGCCAGAAGCGTCCTAAAAATCCACTTCCGACGGCGGCGATGCAAAGGACGGCGGTTGGACTCCCGTCCACCCTTCTGGCGCTGCTCCTCTTTTCTCCTTGAACTACGTCCCATCTGACTCTCCTTACTGAGAACGAGGCATCTTCCACTCAAAAACTCTTTTCTCTACCCCACCCAGCCCTTTCACAATCACCCGCACCACCCTGCTTTTCAAAACCGGTTCTTCACTAATCGTTGACGGAAAGATCAGTCGGCCTCGCGGGTGGTGTCCCATATGACCCCAGTCAGTAATCCTCGCATCTATGGGAGGGGTAGAAATTCCTTTATCGTTCTCCAACACGACATTGCTTTTGAAATCATAGGCTTGGAATGAGGAGAGCGACATGTCCATACTGTTGATCGTGAGGTCAAAGATCAGGACATTCTCGATCTTGGGATCCTTAATCTTCGGATCCTCAAGCTTTATCTTGGGGTCTTTAAGATTGAGAAAGGTTAATTCCACTTCTACGGTACCCTCCTTGTTGACCTTACTCGAAGAGTCTGCTGGGCCCTCCGCTTGAACTAGTTGTAAGGTGCCCTGGGAAAGGCTCCACGCAGATAAAAGTAAAAACGAGGAAAGTAGCACCATCTTTTTGTCCAGGAAATATCGCATTTTAGCTCCTCCAGAAAGATTTTTAGCCTTGATATGAAAAAACATGCTCACCCCCAATGAAATGATGCCCATACCAGAGAAAAGAACGACCAGTTTCGGATCCTGAAGAAATGCGAGCGGGAGGGCGGTCAAAGTGACGCCGGCCAAAGCCAGCCCGGCAATGATCACCGTACATGTGTAGTGACACACATTGTGAAGAGCGCCAAAAGTACCGGCTCCCCCGGAGGTTATACCGAGAATCCCGGAGCTCCTTTGGCGAAAAGATCTCTTAGGGTTGTTTACCATCGTTAATCAGTACAGGCATAAAGCCTGGTACCTTTTCCTTGTAGCGCCGGAAATCCTCGCCGAATTTCTCTTCAAGCCCGCGATCCTCTTCTCGAGCTAAAAGCATGTATCTGCCAATAAGAAAGGGAGCTAGAAGAATTGTAAGAAGAGTCGGCCACATAATCAGAAACGCAACGATGATCAGGATCAAACCTAGATACTGAGGATGACGCAATTCTGCATAGAGCCCTTCGGTCACAAGTCCCCCTTCACCTCGGTAAACCTCCTTCCATCCAAGGGCAAGGAGAGAGAACCCCACGGCAATAATGGCGGTGCTCACAACCATCACCAGATAGACTCCGGTCTTCAGACCCATCACACCGGTGCGCGAAAGAAGATAGGCCCAGAGGTGGCTCTCATGCATGCCAAAGATTTTCGGGTCAACTCCCAAAAGAGGCGCCAGGAGGTAGATGGTAAGCGGGATGCCAAACATCTCGGTAAAAAGGCTGATAAAGAAAGCGGTGGTGAGACCTGCGCCGCGCCACTTCTTCGGCCTGCGGGGGCGGGTCAAGAAAAATATGAAAAAGAGGAAGAGAGCAGTAGCCATGAAGACCATCGGCCAGTTTCCATACCACTTCTCAAAAGGCATGTCGGACTCCGGCTTAAGGACCGCCCAAAAAAATCCCAAAGCGAATAAAAGAATCGTCAGGCTGACAAATCCGATCCTCAAGACCTTTGCGATATCTGTCATGGGCTCGTTATTCATCTCTCTGCGCTCCGGCTTTTTCCCCGCAGGAGAAAGCCGATCAAAGAAGCGAAGATCAGCGTCCCGCTGACCACCTGAGCCGCGGGAATACTCCCAGCGAAGATCGCCGGATGACCCCGGAAAAACTCCATGAAGAAACGCGCAGCCCCGTAGGCCAAGAAATAGGTCAAAGCGGCGAATCCATCGACGCTGTATCTTTTTCTCGTATTCCACACTACGAGGAAGACCAAAAAGTAGGCCGCCATCTCGTAGATCTCTATCGGATGAAGCGGGATGTTTAAGGGCGCCAGTGAGCGGGGATCAGTATAGGTGATGGCCCA
>JBOHVJ010000112.1:0-1972 GCA_050735075.1 Binatia bacterium
GTTCCGGCAGGAGTCCCAGGCACAAGATAAGCGCACGTGCGGTCCGGCGGGGTATTCGGAAGTGGGCTGCGGTACGTTGACCTATTATGGCAGGGAAACCAATCAACTCTCCACGGTGCGGATGGCACGGATGCCTTAGCGGCACAAGGCGGCTTGAAGACGATGCTTACCCAGGAGATAGAAGCCGCACTCAGGCAACGGCCCGATCTTGGCCTGGTCAAGCTTGCCGATGGGGCGCGTGATACTTGGACCTACCTCAGCGCCGCCCTCCCCAAAGGCATTGAACTCATCGACTTCTATCATGCCTGTGAGCATCTGAAGGCCGCCTTCGATACCGCCTATGGCGAGAAAGGCTCGAGATCATAGCGCCTCCGATTTTTCCCAAGAGATCGGGTTCGCCAAAAAATTTTCCGGCGCCATGCTGTAGTCTAAAAGAAAGACCGATTCCGACGCGGATAATGAATATGCCCGCATCGCGATATTTTGAGAAAAGAAAGAATCATAATTTCATTGTCATACATTGTGAATCCCACAACTCGATAATGCGTTCCGGTTTATCGGAAAAAAATTCGTCGAACGCTTTTTTGACGCCGGGGCAGGAAAGAGAACGGTAGTCATGTGAAAGAATTATTCCGCCTTGGTTAAGACGCGGATAGAAAAATTCTAACCCTGAAAGTGTGCTTTGGTAAATATCGACATCAAGATTGACAAAAGAAAATTTCTTATCTTGACGTAATGCTGTTGCCGTTGCGGGAAAAATTCCCCGGTAAAAATGAACGCCATCAAATTGCTCTAAATACTTTTTTACTCCTTCGAGGGAAGTATCGGAAAAATCTCCTTTCGAATGATAATCAATGAAGCGATGTACATCGGGCATCCCTTCGAACGTATCAAAAAGATGGAGAGTCTTTTCGCGTTTAACGTCGCAGAGAATACGAGCGCTACCACCTTTATAAACGCCCACTTCGGCGATGTCTCCTTCGATATTCTCAGCTACCTTCGCTAGAGTGTAAATGTTGTACATTTCCCGGATGGAAAGCAACGCTCGGTCGTGAGAATAAATTTCAAAAAATAAGTTGAGAAATCGTTCATCGTTTTGGATGGTATTATTTGGAAATCCTTGTAAACGGAAAAGCGCGCGGCGCTTGTGGTTCCAGAGAAGCTTAACAAGATTTTTTTTTAGAGACACAGTATATGGAAAATCATTCTAAAAAATTGTCTATCCATTAAGGGAAAGCAGTACTGAAGGCTCGAACCCGCACGGTCGTTGCCAACCAAGGATTCTAAGTCCTTTGCGTCTACCATTCCGCCAGGTCAAAGGGGGCGGGATGCAGCTCAAGACTATCCTCAATCGTGATGTTAATTGTCCTGTCATGGCTGTTTCCTAGTTTGCATTGCTTGCACAATCCGGTAGTTCTCTTTCAAAAAAATCATCCGCCACCCACGTAGCCTTGTTTATCACGGCATTATTCTGCTCATCATAGATATTTTGATATTCCCACACAATCTGTGAATCGCCATTGACCTCCAACGCACGGCCAGCCTGAGGCTCCGTGATCAAAATATTCCCGTTAGGAAGATATTCATGTACCCCACGTATACGAGTATAAAAAGGCTGTGCATCCGTTCCTGTAAACACGGTTTCGATTGCCCTTGTTCTAGGATCAACCGTCACAATTCTGGAATGTTTTCCATACATGTTGTTGTCAAATACGGAGATTACTCCGGTTGACACCTGGACGCGCTCAGGTCATGGAGTAGCTGGGCGCTACGGTCCTACGCACTTCGTGGAAGATGTGATGGTCCGTAACAAATGTGGTCGATAACACGTACAAGAACGGGATCACCGTAACTGGTTACGTTTCCAAGGTGGGCTTGGTCGGAAACTCTTTGATGGGACCCTATAGGTGTTATCGATTTGAGCGGGACGATATAAAGATTGCCTGTTCCGGCAGGAGTCCCAGGCACAAGA
>JBOHVJ010000113.1:0-3357 GCA_050735075.1 Binatia bacterium
CCTTGGAGAACGGTGCCATGGGCGTTCTCTCTGTCGCTGCCACCTGCGCCACCGCCGGAATCATTGTCGGGGTGGTGACGCTGACCGGCCTGGGCCTAAAATTCTCAACGATCATCATAGATCTGGCCGGGGGCAACCTGTTCCTGACCATAGCCTATACCGCAGTGGCCCTTTGGGTTCTAGGTCTAGCCGTACCGGTCACTGCCTCCTACATCATTGCTGCAGTCATCACCGCCCCCGCCATGATCAAGTTAGGCGTGCCCGAGTACGCAGCCCACATGTTCATCTTCTACTACGCAGTGCTCTCCGAGGTCTCGCCACCCACGGCCCTCTCCCCTTTTGCGGCGGCAGCGATCACTGGGGGAAACCCCTACAAGACGACCATGATGGCGTGGAAGTACACGATTCCAGCCTTCCTCGTCCCTTTCATGTTCACCCTGCACCCCGACGGCGTCGGACTGCTTCTTAAGGGGCCGTGGGGAAACATTATCTGGACCACTCTTACCGCCATGGTCGGCCTGACGGCATTAGCCGCAGGCCTCACGGGCTGGCTGGTCCGGAAAGCCACCCTCCCCGAGCAAGTGATGCTCGTTGCCGCCGGGTTGGTGCTGGTCTATCCGGGTTGGCTCCAAGATCTCATCGGTTGTCTTCTCTTCGCCTTGGTCGCGTTGCTCCAGATCCTGCGAGGCCGATCGCGAGCTTCTGGAACGACCCTTTCGGCCGAACAGCCGGCCCGAGGTAAATCAAGCAAGTGAGGAGAGGGGAGAATATCTTGCGCGTGGTGGTTCGTCAGTTATCTAAGGCCTACGGTCTCTTCTGGGCCTTAAAGGATATCAACCTCGAGGTTCAGCCGGGTGAGTGCGTGGCTTTGCTTGGCCCAAACGGTGCGGGGAAGACTACTCTCCTTAGACTCCTCTCAACGCTTCTTCATCCAACCACGGGAGAGATTGAGCTAGACGGGGTAAAGCTCAGTCAGGGTTCCTCCCGGCTCCGTTCTTCTATCGGTCTCCTTTCTCCCAACGAACATTTTTATGAAAGCCTTACAGCTAGAGAAAATCTTCGTCTATTTGTTTCCCTCTATGGTAAGGAAAAAAATGCGCGGGATGTAGTGAAAAGCCTCGATGACGTTGGCATCACACATTGGTCGGATGAGTTTGTCTCCTCGCTCTCCAACGGCATGAAATGCCGTCTTGCCATAGCCAAATGGCTCCTTCTGGAGCCGAAACTTCTCCTCCTCGATGAACCCTATGGGGTCCTCGACGGGAGCGGGGTGGACCTATTGGAAGCCTACACGAAGAGGCTCTGTCACAGTGGAGGCATCGTGGTAATGGCGACGCACCACATACCGCGTGTGCTGAAGGTATGCTCTAGGGCTCTCATTCTTCATCAGGGAAGGTTGATCTTTGACGAGCCTCGGCAGGAACCCTGGGAAAGTTTCCATCGTGCGTTTGCCGAGTTCCTCCCCCGTAGCGAGCAATGGAACTCTTGAGACAGACCTATTCTTTGCTTTGGAAGGATCTCCTTTTGGAGATCCGCCGCCGGGAGAGCCTCCTTGCCATGTTCTTCTTCGGCACGCTCCTTCTGTTCGTTTTTCATTTTGCCTTCGAGATCCGACCTGAGAGAGTAGCGGAGATGGCTTCGGGGCTGCTGTGGCTCGCCTTCCTCTTCACCGGCACCCTCGGACTGACCCAACTCTTTCAGGCGGAGAGGGAAAACCACTGTCTCGACGCTCTCCTCTTATCTCCCATCGACCGCGGCGCCCTCTACCTCGCCAAAGTTTCTTTCAATCTCATCTTGATGCTCCTGGTCGAGCTGATTGTTTTTCCTCTCTTCTGGGTGCTTTTCAATCTGGATTTCTGGAGACTCTTGCCTTTTTTGTTTTTGGTCGCGCTTCTCGGGACCATAGGCTTCTGTGTCCTGGGCACCCTGTTCGCGGCGGTCACCTTGAAGGCGCGGGCGCGCGAACTTCTGCTCCCTCTGGTCCTCTTCCCACTTGTGATACCTGTGATCCTGGCAACGATTCGCGGGATGGAGATCATCCTGCGTGCGGGAGAATTTGAGGAGGCACTCCCCTGGTTGCGCCTTTTGATCGCATTTGATGTGATATTTCTCACGGCAGGGTTTCTCATCTTCGAATGGGTGATTGAGGCATAGAGTGACCGATGACCGGGGACGGCTGACCGGTCTTCGGTCTGCAGTCGGTCCGCGGTCTTCGGTCTCCGGTCGGTTACTTAAGGGTGATCTAGCAGATGGCTCAAAAAACGCAGGGAAAAGGGAGAAAAGTTCTAGGCGAACTCGCTTGCTTATTTATCCTCCTGGGCCTCTATTTTGGTCTGATCCAGGCTCCGCCCGATGCCTATCAGGGAGAAGTGCAACGAATCATGTATCTACATATCCCCAGTATCCTCATAGCCTACCTCTCCTTCTTGATCGTTTTCGTCGGAAGCTGCCTCTATCTGTGGAAGAGAGAGAAGCGGGACGACATTCTGGCCAACGCAGCGGCGGAGATCGGCGTTCTTTTTACCGGCCTCACCATCCTTGAGGGATCGATATGGGGTAAACCCACGTGGGGGGTCTGGTGGACCTGGGATGCCCGGCTGACTTTGACGGCAATTCTTCTCTTAATCTTTGTCGGTTATTTGATGCTGCGCTCCCTCATCGAAGATGAAACCCGCGGCGCGGTGTGTGCTGCCGTTCTCGGAATCATCGGTTTCCTGGATATACCGTTGATTCATATGTCGGTCTACTGGTGGCGCACGCTGCATCAACCCCCATCTATCCTACGGCCGGACAAGGCGCCGTGGGAGAATATTCATCCTTCTATGCTCATCGCCTTGTCCATTAACTTCCTCGCCTTCTTGTTGCTCTATTTTTATTTCCTCTCTCTGCGCGTACGCGTCGGAGAGATGGAAGAAGAGGTCAAAAGACTAAAGCTTTACGGAGGGGCGTAATGGGACCTTGGGGATTTGTCTTGCTAGCCTATGGGGTTGTTTGGACCGCACTTATTCTTTATCTTTTCATCCTCAAGCGCCGCTTCCGCAAGGTCGAGACAGAGCTCTCCCGGCTCCGTTCGAAGGAAGGTTCCAATATACCCCGCTAGAAATTCTTGCTGACTACACCAAGCCAACACTATAGGCGCTTCTCACAGGCCTAGCGGAGTAACAGCGTGCGAGCGCTGATGAGCGCACACGCATAGCAAAAGGTGCCCACTAGCAAGACGATCTGAAACCCCACAGCCATCGATCTCCCGGATTGCCCAGGACCTGGATGCAGAGGTTGAGAGTTATCATAGCCGTCCCCTTAAGGATCAGTGCCGCTATCTGTTCTTTGACGGAGTGGTCTTAAAGAGCAAAGGGG
>JBOHVJ010000114.1:0-7152 GCA_050735075.1 Binatia bacterium
GAAACGAATTCATATTGTCGGAGTTTCTTTCCTTCCCGGCGGTGGACTTTCCACTGTTTATTTTCGTGGTCGAAGCTTGCCGTGGTGTCGATCTTTTTCCGATTCTCCCTCTGGCGGAATATGAAACGTCGTGGCTGGAAGGTCTTGGACTCAAAAATGGACTCAATCGAATCGCGCATCTTCCAGATCAACTCCAGATACTTCCATGTTTGTGCCTGGATTTTGACCTCGTAGAGCTTCTTTCCGTCCAGAACTATGGGACTTGCATGTATCGCCGCTGTGGCGACGGGAATCCCGGCCCAACGGGCCTCATAAGTCGCGCTTTCGCCGCCACCGATGGGATCAAAGTGTGGAGCATACTTCGAGGCCTCGCGCTGGTTCGCGCTGACGAAACCTCCGGCATAGGGAAGGGACACTAGGAATAGGGCAAAAATGAAAAACAAAAAACGGGAGGAGGCTTTCAATCCTTGAACCCTGTCATATAGGGGAGCTTGGCTGCGACTCTTTTTACTTTGTCCAAATTGGCCCGCAGCATGGAGGTGGAGTCCCAGGAGCCATCCAGAAGGGCCTTGCGCGAGCTTTCGGGTATATCAACTGAAACGAACCTTTCCATGTCATAGAAGAGAGTTTTCGACTCAAGATCAAGCGTAAAGGTGATTTGAGGATTCGACTCGACCGTTTTCAGCAGCTCGTCCATCTCCGTCGAGCTGACCGTAACCGTAGGAATTCCCATCATGACGCAATTGCCGGCGAAGATGGCCGCAAAGGACTCGCCGACAATGGCTTGAATACCAAAGCGGAAAAGCGCCTGCGGCGCGTGCTCCCTGGATGAGCCGCAGCCGAAATTCTTGTTGACAAAAAGGATCGAGGCCCCTTTGTATCTGGGGTCGTTAAAGGGGTGGGGCTTGGGCTTTCCCGCCGCGTCGAATCTCTCGTCATAAAAGGGAAATTCACCCATCCGGGAGAAGGTAATCTCTTTCAGGTAGCGGGCAGGAATGATTCGGTCAGTGTCGATATCATTTCCCCGCATCGGAATAGCGCTGCCTTTAATTTGGGTTATCTTGCTAACTGCACTCATACCTCTCCATCCGTGTCTCTATCTCTGACTTCGTCTTTCAAGCGTATTCACGCACATCCACGATCTTGCCGTTTAGGGCGGCTGCCGCGACCATTGCAGGGCTCATTAAGATCGTCCGCCCGCCTGGGCTTCCCTGGCGGCCGATAAAGTTTCGGTTGGAGGAAGAAGCACAAATTTCCCTTCCCCTCAGTTTATCCGGATTCATGCCGAGACACATGGAGCATCCTGCACCTCTCCATTCAAAGCCCGCGTCGATGAAGATCTGATGCAGTCCCTCTCGCTCGGCCAAGGTCTTGACCTCCGTTGATCCCGGGACAACGAGGGCTCGGACTTCAGGGTGTACTTTTCTTCCCTTGGCTATCTTAGCCGCCGCCCGCAAATCGGAAAGGCGCGAATTCGTGCAGGAGCCGATGAAGGCCACATTGATGGGAATTCCGAGGACAGGAGTCCCAGGCTGCCATCCCATGTGATCGTAGGCCCGCTTGGCCCCTTCAGGATCGGGAAGATCCTCCGGGTAAGGGAGCTTATCGGAGATCCCTATGGCTTGTCCGGGATTGATCCCCCAAGTGACCGTCGGCGCAATCTCGGAGCCTTCCATGTCTACAACATCATCGTAGCGGGCATCACGATCCGAGGCGACCGATTTCCAATAGGCTACAGAGTTCTCAAAATCCCTGCCTTTGGGAACGAACGCTCTCCCCTTAAGGAAACCAAAGGTTGTTGCATCCGGATTCACATACCCCACCAATGCCCCTCCCTCGATGCTCATGTTGCAAACGGTCATCCGCTCTTCCATGTTCATCTTATCGACTACAGATCCACCATACTCGTAGGCAAACCCTTTTCCCCCTGCGACACCGAGTTTCCGGATGATGGAAAGGATGACATCTTTGGCGTAAACCCCCTCTGCCAGGCTGCCATTGACATTGATCCTTCGCACCTGGAGCTTATCCATCGCGAGGGTTTGCGTTGCGAGCACGTCACGGACCTGGCTCGTCCCAATGCCAAAGGCCAGCGTGCCGAATGCCCCATGCGTGCTTGTATGGCTGTCCCCGCAGGCAAGTGTCATACCGGGTTGAGTAAGGCCAAGCTGCGGTCCGATCACGTGAACGATCCCTTGACGGTCGCTATCGAGTCCAAAGAATTCAATGCCGAATTGGCCGACATTTTTTTCCAGGACTTTAGTCAACTCCTCCGCCTGGGGGTCGAGGAAGGGGCGGGTGCGCATGTCTGTTGGCACAATGTGGTCGATAGTGGCGAAGGTCCGCTCCGGAAAGGCGACATCGAATCCCTTCTCTCTGAGCATGTCGAAGGCCGGCGCGGTAGTGATTTCGTGGATGAGATGAAGGCCAATAAAGAGTTGCGTCTGACCGGTTGGGAGTTTCTCGACTGTGTGCGATTCCCAAACTTTATCATAGAGGGTATGCCCAGAACCTGTAACCATTTTCAGAATCTCCTCAAGACGAAATCATATATGCCGATCCTCGTGAGTTCAAGGGCTGCTGAATCTCAGGTCAGAGAATCGAGGATTGGAATAGATGATCGATTCTCCAGATTCAATTTTCGATCTTCGCGTAAATCCACTTACCTGGATTTTTGGCATACTCCTCATAGAAGCCGGGGCAGGTGATGCCCGGGATCTGCGGAATCCAGTCTTCCTTAAGAAGTTCATCCGGGTCACCGTACTTGGCAGCCAGCTTGCGCACCTCCGGATCATCTAACGCCGTTAACCGGCCATTTCGGATTATCGTATGCTCCCTGCCGTCCTTCGAGGTGACGACTAAGGTGGGAAAGAGCAAATGAATGTGGAGGTGGCCGTAAAGGATGCCCTGTTGACCGGCCCACTTTTCCTCCGGTGCGCGCCAAAGCGTGCCGAAACCCATGTGGATGACGCCAGAGCGGCGGCGCTCCCACTCAAAACCTCCGGAGGAGTGCTGTTCGATGTGGTTAGGGCGCATGATCTTGGGGTTTGTCCCGATGGCTGCCTCCCAAATGTAAAAAAGACCGGGCCTGGGGAAGCAGGGGTACTGGGTGTGCTTGCTCTCCTCAAGGAGGTCTCGCCAGGCATCTCCATAAGCAGCTCCGCCAACCACTTTGACGATCTGGCCGCCTCCCAGCTCGACCTTGATATGCGGAAAGGCACGGGAGAAGTGGCTTGTCGTTCCTGCGACTGTGCCGGCGGCGTCTTCCTTGGCAATGAGAGGCGGTACGGGATGGCCGAAGAGATGACCGTTGCGAGGGTTGGAGGAGAAGCCGTAGCGACTCCCGTCGTAATACTCCTCCCAGTAGGTCCACGAGATGTCCGTTCCTTCAGGATCCGTGAGTCGAGCCCTTCCACCACGGGCGTGTTCCCAGATCGGCCCCCAGGTTTTTTCGTTGATGAGAAGATGCAGCTCAAGGGGATAAGTAGTCGAGCGCTGCATAAAATGCTCTAACCTGAGCCACGGAAGCTGTTCGTAGCGGTAATCGGTTTTAGGAACCGGTCCCCCCTTGCCATGGATGAGCAGGTCATATCCGCGCCGCACGGCAAAATCTTCAACGAAGGGAAGTCCCTCCCAGCGCCTTGGATTATTATCCCAAGGCTCACGCCGCATAATGACCTTGACCTCGTCGAGATAGTCGAACTCTTTATCAGGTTCGCCCAGGTCTATGTTGAGAATATCCACATGTGCCCCTTTTTCTCTCAGCGCCTGGGCAATAACCTGGGGGACCAAGGGATCATATTCGCGGTCTACGGCGATCAAAACTTTGTTTCCGGCTCTGGTATTTCCGTAGCCGACGAAGCCGACATGACTCTCGCGCCGCTCTCTCCATCCAGCGAGCGCCCGAGCATTGGGCATCAGCTCTTTTATATCGACGCTTTCAAACCCCGAGTTGCCTGCTTGTTTACTGCCGGCCC
Source organism: Binatia bacterium (assembly GCA_050735075.1). Classification (GTDB taxonomy): domain Bacteria; phylum Desulfobacterota; class Binatia; order UBA9968; family UBA9968; genus JAHFAO01. Next base: position 3,978 of record JBOHVJ010000114.1, read on the forward strand.
CGGGCGAAGTGCTGATTCCTACCTCATCCGAAATATCGCACATGATCCCTCCTTACATCCTCAGACCTCATCCCTTTGCCTAAGACTTGATACAGTGATCTAAAACCCACTTGACCACATCTATCCTTCTCGCAAACCAAACCTCAGGGAAAGATTTCGCGTACTTGATCGCTTCCTCGTACACCTTTCCAGTAGCGGGAAAGGCCATCTGGCAGTGCATCGCCATGGTCAGCATCTTGGGGTCAGTCAGAGACTCCTCATAGAGGATATCAAATTCATCCTTGAAGGCCGCGAGTAGATCGCGGGCGGTCGTCCCTCTGCGATACATGCCGGTGTCATTGAGGCCGCTGATGGCGTTGCGATACGGGACCTCGATGAGAGTCTTTCCGTTCGCCTCAACGAGATAGGGGGCATCGTCGTTGACTGCGTCTCCGTGCCAGAGGAAGCCCTCCTCAGCGAGGAGCTCCAGGGTATGCTCGGTGTGCCTCATCCCCGAGGAGAGCCAGCCAAAAGGTTTGACTCCTACGAAATCCTGAAAAATTTTGACGCATGTTTGGATCTCTTTCCTTTCCTCTTCCCTTGACAGCAGAATGAGCTGGATATCTTCGGCATAGCTATGACCGACGATCTCATGCCCCTGGCCGTGAATCTCCTTTACTGCCTCGGGATACCTGATCGCGGCCAAGCCGTTGATGTTGAAGGATGCCTTGAGCCCGTGTTTTTTCAGTATCCTGAGGATTCGCCAAACTCCGGTCCTGCCTCCATAGTCGTTCTCGCTCGCCGTCCTGAAATCATACTTGGATCTTGCCTCCTCTGACGTAATAGGATTGGACCCTCCCACGTGACGGGTCCTTCTGAGCTTGGGGTCAGGGGTCTCTGTCCAAGCCTCCAGGTTACCCGCGAGCGTAACAGCAAGCCTCGCCCCGTTGGGCCAATGGATCTTGATCTTTTTTCCTTTGGAAAAAACATCATAGAAAGATTCATGGGTTGGAATCATCGCACCTCTCCTTCCTAGGTCTACTACGAAAAAGTGTGGTGTTTAGAGCGTATAAAGGAAAGCAAAGACCCTGTCAATCCATGCCAAAGAGACAGACCCGGCATGACCATTGCTGGCTGAGGAAATCGTAGATCAGATAATAGAACTTCATCATTGAGGGGAGATAGACTGTTATGAACTCCTTGACAGAGAAGCTCTTACGTGCCGGATCCACATGCGCAAACTGCCTGATGATTGCTAAATGTACTTTGCTCTGATCCTTGACAGCATCGGCGAGCCGGAGGCTTTCCGTATAGGGAATCAGAGGGTCGGTGCTCCCGTGGCCGATGAGAAGGTAGGCTTGGATGGAAGGAATGACCGAGGCCAGTGAGAGCTTTTTGAGGTAATTCTGAACCCGGGGATCGATTTTCTGAATCAGATCATCTACCCGATATGGATCTTCATTAATTAGAAGCTCATATAGACGCCTGCCACCGGGTGTCAGGCTTCCCAGCAGCGGGGTTACTTCCTCTTTTTTCTTCTTCTCCTCTTTTTCGAGGACCTCTTTTAGAATTCTTCGATCATTCTCGCTCTCGACATAATCTAGGTTGTTCATGAAAAAGACCCATTTGCCGTACGGTTCTGGCTGTAGGAAACCTTTCTCATCTCCGTAGTCGTAATAGCCCGTCGTGATAAAGCGGATAACGTTGATAAGATCGTAGTAACCACCAAAGGAGACCAAAAACTTGACTTGATGGCGGATCGAGGGATCGGCGGATGCTATGAGGGTAGGACCGGCCCCGTAGCTAAAGCCTAAGAGCCCCATCCTTTGCCGCTCCACGATCTCTTTCAGAGAGGCAAGGTGGCGGAAGGAAGCCACGATGTCGTCTATATCGCTTAGAAGGATACGAAAAGACTTCAACCCTTTGAGTTCCGGGACAAGGACGATAAAGCCGGAACGGGCGAGGGAATGTGCGAAGCGAATGAGACGCGGATCGTCTTTTCCCGTATCGATAATGCCGTGGGTAAGAACGATGCCCGCTCGCTTTTTGCTGTCACTCAGATAATAGAGGTCCGCGGCGATCGTCTCTCTTCCCTGATGAGGAATCTCAAGTCGCTTCACCAGGGGAGAGCGCGTCACCCATCCCAAGGTTCCGCGATCAGGAGCATCAACCGTTCCCTCGTCGAGCAGATCCCAAAGGAAGAGGCCTGTAATCACCCCTAAACGAATTTGAGAAAAAAAGACGAGGAAAAGTAGAAGAAGAGAAGCAAGGATAAAAAGAAACTTTCTCATTCTTTGTGACCAGTGGTCAGTATTTCTTGCCGCTTTTCCCTAATACTTCACTTCCATGAGAAACAGTCCATGAGGAGGCGCTGTGGGACCTGCCAGCATCCGGTCTTGGGCACGCAGGAGTTCGGCGAAGGCCGCTGGCGTCCGTTCTTTTCGACCCACTTCAACAAGCGTTCCCACGATATTACGCACCATATGCCTGAGGTAAGCAGTGGCCTCGATGGTATAGTTCAGAAAATCGCCCTCTTGAGTGAGGGAATTGTGATAAATCCTCCTTACGGAATGGGCCGCGTCGCATCCAGCCGCTTGGAAGGAGGCAAAATCATGCTCCCCTTCCAGGAACCGGATCGCTTCCTGCATGGCGGAGAGATCCAGTGGGTCATATACGTGCCAAGAGAAGCAGTGATGAAAAGCCGAGGGAGATGGGAAGTTCCAGATTCGGTACCGATAGACCCGGCTCCGCGCATCCCGTCTGGCATCAAATGAATCGGGGACACCCTCCGCCTGCTTGATAACGATGTCCCGCGGGGTCAGGGCATTCAGGCCTTTCTGCAGCCGCCAAAGGTCAAGATTGTCTGCGCAGGTAAAATTGGCCACCTGATCCAGAGCATGAACCCCGGCATCCGTTCGACCCGATCCGTTGAGTCTCGTTCTGACCCCGAGGATTTTTTCAAGGGCTTCCTCTAAGACCTCTTGAATCGTTTTCCCGTTAGGTTGAACCTGCCAGCCGTGATAGTTGGTCCCGTCGTATTCGATGGTAAGCTTGATGTTCATTGAAAATAGCTAGTGGTATGTCTCTAAAATACCTTTACAACGATTTACCTTTTCCGTTCGCCCTGAGCAAGTCGAAGGGTGAATCTTTTCAACGTCTTTTTCTTCGTGGTTCGACAAGCTCACCACGAACGGTG
>JBOHVJ010000115.1:0-17238 GCA_050735075.1 Binatia bacterium
GCCGGAAAGTTCCCATTTCGCTTCTCGCTGCTCATGTGCATCAAGGAGCGGTTAGTGGTCGGTGCCTGCCGCTTTCCACCTGCCGCTTCCCCTACTTCGGAAACAAAAACTGAACTTGGAAGCGCAATTGCCACTCCGGACCGAACTCCGGCTTTGCCACATTGCCGTAGGCCGCCCACCTTTGACAAGTTCTATTGGAGACTGTATAAAGACCATATGAAGACCCTAACTATAACGGACGCCAAAAGGAACCTCAGCCGGTGGTTGGCTGCCGCCTCCCGCGGCGAAGACGTCGGTATCGTCTGCGGGGCGGACATTATCGCTCTGCGCAAAGTGGAGGTGGAGTCCACGGATTACGCGCAGCGCGAATACGGAGCGACCCCAGGGCAAGTGGCAGCCTTGGAAATAGCCACGGACAGACGTTATCGGACACTCAAGCGTTCCAGAAAACTCGTCACCGTCACGGCCGAACAGCTGAGGAAAATGATTGACTAAGCCGCTCTCGATCGACTCGGGCGTACTGCGGCGGTTGCGGGAGCTGCCCAAGAGCGAAAAGGTAGAGTGCCTGCTGGCTTTGTGCGAGCTGGTTGAAAATTTTGGCCAACCCCACGCCCACAGCGGACTCGGCATTCGCAAATTAAGCAACAAACTGTTTGAGTGTCGCGGCAGCCTCGCGTTGCGTTTTATCTTCCAGGACCGGCCGGCTGACCTTTTCGTCTCGTTCTTGGGGAACCACGACGAAATCAAAGCCTTGCTTCGAAGCGGTAAATATCGCTGAATCATAATCACGCTGCAACCTGACACCTGTTACTGACGACCGATAACTGATCACCGATCACTCATCTGTAAACTCTTCCTCTACTTCGGAAACAAAAACTGAATCTGGAAGCGCAATTGCCACTCCGGGCCGAACTCCGGCTTTGCCACGTTGCCGTAGGCCGCCAGTTGCGCATTCAGCGGTAGTTTTCCCACTCTGAAAAGTTTCCCTACGCCGCCGCCTAGCGGCACGGTCCAAACGTCGCCGGCTCTATCCGCTTTCCAGTTCGCCGTGAGAACAGGTGAGGTGGTTAAATACCAACCATCGGGCAGATTGTAGTTCACGAACGGTTGCAGCAGCATCGCATTCACCGCCTTGTGGCCCCAACCGGCAAACGACCACTGGTTGTTCATCAGCGCGCCGAACACCCAAGGCCCCTGCATCGTGAGCACGACTCCCGCCGGTCCCATGCTCCATTTGCCGCTGCCCAGATCTCGGTCGGTCGCGGTCGGCAGAGTGAATGTGGGGCCCAATCCCCAAATCAATTCGCCGGGCTTGGCCGGTGATAAGAAGAAAGTCGGATTGAAGTCGCCGAATCCCGTACCGGTGGTGCTCGGTACCAACCCGCCGAAGGTGGGGAAAAGCGACGGCTGGTTGATGACCGGCATGATGACGCGCGTGATAAGATTCCAATTCTCAGTGACGTTGACCGGAATCACGGGCTGGATGTTCAGGACGTAAATCATCTTGTTGTGCTTAAAGCCCGCCCCGAAATTCCAGTTGTTTTGAAACGGGACGCTGATCAAATCAGCGACAGGATTCTGCGTCTTCTTCGCCAGCTCCGTATCGAACCTGCGACCTCTTGCATGCGAGGCAGGTACCCCTATTTTTAAGGAGAGGTGGATTCTGAGGTTGCGGTCTTGGCCGGTTTCTTCTCTGCCGAAGGCTTCTCGCCAGCATCTGAGCTGGCCCCAACTTTGCCATCGCCCTTGGCCTCTGCGGCCGGGGCCTTTTCCTCTTTCTTCTCCTTCGGAGCCTTATCTTTGCGAGCGTAATCGGTGATATACCAGCCGGTCCCTTTGAGTTGAAAAGAGGTATTGGAGATAAGCTTTTTTACCTTACCTTTGCAGGTGGGGCAGCGGCTCAAGGGTTTATCTGTAATCCTCTTCGTCAGCTCAAAATGGCCGCATTTTTCACAATGATACTCATAGACCGGCATTGCTTGTTCTCAAAAAATCGTGTTTTTCTCAGAATAACCTCGATGCGGTGGGTTGTCAATGAAGGGAAACCAAGCTGTGTGGCCTCCGGAAGCCCCGGCGGGGTCTGCTCCGTCAACTTATTCCCAGGGCGTCGAGCACTCCCTGGAGCATGAGGGCGTTGAGATCGCACGGGGTGACTGCGCAATATTCCAAACCGAACCCGACGCGCTCATCCACATAGCCCTGTTGCAGCATGTATTCCAGCACCCCGCGGACGATAGAAACGTGCGAGGCGGTACCTTCGTGCTCTTTGAGGTCGGCCTCGTAGTGGGTGGTGTAGTAAACGACGTCGTTGAGATTCAGCTTATACTTTTTCATCAACGCCTCACGCCAATCCTGGGAGAAGTAGCCCATGGCCTCTTCCCACACCACTGAAGCCCAATAGTCCCCGATCCCCCCATCCCAGACCACCACCTTGTGAAAATCGCCAAGGGCGCGAGCCGCAGGGAGTTGGGGGCTATCGAGCACCTCCCTCTCGGTCAAGCCGAGCGCCTTGCCGGTCTGAACCAAGACAAGGATATGGCCGGGTGGCTCCGGGTGGCCAAACTCGTCCACCAGCTTGGAGGCGAACATCTTCATGAGTCTTAGGTCCTTCTTTAAGAAATCGATCTGCTTGTAGTAGACCGCCAGCCCTAAGGTGTTGATGGTCAGCACAAAGGCAGCCCAGTTGCGGTAGTAGAGACGGATCGCCTCCAAGGGAAGGCTCCCCTCCTGAAGCCGCTTCATAAAAAGGCCTTGGTTGACCTTGCTCTTCCAGCGCTCGTGCATCTTGCGATAGAGCTCGTCGACGACTTGTTTCGCCTCTTCCCTAGAGATCGGCTTGCCGTCTAACATCCCGTTTCTCCTTTTCACTCACCTATTTTACCGGCACCCTCCCTTTAATCGCTTTCTCCCCTGTTTGGTAATGTTCGCCTTTGAGCGCAAGCTGCGCCTCCTCCTCATCCTCATCTGTCCAGGATCCGAGATGGTAGCCGAACCAAGGCTCCTGAGGACGAAGCTTGGGAAGCTCCAAACGCTCCCATAACTGTCTCGCCCGTTCCATGAACTCACGCTTGGGCAGCGACACCGGTGGATAATCCCACTTGCAGGTGGCATCGATGAGAAGCGCGGAACAGCCCGCTATCTCGTGCATGGAGACCTCCAGCTCTTTTCCAGGAGGAGCCGCGGAAGGATCCATAGAAGGAGTGCGATTGCGAATCACCAGCATGTCCCGATGGGGCTGCATGCGGAAGGCCAGGGCCCAGAAAAGGGAATCCAGGTTGCGCGGGTTGATATCCTCGTCCACGGCGATCACGATCTTACCTGTGGCCGGATGAAACCCGACCATGCTGTGCAGGGCCTGCCAGACATGGGCCTGATTGGTTTTTTTCATCCGGATGACGCAGATCTGGCGCACGGCAATGGAGTGGAAAGCTACCTCCAAAATTCCCGGTATATTGCACTCGTTCTTGAGAAAGCGAAGATAGTTCCCCTCGGCGGAGAGCTGGCGCATCAGGCTCGATTCACTGGGGGGAAACTGGCTTACGATGGCGGCGAAGATCGGATTCTTTCGATGGGTGATGCACTTTATCTCAAAATAAGGGTTGAGCATCTTTTCACCGATGTGACCTGTGGATTCACCGAAGGCAGCCTCAGGCTCGACATATTCTGTCGAGATCTCTCCCTCGATAACGATCTCGGCGCAGGCTGGAACGAGCATATCAATGGTCTTGCAGCGCACGACTTCTATCGGTCCTCCGGCGAGCCCGCCCGCGACATCAAGCTCGCTGACAGCAAAGGGGACCCGCGCCGGCGCCGTATACGCCACGGCCGGGGGCGCCCCGATGACCAGCGCAGCCTGCAACGAGATCCCTCTCTCCTTGCACTTCTTCCAGTGATAGCCGCCGTGATTGCTGGAGTGAATAAAGACACCTGTGCGGGTCGGGCTCTTCACCTGGCCGCGGTAGTTGCCGACATTGATCTTTCCTGTCTCCGGATCCTTGGTGAACCAGTGAGATGCGGTCGTATAAGGAGCGCAGTCAAAACCCGGAGTCGAGATCGGGATGGGAAATTCTCCTAGCCCACCTTTTTCAGTGAGTGAAGAGTCCGTATGGATCTCTTCATGGATCGGACCGCTCTCCACGATGACAGGCGGAATAGGATTGGCCTCAGCTTTTGTCCAGCGCTCTACGATCTCCTCCTGCCGACATTGAAGACCGAGGGCATAGACTTTGCGTGAAGCAGCTAGGCAGCCCACTGCGACTGGGATGTCGTATTGTCTCCCCTTCACATCGGTTACATTAGTAAAGAGAAAGGCCCGCCTCTCCTCCTCGGGAAGTCCGCGAAACTGCCAGCGGACTAGCGGCATCAGCTCGGTATCCTTATTGATCAGCTCATCGATCCGGACCAGCAACCCGGCTCTGTCCAGGGCTTCAAGTTGCTCTCTCAGATCTCGATAGTAATCCATGAGCAAAGACTCCTTTCTACCTGGTGACAGAAGACAGATAGCAAGAAAGAGAGGGATGTTACAAGAGCAAGACGGTTTAAACGATTTGAACTATTTGAACGACTTGAACCATTGCTGAGGCAGAGGCCCATCGGCTCCCGCTTAGGGGCAGATTCCCTCCGCTTTACCCTGCAACCACAATTTTCGCAGTAGAGCCTGTACGGGTTTGACGTCAGAGGAGAAAGGCTCTAGTTTCCCTTTGTGACCTTTCCTCTCGCGTTTGCCATTGGTTTCTCGGTAGCTTCCATACCGGGACCAACGATCATTTTGATCGCCACTGAGACCCTGAGAAGAGGTCCTAAGGCTGGCTTACTAACCCTGACAGCTCCGCCACTGATGGATGCCCTGGTCATGGTGCCCCTGGGACTTTTTCTCCAAGCCTCGCTCTTTTCTGGGAGAGGGTCGGTTGTACTTGGGCTGGTAGGAGCAGCTTTTCTTGTCTGGCTGGGTTTTCAATCAATGCGGTTAGGTACTAGAAAGTTGCAAACTTCGGGCTCCGGGTTTCGAGAAAGCATAATTCCAAACTCAAAACTCGAAACTCCAAAGGGAAGCGATCGGGAGATTCCCTCTTTTTTGAAAGGGGTCTTGACGCATCTCACTAGCCCTTACCCTTATCTTTACTGGGGGACTGTAGGTTCCTCTTTTATCCGCCAGGGCTTTGAAGACGGCGGCATCTTGGGCGCGGCGAAATTTCCTCTGGGCTTTTGGCTTGGAGCCTGCGCCTTCACCTTAGCGGTCATCTATCTAGTGGCGCGGGGAAAAAGGATGCTACCGCCCCGCTTGGAGCCCCATCTCCATTACCTCACAGGTGCTTTACTCATAGGCAGCGGAGTTTATTTGGCTGTCAGTGTTTGGCAACACTCTCTCTAACAACAGCACCAGATTGACATCACGGTGACTCATCAGATACCGTTCCCTTTGCTCAAGCAAGAAGAGAGTATCATGGCTCCTCAGGTGCTCGTTGAGCAGGCTTTCAGAAATCGTGGCACTGAGCCAGATCGCTGGATTGTCACCTGGCGTATCGAGAACTTGGGCCAGGATCCGCTCCAGATCCTCGCGGCCCGCCTACCTCACAGCAAGTTCAGGAGCGACGAGCGCGAGCTGAGCCCAATGCTTAAGCTTTTACCGAAAGAGAGTGCTCGACTTGATTTTTCGGTCGCATGCGGCGAACGACCTGGAACTGTTGTGGAAAACGCCTTTCTCATCTTGCGCGTTCTTTGGCAGGAGAAACCCTGGCGTATATTGATTCGTTTCCGCGTGAGATTCGATGAGGAAAGTGGTCCTCAGACCGTCGCTGAGCTTGTGACGACGCAACGAGTGGGCTTCTCTGTTACTTAAAGCGTTCAGCAATCAGCTATCAGCAGTCAGCAAAATCCTTAAACTGAGAGCTGAAGCCTGAATGCTGATAGCTACGAGAAGGAGGAAAATCTTATGCCTATGAGCGAACGCCAGCGTCTGATCCTTCAAAAGATGCGAGGCTGACACAACAACTGAGGCCTCGGCTTCGAAGAGACCGCGGGTATGGTCTCCAACAGTCTCAATATGGATCTCGATGAGCTCCTGGAAGCGATTCGCCGGCTGAGCCGGGAATATAGCGACAGCCCTGAGTATAAGAAGTGGCGTAAGGATCTTCCGGATGACTGGCCGATCTGACCCATTTCCGATTTTAGATTCTCGATTTTAGATTAAACCCAAAATCAGCAATCCAAAATCCAAAATTTCCTTGGATTACCGGTGGCGATCCTCCGGCAGCCGTACTTGTGGCTGGCGCATCCTGAGAGGGGAGACACCGCTCCAGAACTCACGCATTCCGGTCATCGCCTGAACGTGCCCATCCCATTCGAGAGAGAAGGCCGTTAGACCTAGTTTCACCGCAGCTCTGACCTTATCTTGAGTTTCCTGATCTGTGGCATACCGACGTATAGCCTCGATCTGACGCCCTCCGTGGCCCTCGTCCTGATCGGCGTGAAGCTTATAAGTCTCGGCCGCGAGCTCCGAGAATCCATAATAACCCGTCAGCTCGCGAAAGACCTTATCAGACACCTTCCCAGCTCCACCCAACTGGCTCTCCACGAAGCTAAGCATCGCTACTCCCTCCAGGGCCGAGCGACGTTGGCAGCATCCGATGATCATCTCGATAGCAGCCATGGTGCCTGGCGCCTTTTCAGCTCGGTCCGCCTCCTCGCGAGAGACGCCGCCTTCCTCAAGAAACTGAAGCATGATGTCTACGTGGGTGCGAGGGCCTGATAGCTCTTCCATGAAATTCTCTAACACCACTTCCATGAGCCCGTAGTTTTTTTCGGTTACGGCATTCACCGCGATATAACCAAAAAAAATAGGATTCGTGCGCACGCGGAGGTAGTGCTGCACCTCACCGAGGATGATTTGGCTCTTACTCCAACGGTGCTGGAGAATACCCTGGAACCACGGGTGCTCCCCCATCGGCACTTCCTGAGCATAGCTCCACAATTCAGCTTTAAATTCGTCTGGAGACACGCCAATGCCTTTATCTCAACTGAGAGAAAATGTCCACGCCCCGGATCGCGTCCCGGATTGACAGGACGATCGGTCATCGGATAGTTTCCTCCCCAAAGGAGAAACCAAAATGGCAGACAAGCTCACGGTCGCAGCGTTACAGAAGATGAAGGGTGCTGGGCAAAAGATCGCGGCGGCGGTCTGTTACGAGTATCAGGCGGCGCAGATTCTCGATCGGGCCGGAGCTGACCTGATCTCGATAGGGGATAGCTTCGGCCATAGGTTTCTCGGCCAGGCCACTCACTTCGAGGTCACCATGGACCAGATGGTCCTTATGTGTTTGGCGGTAAGTCGTGGGGCAAAGCGGGCTGTGGTGAGCTGTGATTTGCCTTACGGCCCCGCCCAAGAGGGTCCTACGGAGGGGGTCCGAGCTGCTATTAGATTGGTGAAGGAAGGCCATGCCGAGATGGTCAAGGTTGACGGTGCCGCAGATAGTCCTGAAGTTGTCCGTGCCATTGTGAAGGCAGGTATCGCCGTCTTTGCTCAATTTGGCTTTACCCCCCAGACCACACAGGCTTTCGGCGGTTTCGAGAACATAACCGACGAGATCCGGTCTCAGTTTCGCGACAAGCTAATCACCCAGGCGAAGATGCTCGAAGAAGCGGGTGCTTCCTGCCTAGATCTCACCAATGCCGGCATTGAACTGTCTGGAGAAGTGGCCAAGGCAGTTAAAATCCCAGTTATTGGAGGTTTCAACACCGGCCCGGATACCGATGGCCACATTACGGTTTTCTACAGTCTCGTGGGATACGACGCTACCGCGATCGACGATAAGAGGGAGCGTTATGCCAATGTAGCGCGCACGATGTTCGATGCGGCGAACGCTTACTTTGACGATGTCCGCTCTGGTCGCCTCGTGAAGGGCACCGTCCGCCGACCCTCAGCTCCGAAATAACAGGCATGGAAACCGATACAAAGATATTTAGATTTTGTTATACTGAGGCCATTCCGAGGCGAAGAAAAAGACTCGTGGAATAAGGGTCGAACTTTAGAACGTAGGCTGGAGGTACGAATCATGAAGCTGCAATCGATAATAACCGGAGCTTTGGTCCTAGTTTTCTTCTTGTTCGCTCAGCGAAAAGCAGAGGCACAGGCAATCACCGAGTATGGAAAACAGATGGAGGGTCTAAAACAGCCGCCCTCAGTGAAGCTGAAGCCACCAAAGATCCCGTCCGCTGGAAAACAAGGCGTGGCTCCTACTGAGACAACAGGAGAACCAGAGCTCCCGATGGCACCTATCCCGCGGGAGCTTTCTGTAAGACGAAGCCCGGCATATCTCTATGCCCAGCAAGACGAACTGGGCAGAGTGGTTGCCAAACTTGAACAGGGGGAACTGTTAATACCACTTGCCGAAGCCTCCAGCAGTGGCGAAACATGGTATATGGTAAAGACTCAGAAAAGTGCCCTGATGGGATGGGTCCGGTCTTCCGATGTGGGCAAGCTTCAGTAACGGGTGCCAACGAGCCAACGGCCCTTAAGAATTTAACCTTCCCCAGATCTTAATTTCCGATGCCACCTTTGGCGCAGTTCAGGTCAACCCTTGTGACATTTCTGACATCAATGACAGACCTTGCGTACTTGATTCCATTACATGGTCTAAGAAACCCCAAGCATTTTTCCCATGGCACAATTTGTGCTTCAAAAGTGCCTCAAGACTGCACCCCATGGGAAAGAGACCTATCATTGAGGACATGCCTCCAAGTAAAGCCTCAAAAAAGGGGGGCCGCGCTGTTCTCATCGCGGCCCTCTCCATCCTTTTTGCAGTCGCATTAGTAGCGATAGGGCTGGTTTTCCTATAATCACTCTTTCAATCTTCATCCTGAAAAACCTTTTGCGCGACTAAGAGCCCCTCCCAACAGGCGGGAAAGCCGGCGTAAGGGGCAATCTGGAGGAGGGTTTCAACAATCTCCTCTCGCGTGGCCCCGTTCTTTAACCCCATGCGTATGTTGAGCTCAAGGCCCTGCGTGCGGCCCAAGGCAGCTAGAGCGGATATGGTGCACAGGCTCTTGATTTTTAACGGAAGTCCCGTCCTGGACCAAATCTCTCCTGAAAGAAATTCCAGCACATAATTCTCAAAATCTGGACAGAGCTTTTGCCAGATCTTCCTCGTTTCCTCGGCCCTCTTCTCTCCTAGCATTTGGTGTAGTAGCTTGAGCCCTTTTTCGCGGCGTTCTTCTACCAGCATGTCATCCCTCCTTCAGCTACAGTTTGTAACCTGAGCAGACGTTGAATACTTGGCCGGTAACGTTGTCACCCTCTTTAGAGGCCAGCAATAGAACCATATGTGCTACGTCCTCCTCTTCAACCATCCGTCCCAACGCCAGCGCGTCGGAATAGCCCCTTTCAATCTCGTCTATCGAAGCACCTGTCTCTTTAGCCCGCTCTTCTATCACACGCCTCATTCTCTGCCCGCGTACTGGGCCCGGGGCAACGGCATTGACCTGAATGTTGTATGGACCTACTTCCTGAGCCAGGGTGCGGGTGAGACCAATCAGGCCCAACTTAGAGACGGCATAAGGGGACCTTAAAGGATAGGCCCTCTGGCCAGCTACAGAAGAGATATTAATGATTTTCCCTTTCCTCCTCTCAATCATGCCTTGCAGCACCGCTCTAGAGCAGAGAAAGGGGCCCGTCAAGTTCACTGCCAGCTCACGATCCCAATCTTTGCGTGTGAGGCGTACGAGAGGAACGGTAGGACCAAGAATCGCCGCATTATTAACGAGTATGTCTATTCGGCCTAACTCCATAACCGCTGCGGTGATAACGGTATTGATCTGAACCTCATCGGCTACATCAGCTTCCCATGTAAGGCATCTCCTACCAAGGGTCTCTATATCCCTCTTTACCACCTCCAGATCGGAGAGTCCCGTCCCGGCTAAAACCAGATCCGCTCCCTCCTGCGCAAAAAGAAGGGCGATCTTTTTACCTATCCCTTTCCCGGCGCCTGTAATGATCGCCACTTGGTCCGCAAGTTTCATCGTGGTTCCATCTGCCGTTTCTTTTATCTCAAAGGAGCCTCCTGCTCAAACCCCATTACCGAATCCTTCGGCAAGGGAAAAAGGTGCCTTTATAACACGTCCGCGTGTAGATGAATGTGGCTGCCAGTTGTTACCAGAAGGGGCCGTAGAGATGCTTTAACCTTGATATGGCATTTCTGCCCGACATCTACCCCTTTCTGCTTTGGCATCTTTGCACCAACAAGAAAGGAATTTACTAATGATTACACCGGATTAGACACGCCTTTTCTCCTCTCCCTCCCCTTGGCACCCATATTGCTCAATAACGCTAATAATTAGATGAAACGCTGAACCCTTGCCTCCTGTATAGCTTTAGGTGGTTCGAGGTCGCAGGGGTTTCTTCCGCTTAGGAGGTATTATGAAAATCTCTAGAGCCTACATCTGTTTTTCCTGTCATGAGGTCTTTGAGCGCGCACCATATGGTAAATGCCAGGTATGTAATTCCGCTGCGGTCTATCCTCTGAGCTGGTTCGGGCGACCAGAAGAGGAAAAGAGCAAATGGTTCAACCAAATAAATGGCGCGAAGGAAAGCAGTAAAGACGTGAACGGGCATCATCTCAAGTGCTCCCGGCCTTCCGACTAAAGGCGGACTGCGGGGGTGATCCGGATTGGCGCAACTGCCCGATCGGTAACCAAAGCCAGGGGTATGACAGGAAGGATCAGAGCAAGACAAAAGGGTAAACTTTTTCCGCTGACGCGAGTTCGACATTACAAATGGATTCCCCGCTTCGCGTGTCACGAGAGACACCGCTAGTCTCAAATTTACACGACTTCCATCAAGCCAGGCGAAGTTCCCGATTGCTATGAAACTCCTTTTGTCTCTTTCGCTGGTCCTCTCCTTGATTTCATTGGTTTCGATTAACCCGCTTTTGTCCCAAGAGCTGGATGCGATAGCCAAAGCAGCCTTCAAGAAGGAAATGGAAGAGCTTAAGAGATTAAGAGAAAAAGCAGAGCGAGAGAAGGCGCTGAAGCTAGAAAGGGAAATCTTATCGCGAGCGGAGATAGAAACCAAAGCACCCGAAGCGGCTGATCCACCAGGCTCTTTGTTGTCGCCAAAAATCAAATTCCGGCCTGAGGGGCAACTTAAGGCCAGGGTGTCTTTTTTACAGACAGAGGCATCTTCAACCTACGAAGAAGGCACATATAATGGGGTAACCTATCGATTTCACCACGAGGATGGAAGCGGCGCATTTGGTAGATACAAAGATTACATCATGGAGCCATCGCTTATCCGTCAGGATCTTGAAGAATACAAAGATATCATCGGCTGGAGCATTACCTGCCAGCAGAACAAAATGGAGGATATGAGGTATTGCTTCGCCGAAAGTGGAGATCTGCTCATCTATCTGACTGACAATGGGTTCTTAAACATTAAAGTTGGTGGCGACCAGTATCCGGGATCAGAAATTGCCGTCCGGTTCGGCAACGAAAAGCCTTTGAGCGCAACAAAGCACGGATGGTTCGGTGATCTCGGAGGAATGCTGCTGCAAAGACTCATGAGTTCAGCGAGCGTGGTAACAAGGTATAAAAAACGGCCCGGTGCCACCGACGTGGAAAGGGAGGTGGATCTCTCAGGGCTCAGAGAGGCATTTGAGTATATGCAGTTCGCCGTTACACAGCCACTCAGCGCATCCTTTAAAAAATAAAACCGGCCAGATTTTCGTCACAGGTTGAGAATGAGATAGGCTGTAGCAACGATAAGATAGATTGCGGCGAATAGGAGTAGCACTGCTATCATGCGCCCCTCATCGGTGAGAGGCGGAACTTTAATGCCGACCCTTGCCAACATAGGACGGAGCTTAGATTCAAGTTTTACCAACATGGCTTGCACTTGAAATACAATCTTCCGCGCGGTCTTGTTGTGAAGCGGAGCCTTCGGCGCATCTTTAGATTTAGCGGATCGGCTTCCTGCCATTTCAGGGTGCTGTCGGGATTGACGAGCTTGGACTCCTTCCCCGCGAAGAAAGGACTCTAACCGCTCATAAGCCCGGTTAATTTCCCCCATTCTTTCCTGAGCCTTCTTCTGTAGCCGAGTGTCGTGGGAGAAACGATCGGGGTGCCATACCCTAACCAAATCCCTGTAAGCCTGTCTCACCTCGTCCTCAGAGGCCCCAGGCTTAAGGCCGAGGATGTTATAGAGTCGATCTATATCATCTATTTGTGGCATCCTAGAGTTCCGTTATAAACAAATCATCCCTAGGCCTCAACCCAATGTTCCATTGTCCAGTGTTCCAATGCTCGAAAAATAAAAGCCCGCAACGGCTTTTTATTTTTGCTGGAGTCTTTTAAACCTAGTTCGAATCGATTTTGAGAGGAATCATACGCCCTCAGGGGCTGGATGGATTCGGACGGTTTCCAACCTCGTCCCGCAAATCGTCGGCCTAGGAGTGCAGTTTGCCGAGATGTTTCAAGCGGTCGAGATCGCCTGCGATCAGAGCTTCTTTCTTTCCACTGGCCCAGCGCTTGAGCTGCCGTTCCCGTCTCAGAGCTTCCGAGCCAAATGCCTCAGAATAGACAAGACGAACGGGGCGGTGCTTGAACGTGTAAGTCGCGCCCCGACCAGCGTTGTGTGCCTTTAAGCGGACATCGAGATTTTGTGCGGAGCCGACGTAGAAGCTGTCATCAGCACACCGGAGGACGTAGACATAGTACATTGATGCGATTGCCCCTCGACTAGCTCGGGGCACCATTCGACTCGAGTAATAGCCTAGTTCGGAACGTCCGTGTGGCCTGCCATGAGCGACCGTTCAACGCGAGTCGAATGGTGGAGGCGGGGGGAATCGAACCCCCGTCCGAAGGTGCTCCGCCAAGAACGACTACATGCTTAGCCGATGTTTTAATCTCATCCTTCAAGCCCCCAACGGCAGGGTCTCTCAGGACCAGCCGGTTTAGATCTCGGCCTCATCCCCTCCGGCAGGAGAATCAGCCCATCCCACTAAATGACGCCTTATCCAACCCCGTGGGAGAAAGTCGGTAAGACGCTAGCTGCGATTAGGCAGCCAGTTTGTACTCGAAGTTTTCTGCGTTTAAATTTGCAGACCTGTTTGTTTAACGGGCCAACAGGACCCCGGCATGCCGCTTTGACTTCCTACCCCCGTCGAACCCAGATCGCCCCCCTCCGGGCCAATGAACTTCGCCTAACTTCGTTCATCGCCCTTCGCTTCCTGCGACGTACCACCCAACAGTACGCCTCGGTCGGTTCAGGACTCGCGCCTTGTTATGTTTGTTCCTTGGACCGGCAATAGGCCTAAAACAAGAATTTAAGGAAACGTTAGCGTGATTTCAAAGAGCGCTCCATTTCCCGTTGAGCCACTTTTCTTCGCAGGGTCTCCCGCTTATCGTAAAGCTTTTTCCCCCGCGCCAGACCCAGCTCTACCTTCGCCTTTCCACTCTTAAAGTATAGTCTTAATGGGATTAGGGTCAACCCCCGTTCCGCAACTTTGCCTGTGAGACGCCGGATCTCTTGTTTGTGAAGAAGGAGCTTTCGGGTGCGTGTGGGCTCGTGATTGAACTGATTGGCGGCCGAATAAGGACTGATGTGGGCATTGAGGAGAAAGGCCTCGCCCTTAAGGATACGAGCATAGCTGTCTTTGAGATTCGCCTTTCCATCACGCAGGGACTTAACCTCACTTCCCCTTAACACCAGGCCTGCTTCGTAGGTCTCCTCAATGAAGTAGTCATGTCTTGCCCTACGGTTGACGCAGACAATCTTTTCCTCCGGTTCGGCCATTAAAATTTAATCCCAAGTCAAGGCTGTAAGCTTTCAGCGGGGTGTGGCTTTGACCTTCTCTTCTGGCGTAATCATCCCCCCGGACACAATGAGTTTGAAGGCCTCCTCGGGTGTCATCTCAAGAGGGACTACTTCCTTTTCCGGCACCAGGAGGTAAAATCCCGCCGTCGGGTTCGGCGTGGTCGGAACAAACACATTGACAAGACGATCTCCTCCCCTCCTCTCTAGCTCGCCTTCCGCGCGTCCCGTCGCGAAGCCTACAGTGTAGATCCCTTTACGGGGATACTCGATCAAGACTACCCGTCTCCCACCCTGCTCCTGGCTAAAAATCGACTCCACGAGTTTCTGCACCGAGGTGTAAATCCCTCGGAAGATCGGGATACGCATTAAGAAGCTGTCCCAGAGCGAAAGCAATCTGCGCGTGACCACGCTCGTCGCAAGAAAACCGAGAAGCAAGATGATGCCTACAGTGAAGAGGGTACCCAGACCGGGGATTGCAAATGGCAGATAGGTACCAGGATGGAGAGAGGAAGGGAGAACGTTGAGGAGGCCGTCCATAAGGCCGATAATCCAACCGAGGAACCAAAGCGTAATGACTAAGGGGAGAAGAACCAAGAGACCAGCAAAAAAATAGCGCCTTAAATTTTCCCGAACCCTTCCGCTTATTCCCCTCTTTGCCTGCTCTGCCAAAATGATTCCCTCCTCTATGTCTTCAGAATCGTGTTGTCAATGAGGCGGGCCTTGCCGATCCATACTGCCAGGGCAAGAAGCGCTTCATCATGGATTTTCTCTACCTTCTCTAAACTAGCAGGGTGGCATAGACCGACATATTCAACCCGAGCTAGGGGCTCTTTTTCAATTTCAGCGCTGACTGCATGGATGATTCGCCCACTTTCCCTCTCCCCTTGACGCACCAAAGACTCCGCCTTCCTAAGTGAGCGAGAGAGGCTCACTGCTGCCTGTCTCTCTTCTGAACTAAGATAGGCATTACGTGAGCTCATCGCCAGGCCGTCTTTTTCCCGCACGATGGGACTACCCACCACCTCTACGTCGAGGTTCAAGTCCCTTACCATCCGGCGGATGATCTGGAGCTGTTGATAATCCTTGGAGCCAAAAATTGCTACATGGGGACGCACAATATTAAAGAGCTTTAGCACCACGGTAGCCACTCCGCGGAAGTGACAAGGACGAAAGGCTCCACAGAGGAGTGGGCTGAGTCTTTCCACCTCCACGGTGGTTTGATAGCCCTCGGAGAACATCTCTTCAACGGGTGGGTGGAAGAGAACGTCAACCCCCTCCTTCTCGAGCAGTCCTCGATCACGCTCAAGGTCGCGCGGATAGCCCTTATAGTCCTCATCGGGAGCAAACTGTGTCGGGTTCACAAAGACCGAGACAACAAGCTGGTCCGCTCTCTTTCTTCCTTCCCGTACCAGACTCAGATGACCTTCATGGAGGAACCCCATCGTAGGGACGAGGACGATATGTTTGCTCTCGCGCCTCCCAGAGTTACTCCAACATCGCATCTCTCGGATGTGCTCGATAACGCGCATAGTCCTTTTCATGCAAACAAAGTAAAGGCCGATTCACAAGCTGCCCGAGGGGGACGACTTGAACCATTGCCGTAGGCCCATTGCCCGCGGCCGCAAGCACCGTTCCCCGAGGACTTTGGGAGGAATTCCGGAATCCTAATGAAATGAATGCTCTTCATCCGGGAATTTGCCCTCTCTGACCTCAGCAATGAAATTTTTGACGGCATCCGCCATGACTCCCCTCAGATCGGCATACCTTTTCACAAACTTTGGCGTGTACATATCAAAGAGACCCAGCATGTCGTGGACCACCAGAACCTGGCCGTCGCAGTGCACGCCTGCGCCGATGCCGATAGTAGGAATCGAAAGACGTCGAGTGATCTCCTGGGCCAGATCCATAGGAATCCCCTCCAAAACAACAGAGAAGGCACCCCCCTCCTCCACCGCCAAGGCATCGTGCACGATGAACTCTCTCTGTTCCTTCTCTTTTCCTTGGACCTTGTAACCACCGAATCGATGAATCGACTGCGGCGTTAGGCCCACATGGCCCATGACTGGGATACCCATCTGGACGATAGCCTCGATGGTCTCGAGCATCAGCACACCCCCCTCGATCTTAACCGCTTCTGCCCCTCCCTCCTGCAGGAATCTCCCCGCATTCCGCTTCGCTTCATCTAGTGTCACCTGAAAGGAGAGAAAGGGCATATCCGCCACAACCAGGGCCCTCTTCCTCCCACGGACGACGGCCTTCGTATGGTAGATCATCTCCTCCAAGGTAACGGGCAAAGTGCTTTCTTGCCCTTGAATAACGGAGCCAAGAGAATCCCCTACGAGGAGGATATCCACACCCGCCTCATCGAGGATGCGGGCAAAGGAATAATCGTACGCAGTCAACGCGGTTATTTTTTCTCCTCGCTGCTTCATTTTTCTGATCTCCGGTGCCGTGACCTTTTCTGCCATCACCCTACCCTCCAAAAATAAAAAAGCCCTCCGGACCAAGCCGGAAGGCCATCTCTGCCCCGATACACGGCTTGAAATCTCCGTCTGGGCAGACCTTATCTTGGCATCCGTCTCAGTCCAGGCTACCTGGATCCAAGCGGTATATAGTGCTGTGTCCCCGAACCCATGTTGTTGATTTCCTTGACCAAGTCAGCCAAGTCCTTGCTGCTTGCAACGAAATCGATCTCAGAGGTATTCACGACCAAAAGTGCGCTCTCTTCGTAGTGAAAGAAGAACCGGTTATAGGCTTGAGCCACCTCTGTCAGGTATTCGAGGGTCACGCCCCTTTCGTAAACTTTATCTCTCTTTTTTATCCTTTTGTAAAGGACCTCAGGCCTGGCTTGGAGATAAACTACCAGATCGGGCTTGGAGACCCTGGGGTCCAGAAGCTGATAGATCTGTTCGTAGAGGCTTAGCTCTTCACTGCCCAGAGTCAAAGTAGCGAAGATTTTGTCCTTGGCAAAAAGGTAATCGGCAACCGTGTTTTGACTAAAGAGCTCTTGTTGGCTGAGCTCCCTTTGCTGCCGATACCGGTTAAGGAGAAAAAATAGCTGGTTTTGAAAGGCGTAAGTCTCACGATCTTCGTAAAATTGAGGTAAAAAGGGGTTGTCTTCCACCTTCTCAAACACAGAACGGGCGTTAAACTCGGTGGCGAGGATCTTGGCTAGGCTCGTCTTTCCCACCCCAATCGGTCCCTCGACGACAATATATTTTGCCTTCGCCATCTCTCCCGGCGAATTTACACAAACGCTTAAAAGATGTCCAGTTTATGGTATTATCTATTTGGTGGCGGCTTAGTTTTAACATGGACCTTCTCCGACGGATGTTAGTTAGCCGGTTTACCTTTGCACTCCTTCTCATCAGTCTTACGGGAGCCGGATGCACCACCGCCTGGATTCAAGAGCGCCGACTGGCCCCTACCGGGCT
>JBOHVJ010000116.1:0-2716 GCA_050735075.1 Binatia bacterium
TTCCCGTTCTTGAAGGCGCGGAGAATGTAGTCTCGGAAAAGCGCAAGCTGCGACTGTTCCTGGAATCCAAGCGCTTCGATGACGAACTCAACGCCGGGATCATCGATCACTTCCGCGGCGTTGGAAGTAAAGAGCGCCAAGCGCTTGGCGAACCACTTCTTGCCTTTGGGATTGCGTGTGTAGATTTTGCGGATCTCCAGCTCGAGATCGTCGGCCACCCTGCCTTCAATCTCTCCGAAGACGATGTCCTGGATCGCTTCGCCCACGACTCCCGATCCGAGCAGGCCGATGCCGACTTTGTGGCGCTTTGTTACGTTTGCGGACATGTTGTTATTCCACCATGCCTAAAATTTTTCGCAATTTCCGGTGGTTAGTCCTGTGTACCGACCAGGAAGAGAACTTACCGCCGAGACGCAGAGGACGCCGAGAAAAGGGCATAGAAAAACCTCTGTGAACTCTGCGGTCGTGAGAAAAAATCCCCAAAGTTGTTGTGATTTCTCTTGACTAGCTATTTCGCTATGTGTATCATTCCTCACCATGGGATACCTTACCAAAGTACAGGTTATCGAGCGAGCAAACCAGACTCGGCAATACTATTTGATCTGCCCGGCGCCCTTGGCGCAAGCCTTGGAGTTGGAAAAGGGTGAGGAGATCGATTGGGTGGTCGAGGATCGCAACCATCTGGTTTTACGCCGTGTGCGGAAAACGGGAAGCAAGCTGAGGAGTGCAAAGCATGGGAAGTGAACAGGCTAGGTTGCCAGGGTTGGCATCGGCTCAAGAAGGGTATGGCCCTACGGATGGGGCGGCGTCATCAGAAAAGGAGGAAGGGGAAAGGGCAGGAAAGCCGCGGTTTCAACCGATCGACCGAGAGCAGTTATTTTGGCGGATGGTGGATGTTGAGCGATTGATTGCGGAGGATCATCCGGCACGGGCGATCTGGGAGTTTGTGGGGAAGCTAGATCTGAGCGGCTATAGCGCAGAGATTCGTGCGGTTGAGGGTATGGCGGGGCGGCCTGCGTTGAATCCTCAGTTATTGATCAGCTTGTGGGTATATGCCTACGGCCAAGGGGTGGGCTCGGCGCGGGCCATTGAGCAGTTGTGCCAATGGGATCCAGCGTATCAGTGGCTGACGGGGACGGCGGTGGTGAACGCGCACACGCTATCGGACTTTCGGGTGCAACACGAGGAGGCACTGAAAGGACTATTTGTGCAGATCTTGGGGTTTTTGAGCGCCGATGGGCTGATCACGCTTGAGCGCGTAATGCAGGACGGGACCAAGATCAGGGCGTCGGCGGCCTCGGACAGCTTTCGGAAAAAGGAGCGAATCGAGCAGGCCATGATAGAAGCGCGCGAGCAAGTGGAGGCGGTCGATCAGATGGCGGAAGAGGAATCGAGCCGGCGGGCGGCCAAGGCCCGCGAACGTGTACAGCGGGAGCGCAAGGAGCGGTTGGGATCGGCGCTCGAGGAGTTTGAGAAGCTTGAGGCCGAAGGAAGGGTCAAAGACAAAAAGAAAATGCGGGTGAGTACGACCGACCCGCAGGCTCGGGTGATGAAGCAGCCGGATGGTGGCTTTGCCCCCAGCTACAACGTGCAGGTGAACACGGATGCGGCCAACGCGCTGATCGTAGCCGTCGAGGTGACGCAGGCGGGCAACGACTTTGAACAATTGACGCCGGGGGTCGACAGAGTGGAGCAGAACCTCGGGGAGACTCCCGATCAGGTAGTGGCCGACGGAGGCTATGTCAGCCGGGACAATATCGTGGAGATGAAGTGGCGGGGAGTGGAGTTCATTGGGCCGCAATGCGATGAAGAGGGCAAGGGGAAGAGCTCTTACGAGGGGCGTGGGGTAAGCCCCGAGTATCACTCCTCACGGTTTGTTTATGATGCGGCCACCAACAGTTTTCACTGTCCGCAGGGCAAGACCCTATCTTATGAGGGGAAAGAGGAACGCAACTCGCAGGTGAGCTACAAGTATCGTGCTGAGATGGCAGATTGCCAAGCCTGTGCGGCCAAAGGACAATGCTGCCCTGGCAATCAGGTGACGGGCCGGTCGATCCAGCGCACCGAAGAGTTAGCTGAAGTGGCGGAGTTCCGCCAGAAGATGCAAACCGAGCAAGCCCGGCAGGTTTATCGACAAAGGGCGCAGGTAGCCGAGACTCCCAATCTCTGGATTAAGGCGAAGTTTGGGCTGCGGCAGTTTAACGTGCGCGGATTAAGGAAGGTGGGAATGGAAGCCCTCTGGGCCTGCCTGACCTATAACATCCGCCAGTGGATCCGTCTCCGCTGGAGAAGAGAAGGAGCTGCTATTACAGCGACGGCATAAGAAAAAAGGGAAAAGAGGTAAAGTAGAGAGAGAATCGGCAAGTTTGGGCCTTATCGGTCCCAAAGGTGAGCCCAGATCGGCACAACCGCAGATAGCGGGTGGTCTTCTGCGACTGAAAAAATCACCCGACCTACCGGAAGGATCAGTCCTGCAAACTTCGATTTTTTCTCGCGTCCCGCGCCTCCGCGGTGACGCATTCTCGTGGGTCAAACTTCAACTTTCACCCCTTATGAAATAGCCTTTGCAGAACTAGGTGAGTGGGGAAGCAAACCAGAGTCGGATAGATAACCATCAGCGCGGCCAGGTACAGGGGAGCGGGAAGCCATTGTTGGGGCACCTCGGTCACACCCAACACCCAATTGATGTTTTCCTTGGGACCGCTGACACCATAGC
>JBOHVJ010000117.1:0-20431 GCA_050735075.1 Binatia bacterium
ACGAGCGTCACCGGCGCGGCGGCGATCGCCTGATTGTCCCCGGCGGCGCCCGCCAGTTCCGGCCGACAGTCTCCAGAGCGCAAGCGTCTTAAGGCGAAATCCTCTGGATTGAAATGATAGATACCGGCCTCTAAGCCTGGAATGTCTGTAGAGACCAAATAAATCTCGATCGGATAGAGCGCTCCAGCACAGGCCGCCGCACGGAAGTGATACTCTCCTCCCCCAGGATAACTCTTTTTCTTTGTCAGCCCGGCGGAGAAAAAGAGGATCTGGCCAAGCTCCTGAAGGCCGGGAGCCTTTTCCTCGCCAGACTCGGTGCACCCCACCGCCTTAAGGGTATCAGCCCCAGGCTTAGCGAAATCGCGCGGTAGAGGGACCGGTGCGAGACCGGGATAGACTTTATAGACCAAAGGTTGGTTATCCCAGTCCAGGTAGTGACCACTTCGACGCACACTCTGGTACGAGTGCTTGGTCACCTCGTGGTAGCGTCTGGCTTCGTCGAGGTTGCGGTTGCCCATGGAGCCCGTCCTTAGCCTTGCTTCTTCGCCTGACGTTTCCAGAAGAAATAAGCGGGGATACCCAGACCGACAATGATAACCCCTCTCAAGGAATCCCAAGGTTTTTCTACCAGCGAACCCCAGACAATCCACAGATGGGCGAGGATGAACAGTATCGGGACAATGGGATAGCCCCAGAGTTTGTAAGGCCGCTTCAGCTCCGGCTTCTTCCAACGGAGCACTATGACGGACCCGACGGTGAGCGCGGAGAAGAGTGTAATAATGACGCTGACGTAGGTGAAGAGCGTTCCAAAAGTGCCGGTTACAATGAGCAGGCAAGCCCATATGGCCTGAAGAATGATCGCGCTGGTTGGCGTGCCAAAAGTGGGGTGCACACGGGCAAGTCGCTTGAAGAAGACCCCATCCTGCGCCATCGCGTAGTAGATCCGCGGTCCGATCATGGTCACAACATTGAGCGCGCCAAGAATAGACACAGTGATGATGGCGGTGATCCAGGCCGATGTCTGATGGCCGAACAGGGCCGTTGTCGCCACCTCGGATACCCTGAGCGCCCCTTCCATCTCGGTCACCGGCACGCCGTAGATGTATACGACATTGATGGCCAGGTAGAGCATAATCACGATTAGATTCGCCCATAGCAAAGCGCGCGGCAAGGTTCTCTCCGGATCTTTGACTTCGCCGGCGATATAGATCACCGCATTCCAACCCGAGTAGGCGAAAATCGCCGGAATAAAGGCCGCGGCAAAGACGCTAAAATTCGTGATCTTCTGCCAATCGAATAACGGGCTGAAGTGTCCCGTGTCGCCTTTGCCGAACAAAACGCCCAACAGGATGATGCCCAAAAGGGAGCCGATCTTCAGAGTCGTCAAGACATTTTGCGTCAGCGTCCCTTGCCTTACCCCCAGACAATGCAGCCCGGAAATCAGCAGCACAACGATAATGGAAAAGAGGGTCCCAACCGTGACGTTTATGGCGAGACCCATAATCGCGACCGAAAATATCGCCTCACCGGATCCAAGGACGGGAAAGAAAAATGCCATGAAGCCATTAAAGCCAACGGCGAGGAACGCGATCGCGCCCGAAAAAGTCACCAGAAACGATGACCATCCGGAAAGAAAGCCTATCAGTTTTCCGTAGGCCTCTCGGATGTAAATGTAATCACCGCCCGCGTACGGCAAACTCGCCGAGAGTTCCGCGCAACTCAGCGCCCCGGTCAGAGCCAAGAGCCCGCCGAGAATCCAGACCAAGAGCACCCCTCCCGGCGAAGGAAGAGTCTCAGCGATGACCCCGGTCGTGACGAATATGCCGATGCCGATCATGTCTCCGGAGATCAGCATCACCGAGTCGAACAAACCCAATTGCCGCTTCAGCCCGCTTTGCTCCATAGAATCCCCTTTTAACAAGTTAACCGCCGCCTATGCAATAAGATTCTCTGGGGTGTCGCTGGAAAAGGCCAAAAGTAGGATCTATGAAAATGAAGCGATGTGGTGTTCATTAAAAGAAATGTTGAGTGAGAAGAATAATGGTTTTACTGGTAGAACAAAATGTGCTAATCAAATACGTTAATTTGAGTAAGAGCGGTTGCGAACAGGAGAAAAAATGTTCAGGGCATTGATGATATTGGCTATATTATTTGGAAATTTTTATACCGCATCTGCAGCTAACGATATCGACGTACTAAAGAAAACTATTGAGGCCACAACCGATAAAACTGAATTAGCGCGACTCCATAAAAAGCTTGGCGATCATTATGTTTCACAGGAAGATTTCAAACAAGCCTCTGGTGCTTATATGAAAGCCTTATCCCTCTCAAGAGATACATTTCCGGCAGACGAAAGAGTGAAGATCGCGGTTTATCTGTCATGGGCAGATAGACTAAAAGAGGCCATAGAGGAGCTCGACTTGATTATTTTAGAGAATCCATCAAATTTAAATGCCCGAATACATCTTGCAAGGACACTATCATGGGCTGGTCAGTTAACTAGATCATTGGAAGAGGCAGACAGGGTTTTAAAAGAATCGCCAGAAAATAAGGAGGCTTTGCTTGTAAAGGCAAACGCCTTAAATTGGCAAGGTGATCATAGAACAGCAATCTCCATTTTCAAAAAGCTTCTTGATAAAGAAGAGGATTTTGATTCCAGAATTGGTCTGACTTATGCTTTTCTCTCAACTGGAAACAAAACAGGTGCAGAGGAAAGCAGTCTGCTTTTGAAGCCAAAATATCCTTACCAAGAGAGGGAGCTAAAAAAACTAATCGATGTTATGAACAGGGAAAGTAGGCCTAAATTTGACATCAGATACAACTACTACAAAGACTCAGATGATAATCGATTAAACAGAGGCGCCATTTTTTATAGTTTTTGGGTTGATAACTGGAATTTGGATTTTAATTATAGACATACGGACGCTAAAGATAAGACAAGGGATAAAAGGGCCGAGGATTTGTTCTTTAAGATATATTCTAAATTGACAGAATCGGTCGGCATCGGAGGAGGATTAGGCTTCAATCAGTTAGGCAATGGCGAAACCAGAAATTTTTTAACGGGACACATAAGAGCGGACGCCAATATATCCAATGCCACTATAGGGGCCAGCATAGCAAGGGATGTTCTCAGTGACACTGCTCAAATAATAGAAAACAGGATAAAAATTACTAATGTAGGCTTGTATATATCAAAGCCGCTGACTGACAGGCTGTCTTTGTACGGAGGGTATAACTTTAGAGATTATTCAGATAAAAATAATGCTCATGATTTGCAGTTTGTGCCAAGATATGCGGTCTATGCCAACCCACGAATTGCCGTAGGCTACAGGTTCAGGTATTTGAACTTTCACCGGCAGAGCGGAAGTGGCTACTTCGACCCCAACGACTACATATCAAACCGAATTTTTGGCTCATTGTACCTCGAAAGAGAAAAGTTTTATGCCTCGATGGAACCGTTTATCGGTCACCAATATTTTCGGCGCAACGGTATCCCGACCAGCGATTTCATTGGGGGTGGAGCTGGCACTCTTGGCTTCAAACCTAAGAATAACATTGCAATCGAATTGAATGCCGAAGGTGGAAATTTTTCCGCAGGAACAGCCGCAGGCTTCAATTACTACTTGATAGGTATAAGGTTCGTTTATCTATTGTTCTGATGCCCAACCTGTGAATAACTAAAATGGCGAGTCTGCCCACCTCACCCTTTATGCCACGGGAGAGACAAATTCTGTACATTTCTGTAGAGTTATCCCAATCTTGTCCACTTTTGTCCTCATGCTACCCCTTCTTTTGACCCTCTCAATATAGAAAATTTCTTATAAAACAATCGCTTTTCCCATCGTTCTCTTGCTGCCAAAGTGGCACGCCTCCTGCTTATCAACGGAAGCTTAAGGATAGTCATACCCTTGAGCCTCTGAGAATCAACAATAGCGTTTTATGCAATCTAGCACGATCAAGTCCGTCATTGAATTCATTATTCTATTGGTCGCATTAGCGACGACAGCTTCCCTTTTGAGTGCTATTGCTAGGCGGATAATCAACGAAAGAAGATATGCCTGCCTGGATCGTTGGAGAGAAATTCTAAGGAAAAAAAGCTCCCATATCTTGCTATCAGATACCCTTCCCCTGCCGAATGATCTTTCAGAATTCTCCGCATCAGCCGGCTCTATTAAATGGCAGGCCATGGAAGACGTGTTATTCGATTTTATGAACGAAAAAAAGCATAGAGAGAAGGTCAAAATAGTATTTTCCCGATTAGGGTATGCTGCCTTTTATGAAAAAGGACTTAAAAGCCACAATACCATAATAAGGGCGTCCGCCGTTGATAAATTGGGCACTATGCTAAGTGAGTCGTCTGGAGACAAGCTCGCCGATATGCTAAACGATAAAAGCCCTGAAGTCATAGCTGTTACCCTCCGAGCGCTAGGCAAAATAGGCTCGACCAAAGGTTTAAAAAATATACTGGATCAATTACCTGATCTTTTAGAAAAGGGATTCGTCTCCCGAAAAACCGTAGAGAGATCCCTTATCAACTTTGGCAAAGGCGCCGTGCCACTATTTTTGGAGTATGGGAAAACATGTAAAAACCCGGAGATGATTGCGGCCATTTTAGAAGTGCTCGCTCATTTGGAAGCCAAAGAAGCCTTACCCTTTGCCATAAATCAATTAAGACATACGAATCCCGAGGTAAGAGCGAGGGCATTAAAATGCATAGGCACCATAGCTATAGACCTCACCGAATTCGATGGGGGACAATTGGTCCCATGGCTTCATGACTCGGTATGGTTTGTTAGACTTCAAGCTGCCAACGCTTTGGGGAATATCAAGTATAAAAAGGCACCTCATGAACTGGGGAAACTTCTTTTAGACGAGAAGTGGCAGGTAAGAAATGCAGCGGCTACGGCGTTGGGAAAGATCGGCGAGGCTTCTCTCGATATCTTTTTAAACATCCTCAGATCTAATGATCAATATGCGAAACAGAGTGTCTGTGAAGAGATCGAAAAGACGGGTCTCGCATATAGGCTAATCGAAGACCTTGACGGTCCTGTTGGGACAAGTTGCAAAAGTTCCAAAGAGATATTGAAGATTATGGCTTTTCTAAAATTTGATAGCCCGCTGGGTGAATATCTCAAAAAAGGCAAAAACGATACAATAAAAAAAGAGATATCTGATATTTTAAACAAAGAAGCCACGGTATGACAGCTTGGTTTGTATCTTGGGTCATAGGATTTAACTATTTTGTTGGCATATATTTCGGCGTTGTCAATCTCGTATACACAATGCTCTTGGGTATATCCCTCTTTGTTATCCTTAGGTACATAAAACGCATAAGATATTCAGCAGTTAAAGATTTTACCTCCTCCCCAGAAGTCCCTCCCGTATCTGTCTTGATACCGGCTTACAATGAAGAAGGGGTCATTCTTCAAGCAGTTAACTCAGCGCTTTCCTTGAATTACCCTTTTTTTGAGGTGATTGTGATTAATGACGGCTCTACCGACAGCACATTAGAACGCCTCATAACTACCTATAAATTGAATAGGATCGATATTCTTTATAGAAACGTCATTAAGACCGCTCGTGTGAAGGGATTCTATTACAATGCAGAAACGCCAAACCTCTGGGTGATTGATAAGGAGAAAGGCGGCAAGGCTGATGCGTTAAACTGCGGCATAAACGCATGTAAGAGTCCATATTTTTGTTCTGCTGATGCTGATTCGGTATTGGAAAGTGATTCCCTCATAAGGCTTATAACGCCTGTCATAGAAAGCAGTGTTCCTGTCGTTGCATGTGGCGGCGTTGTGCGAGTCCTGAACGGGAATAAGGTGAAGGACGGGATTGTGAAAGAAATAGACCTCCCCCAGAGCAGTCTTGCTATGTTTCAGATAGTCGAATATTTGAGGGCCTTTCTATTTGGCAGAGTCGGCTGGGATACTATGAATGCTATACTCATACTTTCGGGAACCTTCTCTTTGTTCAACAAGGCGGCCGTCGCACAGGCTGGCGGATACGATGTTAAAAATGTTACAGAAGACATGGAGCTGATTCTAAAACTTCACCAATATCATACAAACTATAAAAAACCTTACAGGATCAAATTTATCTCAGACCCGATATGCTGGTCGGAAGCTCCAGAGACCTTCAAAATGCTTGGAAGACAAAGAAGGCGGTGGCACATGGGTCTCATCCAGAGCATTTTTCAATATAAATCCCTCTTGTTTAATCCTAGATATGGCAATCTTGGCATGTTTGTGTTTCCCTACTATTTGTTGTTCGAAGTCCTAGGTCCGCTTATTGAGGTGCTCGGCTATATCACGGTCTTTATCTCCTTCAGCTTGGGAATAGTCAGTGCCGATTTTTTCTTTCTATTTCTAACGCTGGCAATATTCTATGGAGTGTTTTTGTCTACCGCAGGGGTATTTTTAGAAGAGTTAACCTACAGAAGATACCCTCAGTGGAGCCATCTATTCACCTTATTAATATACGGCGTTCTGGAAAACTTCGGATACAGGCAGCTAAATTCCTTCTGGAGATGTCAGGGTATGATCCTCTTTTTGCTCGGCAAAAGGAGATGGGAGCATGTCGAATACAAGGGCATCCCTCTAATGCCAAGGCAAACGACGTAAATCTCCATCCAACTGCCCCGTCCCGGCCTACTACAGCCTAGCCAATGATCGCCCACACGTCGCCTTGAAGGTTGCGGCTGGAATTGGCCCCTAGAAATCCGAAGGACCAGGAGATGTAACTGGCCCCGGCCGAGGCATGTTTCAAACAAGGGGACATTATTGCGGCAGCCGGAAACTATCGCGCGCTTGTCTAACGCGGAGCGGGAGCGGCTGTTGGCCGGGAGTGCCTTCGCGCTTTGTGTGGCTATCCGGCGTATGTACACGGGAATGAGAGCGAGGCAATAAAAGTAATTATGGATAATGAGAAACTTGGTTTTTTGGCGATAAAGAATGGTGATTATCAGGAAGCCGTTAATCTTTTTAAGAGGGCGATCGAACAAAAAAAGAGTTCCAAGAGATTTATTGGTTTGGGACTATCCTCTTATAAGCTCGGAGATTACGATACAGCTAAATGGGCATTTCATAAGGCAATCGAGTTAGAGCCGGAGAATAAAGAGGCTTTTAGCTATCTGTCGGACATTGAAAAAATCAGATCGCGTGTCCCTGCCTCCCAGAGGCAATCTTTATTTAGGGCAGCCAGCAATTATCTCGAGATCTATAATAATAGGAGATGGAGCAAGTTTTTTATAAAGGGTATCAACATTGGACTTGGGCTTCCAGGCTATTTTCCAGGGGAATATCCAATAAAAATGGCTACGTATCTTAAATGGTTCAAGCATATTTCTGAACTCGGAATTAATGCAATTAGAGTTTATACGATTCATCCACCTTCCTTTTATGAAGCACTATATAAATTCAATGAGGGACCACAACAAAAACTGTACCTTTTTCAAGGGATATGGGCTGAGTTGCCTCAAGACAACAATTTTGATGACAAGAATTATCTAGCCGAGGTCAGACAAAATATAAAAAATGCAATAGATGTTGTATACGGCAACGCAAAGTTGCCTGAAAGACCAGGATACCCACACGGCGCGTATGATTATGATGTCTCTCCAATCACAGTGGGCCCTATCTTCGGCAGGGAATGGGAGAGCTGTGCTGTCAAAACATTTAATGAACGCAGAGGTAGAAAATTAGGGAACCTGAAAGGTGAATTTTTAAGTATCGATCAAGGATCGGCTTTTGAAGTGTGGGTAACGCAGATAGGCGAATTCTCACAGAGCTACGAGTATGAAAAATACAAAACTTCCCATCCCATTTCTGTCGTTAACTGGCCTACACTTGATCCATTGAATCATCCCTCAGAGTCAACCTATGAAGAAGAACTGGCATTTCAGGGCATAAAAGCCAGGGGCGATATATGCAATGAAAATGAAGACATGGAATCTCTCGACTTATCAAAGATTAGAGTCGAAAAGGGCGCAGGTTTTTTCGCCACATATCATCCCTATCCTTATTATCCTGACTTTATGAATTATGATTATCTCGAAGAAAAAAACCCTTATCTGACCTATCTCGAGGCACTAAAAAGACATCATGGAGATCAACCTGTCCTCGTAGCAGAATTCGGTGTCCCAAGTAGCAGGGAAGTTACCCATTGGCACAGGGATGGCTGGCACCATGGTGGTCACAGCGAGGCTAAACAGGGGGAGATTAATGGATTGCTCATGAAGGCAATTTACGAAGCAGGGGTGGCGGGTGGAATCCTATTTAGCTGGTTTGATGAGTGGTTTAAAAGAAACTGGCTATTTTCACCATACGAGATTCCGGCCGAAAGGAAGCCCTTTTGGTTCAATATACAGGACGCTGAGCAGAATTACGGATTAATGGCGGCATATCCCGGCTACCCCAGAAGAAAAGTAAATCTCGCAGGGCAGAAGGACGACTGGCAAGATGCCCTTACCCTTTATGAAAAAAGTGGAGATTCGATGGCCTCCAGATTTAACGATGGCTTGGATGAGGCAAGAGCACTTACAAGGTTGATGGTCCAGCATGATGAAGGATTCCTTTATATCCTGGTTGAAACGAAGGGAACGGTAAACCTCACTGAAGCCCATTATCTAATAGGGATTGACACCTCTTCTTCTGAAAACGGGGAATTCCTGCTTCCATATAGAACAAATCTCTTGAGTCCAATAGGATTGAAGTTTTTGATTAGTTTCGCAGGTAGGGAACGAAGTAGAATCCTAACATGCCAGCCCTATGATAAATACTTAAACGTTGGGAAAGGGGAAATTAACCCAGGGCTGTCTCACCAAGGAGCATGGGTGGTCATGCAAAACAGGGCAAACTCCCGGCGAATCAGTAAAGATAACAAGCGGTTTTATCCCTCTCAGGTCTTTTCCATGAGCACCCTGAGGTTTGGAAGTCTTAACAATAAAAGCATACATTACGATTCCCTTGCAGATTTTTTTCTTACTGACAATATAATCGAACTCCGCATCCCCTGGGGACTGATGAACTTTACTGATCCCAGCTCGAAAATGGTCTTATGGATAGATAAAGACGGCAAAACAAAGAAAACGGATGGCATAAAAATAATAGTTGTCTCTTATAAGCCTGAGAAAGGTTGCCTGTTTGCTAAAAGCACAGGTTTAAAAAATAATGTCACAGACTCACTTCCAGAAAGACTCGAGCCCGAAAATATCAAGGCATATTCATGGGAGGACTGGGATACCCCAATCTATCATACTTATCTTAAGGAGAGTTATTACACGTACAAAGAAGTCCTTTCGAAGATTCCTGAATGAAATGTATTTAACCAGAAGAGATTTTTTCAAAATAAGTGGGGCGACAATTTTTTTATCGCTTCCGCTTCCAAAAAATCTACTTGCCAAAGCCGGGAAAATACCCGTGCTCATGTACCATGACATTTCTGATCAATTCAGGGATGAATACACAATATCACCATCTCTTTTTGCTGCCCAGATGGAGTGGCTTTATTCTAATGGTTACACGGCATTATCCTTCAGGGAGGTGGACCGGTTTATGGAGGGTGGTGATGAAAGGAAAGTGATTATAACATTTGATGATGGATATTCCTCTTTTATGGATTATGCCTTCCCGTTATTAAGGGAATATAAATTTGAAGCGGTTCTAAACATAATAGGGTATTATGTTGAGACGTATATCAGATTAGGTGCAAATAGACCTATGCTTAGCTGGGATGAATATAGGTATCTTAGTAAAAGCGGTGTCGTGGATTTAGGCTGTCATACTTATAATCTTCATGCTTATGGACATCGTGGTGTATTGGGTGTCCCGGAGAAGGTATTACGAAAAGACCTTCTTCTGTTTCAGGACACCTTAAAAAAAGAGATGGGCAAAACCACAGAGATACTGGCATGGCCTTACGGGCTATATAGCAAAAAAAGCATAGAGATAGCTAAAGATGTTGGATTCAAATATATCCTTACATCAAACGAAGGGTATTTGGGACACCGCAGTAATTTTCATGAAATACCCAGACTAAATATCAACAATAAGCTGGATATTGCCTCATTCCGAGACTACGTAGAGCAAGGCTAACCCGTATCGTACATTCTCAAACAGTTGTAATCCCCCTGCCCACCTAAGCCATCTGTTTGGAGTAGGCATGCGTCTCCGATTTTCCCTGGAGGAAATGCCTTGACTCAAAAACCCTCGCGGAAGTATTTAATGGGTGGCCGGTTAAAGAAAAGGAGTTCCATATGAAGAGGGTTACCTACGTTCTCTTACTCTGTGGTTTTCTTGCCTGCAAAGCCTATGCTCAGACCCTTCCGCCGGAGGTGATTCGGTACGCGGATCTAGTGTTGCATAACGGGAAGATCGTCACGGTCGATTCTCAGTTCAGCATCGCCCAGGCGATTGCTGTGCGGGATGGAAAGATCCTCAAAGTGGGGAGTGACCAGGCGATTTTACCCTTGGCGGGTCCAAACACCCGCAGAATCAACTTGCAGGGAAAGACTGTTATCCCGGGGCTTATCGATACCCACTCACACCTCCATGAATATGGCCTGGATCGCTTCGCCCCTGAGATGAACCCTAAATTGCTCGAGATAAAGATCGAAGGGCGCACGGAGGAGGAGATGCTGGAGCGCCTGGGAGAAGCTGCAAAGACGAAGAAGCCGGGAGAATGGTTGATAACCCGGATACGCCCGCGCGCTGTGGCCGACGGCTTCGTCATTAACAGGACTCGTTTTGACCTGGACAAGGTAACGCCAAATAACCCCACGATGGTCCACGTCACAGACACCAAGGCTTTGGCCAACACCAAGGCCTTGGAGGAATTATTCAAGAGATATGACCCCAAGGTTCTCGATCTTCCCAAGAACAGCCAGGGAGAGTTCACAGGCCGTGTAGGAGCTGGAGTAAGCCTCATTTTTTACGAGGAGATTGTACCCAAGCCCAAGCCGGAAGAACTTGCGCCTATATATCTCAAAGAGCTGGAAACGTGGGGCGCTGCGGGGATCACGACCTGGTCCTCTTCACTAGGATCAGAGGCGATCTCTGCCTTTCACTACATGGACTCAAAAGGAATGATGCCGATCCGTCTCGCCTACACCAACGAAGCCGGCTATAGAGACAACATCTATGCGGAGAGTTTCGTGGCCCGGTTCGGGAACCTCATCGGTCATGGGACTGATTCCTTCTGGCTCATCGGCATTTCCTCCGGCTCCACGGACTCTTCCTACCCTGGGGTCTGCACCACTCTTTCTCCCGATCCAAAAGTCAAGGCGCGGGAGGATTGCCGACTCACGCTCGACAATGTCCGCGGTCGAGCCGCCTGGGCTGCCGTAAAGGCGGGGCTGCGGATCGCAGGGACTCACAGCGCCGGCGACAAGGCGACGGATGTGCTCTTAGATATCATTGAGAAGGCGAGTCAGGAGGCTGGTTTCTCGCTGGAGAAGATTCGAGAGAAAATGCATGTCATCGACCATTGCACCATGAACCCGCGGCCGGATCAGATCGAGCGAGCCAAAAAGTTGAACATCATGTGGAGCTGCGCGCCAAAATACTTGTTGCGCGCTGAAAGGGTGATGCGTGACTACGGCGAGGAGGCCGCCCACCAGTGGATACTGCCGGTTAAAGGAATCCTCGACGCCGGTGGCAGGGTGACCTGGGAGCAGGACGATTCGGATCTGGGTATAAAACCCTTTTTCGGACTCTCCACGCTGATCACGAGGAAGGACGAAAACGGCAGAATCTGGGGCGCACGCCATGCGGTAGACCGCAAAACCGCTCTATTAATGGCCACGCGCTGGGCTTCAGAGTATGTCCTTCGAGAGAACGTGTTAGGCTCCCTGGAAACGGGAAAATGGGCTGACATGGTGGTCTTAAACAAAGACTATCTCACTGTCTCTGATGATGACATCGCCACGATCAAAAGCGTCATGACGATTGTCGGAGGGCGAGTGATTCACAACGCCCTGAATCCTTAGTGTTGGCGGCTCACAGTTAGGAGAGGGAAAAGTTGCAACCAGAATCTTCATCGATATGGGGTATCTTTATAGACCCAGAGCGCTCCTTGTAGGTTTGGTTTTGACTCTGGGATTTGGCCCGGCCGCGACGGAGGGTGGACACGACGAAGAATTCATGCGCTCCATTCCGATGACTGAATTAGCGAAGCGCTTTAGCGAAATCCCTAAGTCGGGTCGGGTGATCCTCGCGACTGTTCGTCAAAGGAAATTGATGGGGCGTATCTGTTTCTTCAGGATAAAGGATACCGGAACATCAGCGTGATGGAGCAGGGCTTCTCCGCTTGGGTCAAGCGACGATATCCAATCGATAGCGGCGGGCGATGAGGGGGTGAAGGTGGTAAAAATCCATGTGTCAGTCAGACTCAGGCGATGAAGGTCGTGGCCGAAGATCATGTGACCGAGCTGGATCGCGGTGATAAGATTCACTTTATGGTTAAATAAGAGAAAAAAATAAGGAGGTATGAAGCAGTGAAAAAATTACAATGGTCTCTTCTGCTTAGTTTGAGTGTGATCCTCGTGCAAGGCACCTGGTTTGCATCTGCGCCTGATGAACTCGCTCAAGCCCAAGATATTGAGTCCAAGAAAATCGTTCCTTTCGTGCCGACTCCCCAGGAGGTGGTGGATCGGATGCTAGAGATCGCTCAGGTAAAGAAGGGGGATGTGGTCTACGATCTCGGCTCTGGTGATGGGA
Source organism: Binatia bacterium (assembly GCA_050735075.1). Taxonomy (GTDB): domain Bacteria; phylum Desulfobacterota; class Binatia; order UBA9968; family UBA9968; genus JAHFAO01. The sequence goes on from JBOHVJ010000117.1 coordinate 12,720, forward strand.
GAATTGTGATTACGGCGGCAAAGAAGTATGGCGTCAGGGCCGTGGGGTTCGAGATCGACCCCGACCTTATCAAGCAGTCGCGGGAGAACATTCGCAAAGAAGGCGTCGAACAGTTAGCCCAGATCCTCGAGCAGGACATCCTGACCGTCGATGTATCGCCTGCTACGGTGGTGACCCTTTACCTCCTGCCGGATGTGAACTTGAAAATCAGGCCCAACCTTTTAAACCAACTGAAGCCAGGCTCCCGGGTGGTCTCTCACGCCTTCGACATGGAGGACTGGAAACCTGACAAAGTGGATCGGGTAACCGGGCGGACAGTCTATCTCTGGACCATTCCACCGAAATGAAGGCCAAGAAAATAGCTTGGTTAATCGCTTTGACAACAGCATCGGTCCTTTGGCTCGGCCCATCTGTCGTCGCGGGGACCCATGGATCGGAAGATCTCGTCGAGACCATCACAGTCAAGGGCGTTAAGGTCAATACTCTCACGGCGGGACGGGTCAAATTTTTACTCGACGCGCGAGAGAGATTTTTCTTCATCGATCTGCGACCGGCCAAGCATTTCCAGGAGAAGCGGCTTCCCACCGCCCGCTCCATTCCAATGGAGGAGTTTGATAAGCGGTTTACGGAAATTCCTCGGATCGGAAGGGTCATCCTTTACTGCGATTGCGCCGAAGATAAGATCATCGAGAAGGCAATCTTTCTCGACCGCCAAGGTTATCAGAACATCGTGGTGATGCTGGACGGGTTTCAGGAGTGGTCGAAGCGAAAATTCCCGCTCGAGACCGGCCCCCGGCCTTAGGTTGGCAGAAAGTCTGCCTGAAATATTAAATCATTGACAAGATAAGGGCATCGAAATATAGCAGTCATGGGATGCAGCACGACGGATAACCGAAGAGGGCCGACGGTCGGCGGTCACCGGTCTTTAGATTGTGAAATAAGAAAGGAGAATTCCCATGAGATGGCTAGCTTCTTCTTTATTGTTGTGGGTTTTTTTTGCAGGCTCAGCTCCGGCACAAACCTTGCCGCCTGAGGTGATCCGCTATGCCGATATGGTCCTCTACAGTGGCAAGATCGCAACGATGGATGACAGGACTACAAAACCAACCCCAGGGACAATCGTGGAGGCCATGGCCCTTCGAGACGGAAAAATCCTGGCTCTGGGGAAAAACGAAGACATACGTAGATATGGCGGCCCGAACACGGTCACGATCGACTTAAAGGGAAGGACCGTAGTGCCCGGCCTTATCGATACCCACGGCCATATTCACGAATACGCCCTGGAGCATTGGGGCCCGCGCCTCGCGGTCCAGGTTCGGGGCAACGATATGGCCGAGGTTAAGAAGAACTTGGCTGCGACTCTGAAGGACGAAGCCGCGAAACATAAGCCCGGAGAATGGATCGCCGTCGATATGAGATTCCCCCTGGCAATAGATCTAATCTTGAATAACAAATTAACCAAAAAAGAGCTGAACCGGATGGCTGCGAAAAACCCGGTGCTTTTGATTGCCCATCCAGCTTACCTGGTCAACGACACAGCGATCCGAAGCATAGAAAAATTCTTCAGCTATCGACTCACGAAGGAAGACATCGACAGGGAGATCGGCCAGCCCCTCCAAGGGACGGACTTTAGGCGCGGCCTCTTCTGGGACGTCATCATGGAGAATAAATACGAAGACCAGGCCGAGGCTGTGAGAAAAGAGCTTTGGGAATGGGCCGCATATGGCGTAACCACCTATTCCTCACATATGCAGGCCATGCAGGCGCTGCCAGTCTTTACAATGCTCAATGAGAGAAACCAGATGCCCATCCGCTTTGCCGGCTCCCATCGCGCGGGAACTCAGTTCTTCGAGGGCGCGCCCGGGTTCTACCGCCGGCTGGGGAATCTGGCAGGCGTGGGCGGCGACTACTTCTGGCTCGTCGGCAACACCCCCGGAGGCCTCGACTCTGGGCCCCCCAAGATCTGCACTTCTATTAAAGCCCCTAAGGAAATAAAAAAGCATGAGCATTGCCGCTCCGAGCCTGGCATGAGTACCCGACAAATGGTCTATGAAACAGCCAGGTCAGGAGGACGGGTCGCAGGGAATCACGTTTACGGTGATAGAGCCTTAGATCATATGCTGGATGCTATTGAGGAGGGAAGCAAGGCCGCTGGTTTCACAGAGGAACAGATCCGCTCAAAGAGGCATGGAGCAGACCACTGCGGTCTTAATCCACGTCCGGATCAGATCCCAAGATTGAAAAAGCTCGGTTTTTATATGAGCTGCAACGGCCGCTATCTCGACCGGACCTATCCGGTTTTGGAACAGTATGGGATGCAGTACGCCAAGTGGGTCGTGCCAGCAAAGAGCATTATAGAAGCCGGCGTGCGGATGGTATTTGAGATCGATAGCCACGGCGCGCAAAACTACGGCGCCTTTGATTGGATCACGCCCTTTGTTACGAGGAAGACCCGCGATGGAAAACCGGTATCTCCCGAAGAGAAAATCGACCGCGTCTTGGCGCTTAAGGCGGCCACGACATGGGCCTCAGAGTATGTGCTGAGGGAGAATGTCCTGGGATCATTGGAGAAGGGAAAGTGGGCCGACTTTTTAGTGCTTAGTAAAGACTACTTTCAAGTTCCGGAAGAGAAGATCAGCACGATCCGACCCCTCATGACGGTAGTTGGCGGAAAGACCGTTTACCTGGATAAGGATCTAGCGAAGGATCTAGGGATGCAACCGATCGGAACCCATCCGGAGAGATTGATCCAGCAGATAGCGAAGTGGGAAAAAGAGTAGAGGAGACACGACCATGAGACAAGCTGCGCTAAAAGTCTTTTTGTTCGGATGCCTCAACTTTTTACTCTGGGCGGTCTTTTCAACTCCATCGAGCGCCCAACAACAGATCCCGCAGGAGGTTTTGGAACATGGCTATCCGGACCTGATTATTCTTAATGGCAAGATCGTGACCATGGATGACCGGACAACCTCAGCTAACCCTGGGCGCATCGTCCAAGCACTGGCCGTTAAGAAAGGTCAAGTCATTGCGCTGGGCACAACTGACTCCATACGACGTCTCGCAGGACCTAATAGCCGCATCATTGACGTCAAAGGCAGGACGGTCATCCCTGGTATTGTCGAGAGTCACTCTCATCTCTTTAGCTACGCCGGACGATGGAACAGCGAACTGGGAATCCGTTCGCCCAATCCGGGAATCTCTGTGGCAGCTAAGGCGGACCGCACACCCGAAGCTACCCAGGTGGTGATCAACAAGACGATCCTCGAAAACTTGCCCAAAGTGAAAGCGGGAGAATGGATCGCTCTCAGAGTGGATGGAAACCCTGAGCTGGGGGTTCATGATAACCAGCCCCGCACCTGGGCCTCTGAGAAGGTGCTCACCTCCCGCAAGAACCTCGATCGCATAGCCCCGAATAATCCAGTCATCGTTCGAGCTGGGACAAGGAGCTTCCTCAACTCCAAAGCGCTGGCGGAAGCAGAAAAGGCGATGCCAGGTTATGGCGAGTTCATCAAGGAATCGATGGAGGATCGCGGCACGACGGATCTGGGTCTGATAGGCTCTCCCGAGAGGGGCGCTCTGGACTGGGAGATGTGGTACCAGGCCTACCCCTTGAGCAAGCTTGCTGAGCTGCTGCGGCGCGAGTCTGAGGCATGGGGGGCTTACGGAGTCACGACCTTTTCCACTCGCATCCCCCATCCGACCATCTTGAGCGCGTACAATTATCTCCACCGAAGAGGACAGATGCCGATTCGGCTTGCGGCCCACTACGAGGTCCATCGTACTCCCGGCCCCCTAGATCTCATCCTAAATTACTACCGCTACACGGCCGATCTCACTGCGTTGGGCAGTGATCTCATGTGGATCACTGGCATCGCCTCCGAGCGCTGGGATTCTCTCTTTCCTGAGGTCTGTCTGGGACCGGATACAGATGCTCCGCCGAAGATCAAGGCGCGCGAGCGCTGCCCCACGCCGAATTCGCTACCATGGAAGGTGCTGAAAGAGGCAATTAAAAGAGGCTGGAGGCCGATTGGCGTTCATGGAGTGGGTAGCCATGGAATTCGACTCTTTACCCAACTCCTCGATGAGGTAAGAAAAGAGAAGGGCTGGAGCGTGGAGGATATCCGGCGCCTCAAGCCAACGGTCGAGCATTGCGAGGCTTTTGTCTTTAAACCTGATTTGATCCAAAAAATGAAGGATTACGGGATCATCATGAGCTGCGCGCCGCGCTATATCAAGACCGGAGAGCTCTATCTCCGCGATTATGGTCCCAAGATCGAGCCGGCCATCGTCCCTTTAAAGAGTCTGATTGATGCCGGCATTCGTGTCGTGGGACAGATCGATGCGGCCGACCCCGCCCTCTACGGCGCTTTCTATCACCTATGGCTGGCGATTACGCGAGAGGTCGATGGAAAGGTGGTTGGACCCCAAGAACGGTTGGACCGGGTCATTACCCTCAAAATGTGGACTACCTGGGCGGCAGAGTATGTCGGGCGCGAGGATAAACTGGGAACTTTGGAAGTAGGGCGTCTAGCAGACTTTGTTGTCCTTGACCGGGACTACTTCACGGTTCCAGTAAACGAGATTCGCGCGGTCCGGCCGCTGATGACAGTACTGGGGGGAAAACCCATCTTTTTGGGTAAAGAGTTCGCTGCGGAGCTTAAAACCGAACCTGTAGGATACCAGCCTCCAGATAACTGGCCGATCGTTAAGTGAACGAAAACGTCAATGCCGAAAGCTTCCCCTACCCTTCTCACTATAGGGCTAATGGCTTTCATGGCCGTATGGCTCGCGGCTACACCTGCGATGGTGAAGGGCGGCCACGGAGAAGAGGAAAACCTCGATTTGATAACGCCTGAACGGGTGAAGCTTCTTCTCGATAACGGCGAGAAGCTCCTTTTTGTCGACCTCCGCCCTGTGAAGGAATTCAGTGAGAAGCGGCTGCCGGGAGCACGCTCGATCCCCCTTGCGGAATTGCATAAAAGATTGGGGGAGATTCCCAGGATAGGCCGAGTTGTACTCTACTGCGCCTGCCGGCCGGGAGATGACGCGTACGCCAACTTCTTTCTTCGGGACAACGGATATCGAAATATAGCGGTGATGGAAGAGGGTTTCTCCGGCTGGGTAAAAAGGAAATATCCGGTGGAGACCCGTGGCCAGTAACCAAGGGAATGGCCAGTCCCTAGGAGACAATACGTAAGATGGCAAGAACGAGACCACCCCATGAAGCCTGCGTCTAGGCTCGTTGCCTTGAGGTTGGTGTGTTTCATGGTGCCGTGCCTTCTAGCTTTCTGGCCGACGTCTATAGAGGCCAGCCATGAGACCAAAGAGGTCAACACCATCACAGCGGATCGCGTAAAGCTTCTTCTGGAGGCCGGCGAAAAGCCAGTCTTGATCGATCTCCGTCCGGTGAAAGAGTTCAAACAAAAAAGATTACCAGGGGCCCGTTCGATTCCTATGACGGAGGTGCATAAAAGGCTCGAAGAAATTCCCCGGGCCGGACGGGTCGTCCTTTACTCCACGACTCCCCGAAATGAGATTATCGATGAAGTCTACCAATATCTGGATGATCAGGGCTATCGGAATGTAGCCGTGATGGTGGAAGGTTTCCAGGGGTGGGTCAAGCGTAAGTACCCGATTGAAAGTGGCCGCTAATAAATAGAAGGGCTAAAAGGAGACTTTTATGAAATCGATTGCTACTTTATTCGTCTTCTTTGTTTTTCTTGTCAGCCAAACGCAAGCTCAGACCGGAAAGGGCAAGGTGATCTTTGCCGATGCGGTCTATCACAATGGCAAGGTTCTTACGGTCGATGAACGCTTTTCCGTGGTCCAGGCCCTCGCAGTGCGCGAGGGTAAGGTCATGGCTGTTGGAAGTAACAGCGAAATCCTTTCACTTGCGGGACCCAACACCCGACGCTTGGACCTAAAGGGCAAAACCGTGCTACCCGGATTCATCGATACCCATTCCCATCTCTTCGATTATGCGCCAGCAAACTGGGCGAGCGATCTTGAGAAGCTTGAGCCAGAGCTGGCGCAGTACCGACAAAGCGAGCTCGGGGTGAAATCCGTAGACGAGGCCATTGCCGGCCTAAGGGAGATAGTCGCCAAGAGTCCTCCAGGTAAGATGATCCATATCCAACTCCAACCCTCCAGCGTAGCAGAAGAGTTTGGCAATAAGATGATGCTGAAAGAGATGGATGAGCTAGCCCCTAAGAATCCTATTGTCGTCCAACTCCGCGGCACAGACAGAAGAGCCAACAGCCTCATCTTTAAGATGTTCACGGACTATTTTGGCGAGCTTCCAGAAGACATCCTGTCAGACTCCCAACGAAAACCGCGAGGACCCATTGGCTCTGGGGCCATGCGCACTCTAATAGGCGAGATCCTTGTGCAAAAGCCCCAGACACTAGCGGCGATCTACAAGAAGGAGCTTCAGGCCTGGGCAGCTCATGGGGTAACCACCTGGTCCTCATCACTGCCTACTGCGAAGATTTTTGGCGGCTTTGTTGTATTAGACCAGGCCGGAGAGATGCCGATCCGCTTCGCCTACTCCCATAGAATGGGAGCTGCAGGTTTTTCCCAGGCGGCAGAATTTTACAAGCGGCTGGGGAACATTGCCGGGCATGGCACAGACTACCTGTGGGCCATTGGAGTCTCCCTCTCTGCAGTTGATAGCAGTTACCCGCGTCACTGCACAACAGTCAATGCGCGAGAGAGTGTAAAATCTCGAGAAATATGCGAGGCGGCGGCACAATATAAGATCATGCGTGCCGCAGTCCAAGCGGGTCAGCGGATCTCAGGAACCCATGTCTATGGGGACGGTGCGGTGGACAAGTACCTCGATCTCATCGAGAAGGCCAGCGCAGAGGCCGGGTTAACTCTGGATGAGATCCGGGCCAAGAAACACAACATCGACCATTGCGGGATGAGTCCGCGGCCGGACCAGATCGAACGGGGAAAGAAATTTAATATCATCTGGAGCTGTGCTCCGAGGTATATCGAGGATGCGGCCGATATCTCTCGGGATTACGGGGAAAAATATGCCCATGAACTTAATGCGCCGATCCAGAATATCCTCAAGGCCGGCGGAAAGGTCGTGATGGAAATGGACGACCGAAGGGTCCATAGAAAAGAGGGCGGCGCCTTTGCCCACATCAAGTATGCCGTGACGCGGAAAGACAGTCAGGGCAGGGTCTGGGGGCCAAGGCAGGCAGTTGACAAGCAGACCGCGCTGAAGATGTTTACCCGCTGGGCGGCGGAGTATGTCTTGCGTGAGAAGGTGCTAGGCTCCTTGGAGCCAGGAAAGTGGGCAGATTTCGTCATCATAGACCGCGACTATCTCAATATTCCTGATGAGGAGCTTTCCAAGGTTAATGTCCTCATGACCGCGGTGGCTGGAAAGCCGGTCTATACCGAGCCTGCATTCGCCAAGGCCGAGAAGTTGGAGGCTGTGGGACTCAAGTTGGGTCGCAGGTGATAGCGAAGGGAAAAAGAATCGGGTAAGAGAAACAATAGGATTCGAGAAAAAAAGGAAATAGCCATGAAATGGAGAGTATCTTTTTTCTTGCTTTTTACTTTTCTTGCCTTTCAAGCTCAGGCTCAGACTCTGCCGCCGGAGTTGATTCGATATCCGGAGACGATTTTGCACAACGGCAAAATTGTGACCATGAACGACAGGACCACATCGACGAATCCCGGAACCATGGTGCAAGCAC
>JBOHVJ010000118.1:0-1349 GCA_050735075.1 Binatia bacterium
GGGTGCCGCCGGCCGGTGGAAAGCAGTGAGCGGCATAAAATCGGCCGATCGCCGTCCCAAAACGTCATTCCTCTTGTCGGTGTCATATGGCAGCGCCGGTTTTTTTGGTATTTTAGCACCCGCATAAACTCCGCACGGTTTAATACGCCTAGGCCGACGTAAGAAGCACCGAGCAATTGTCACCATCTAAATCTACCATTCATTGCTGTGTTCGGCACACAAATAATGTCAGCAGCGCGCCCCACCAAGCTGTGGATGAGACTTGGATAGGCGCCTATGAAGACGCCCCGAAATTACAGCACACTTACGCGCATGCAAGGCGACACTATTGTTTCCTGACCGAGGTCTACATATGAAAACTGCTCTCGTCTGTGGAGCCGGAGGGTTCATCGGCAGTCATCTGGTGCGGAGGCTCAAAGTCGAAGGATTCTGGAAGATCCGCAGCGTGCCGGGGCCCACCGGCGTCCGTGGCCGCAACTCCGACAATCGGCTGATCTCGCAAAAACTGGGATGGCAGCCAACCGGTCCTTGCTTTAGGGCCTGGCTCGCACTTATGCCTGGGTTGAACAGCGGGTCAAGAAAGCGTCCGTGAAATCATGACTGACCTGTCGAGCCGGCTGGACCTGCGTGTTGACAGCTAACAGGTCGAGTCGTACCTTCCCTATTGAAAAACGGCCTTTTAAAATCCCTATTCCCGTTACCTGGCCCGAAGCCAGTGACTTCTTCTCGTTCTCGGCTCTTGGTTAACCGCTTGACGCATTTGTTCTACCGGTATATTGCCCATGAGAAGTTCCTGGTGGCGGACTGTCCTAAGTACGGGCTCAAGTTCAAATTCTTTATTCGCGATGGCGTGGGCAGAGATATCTACTATAAGTATGGCGTCTATGCTGAGGATTTTATAACCGAGCACTTATTGAAAGACCTGGACTTAAAAGATGGGGATCTGGTCATCGATATCGGCAGCAACATCGGCTGGTATTCTTTAGTGCTCTCCGCACGAGCCCGCCCTACGGTCCTTTCCTTTGAACCCGATCCCTTGAATTTCTCGCTGCTGGAACACAACATCCAGATCAACGGGCGGCAGAACATCCAGAGTTTTAACCTGGCCGTGGATAAAGAAGAGTCGGTAAAAACATTGTACCTCTACAAGAGTTATAACCTCGGCAGACATTCGTTTATACCCCATGAGAAATCCACCGGATCCGTTGAGGTGAATACGGTCGTGCTGGATACGTTTCTCCAAGAAGTGGGATTCGGGGGAAAGCCGGTGAAGTTCCTGAAGATCGACATTGAAGGTTACGAATACCCTGCTTTACTGGGAGCGGAGAAAACCTTGCGGAATACCTCCG
>JBOHVJ010000119.1:0-5257 GCA_050735075.1 Binatia bacterium
ATTTGATGGCCCGTCTCTCGCTCAAAAGCTGCCAAACGCTCTTCCAAAGCATGTTCACGTTCGCGCGGCATGAGGCCTGCAAGGTCGTTGACCCGGCCGCGCAGCGGCGGCACCTCAAGGGCGAATGAGGCGGTGCTGAGGATAAAAAGAAGGGCGATGAGTAATAGAGAATAGAGGATTGAGGATCGAGGATCGCTATCGTCTATCTTCCATTCTCGATCTTCGATTTCCTTACGGCCAGTAGCCACGATGTTTCGCTACAACTTGACTTCCGGAGGCTTTGCCATTTTTTCATCCGCGCTGAAAGTTTCGCGCACTTCGAGTCCGAGGAGAAAACGGGCCGTCAGATTAGTCGGAAAAAAGCGCACGCCTTTATTGTATTCGGCTACCTTTTCGATGTAGCGCTTGCGCGCGACGGCAATGCGGTTTTCTGTCCCCTCTAGTTGCGCTTGGAGATCACGGAAGTTCTTGTTAGCTTTTAGGTCCGGGTAACGCTCCACCACGACAAGGAGGCGCGACAGTGCTCCAGACAGCTCCCTCTGAGCCTGCTCAAAACGTCTGAAGGTCTCTGGGTTACTTAAGGCCTTGGCATCTAACTGTACCGCAGTGGCTTTGCTCCGCGCCTCAATGACCTGGGTGAGTGTTTCCCTTTCGAACTGGGCGGCACCCTTGACTACATTGACCAAGTTCGGCACCAGATCTGCACGGCGCTGATACTGGTTCTGCACCTCGCTCCATGCAGCCTTCACCTCCTCGTCTAGCCCCTGGAGCTGGTTATAACCACAGCCTGCCATGAACAAAAGAGCGATTAAGACAGTTGTCCTAAGTAAATTGTGTCTCATAAATCTCTCCTGGGTGTCATTAAGATTGAGCCTCGGCTTCCCGGATAGAAGCGACGAGATAGCACTTCTATCGCAGAGGAGAAAAAGCTTGTCAAGGTTTCCATCTCTTTTTCGGGATTTGACTTTAGGGACAGTTTCGCATAGAAAATTTATTTGAGGTTGCTCTAGATGTATGCGGTCATCAAGACCGGTGGGAAACAGTACCGGGTGGCGCAAGGGGATATCCTCCGGGTAGAGAGGCTTGCTGGGCAGGTGGGGGATAAGGTCACGCTGGATCAGGTCTTGTTCATTGCAGGTAACAGTGAGGTCAAAATAGGGACCCCGACCCTGCCGAACATGAAAGTCACTGCGGAGATCCTCGATCAAGGGCTGGCGAAAAAAATCATCGTTTTCAAGAAAAAGAGACGGAAAAGCTACAGTCGCCAGCGCGGCCACCGGCAAAGGCTCACTACGCTTAAGATCCTAGAGATTCAGGGATAGTTGAAGGAGTGAAACATGGCTCATAAGAAAGCTGGAGGTAGCTCTCGCAATGGAAGAGATAGCCAGGGTCAGAGGCGAGGGGTGAAGGTCTTTGGCGGAGAGAACGTCCGCGCGGGCAACATCCTGGTGCGCCAGCTTGGGACGCGCATTCACCCAGGAAGGAACGTCGGGATGGGTCGAGACTTTACCCTGTTCGCGAAGATTGCTGGGGTGGTCCGTTACGAGCGCCTTGACAAAGAGAGAAAGCGGGTGAGTGTCCTTCCTGCTTAGCTCCTTTTCCTGGAGCGAAAAAGCCCCTGCGGGGGCTTTTTTTTTGCGCGTGGAAAGGGTGTATAAAAGACGGAGACAGAGATAGAGACAGGGTATGAAATTCGTTGATGAAGTAAGAGTCAAGGTAAAGGCTGGTGACGGCGGACGTGGCTGTGTAAGTTTCCGTAGGGAAAAATATGTGCCGCGTGGGGGGCCGAATGGGGGAGACGGTGGAGATGGAGGTGATGTGGTAGTGATCGCGGATGCACAGCTCACCACCTTGCTGGATCTGCGCTATCAGAAACAATACAGGGCTGGCAGAGGAGGGCACGGCCGGGGAAAAGACCAACATGGGAAGAGGGGAGAAAATAGAGTTATCTCCGTACCCGTAGGAACGGTGGTTCGAAACGCGCGCACTGGAGAGATCCTGGCAGACCTCAAAATCCCTGAGGATCGGATTGTGGTTGCGGCGGGAGGCAAAGGAGGCAAGGGAAATGCCCACTTCGTCTCCTCAACGAATCGGAGCCCGCGTCAGGCCCAGCCTGGTCTTTCAGGGGAAGAGAAGGAGCTCGATGTCGAGCTCAGGCTCTTGGCGGATGTCGGAATTATTGGTCTTCCCAATGCCGGCAAGTCCACCCTTATCGCCGCCATCTCTGCTGCGCGACCAAAAATTGCCGACTATCCCTTTACGACACTGGTCCCCAACCTGGGTGTAGTTACTTACGGTGAAGGGAAGAGTTTTGTGGTGGCGGATATTCCTGGACTCATTGAGGGGGCCCATCGGGGAGAGGGGCTCGGCCATAAGTTTTTGAAGCACGTGAGCCGGACAACTCTTTTGATCCATTTGTTCGACGCTTCCAGAGTGGGAGAGGAAGATCCCCTGGCCGATTTGGAAGTGGTCAATCGAGAGCTCGAACTATTCGATCCGGAACTGGCAAAAAAACCGCAGATAGTGGTAGCAAACAAAATTGATCTGCCGGAAGGCAGGGTAAGACTCCAGCTCTTAAAGAAGCTCCGCGCACCGGCCTTCCCTCAATTCTACGCCATATCTGCGGTCACGGGTGAGGGATTGCGGGAGTTTAAAAGATTGGTAGGGGTCAAGTTGGAACAAGAGAAAGCGTCTAAGGGCGAGGGCCTTATTGCAGCGGGATTATAAAAAGAAGTTCTTACGACGTGCGCATCGCACGGTCATTAAGATCGGGAGTCAGATCCTCTCTTCACGCGGCGGGATCGAAGAGGGAAGGATCAAAGGGCTGGTGCAGGATCTCGCCGCGCTTCATGACCAGGGGAAAGAGGTTGTGATCGTTAGCTCTGGCGCCGTGGCGGCAGGTATGAGTCGGCTTGGGCTTAAGGAGAAGCCCAGAACGATTCCCGAAAAACAGGCCCTGGCAGCGGTGGGGCAGATTAAACTGATGGCTCTTTATGAAAGGTATTTCTCGCGTTTCAATAAAAGCGTAGCCCAGGTGCTGCTTACGCACGAGGATCTAGCCGACCGGCAGCGCTATCTGAATGCCAAGCATACATTCCAAACTCTACTGGAGTCATCCATCATTCCAATTGTGAATGAGAACGATACCGTCGCAATCGAGGAGATGAAGTTCGGAGACAACGATCATCTTTCGTCTCTTGTGGCTACTCTCCTTGAAGCGGATCTGCTGGTGATGCTGAGCGACGTTGAGGGCATCTACGACCGGGACCCTCGCCTCCATGATGGGGCACGATTGATTCCTCTGATCGCTGACGTTAAGGGGTCCAAGAAAAGTTTTACAGGAGAAAGTCAGAGCCTCTACGGAACTGGTGGAATCCTCTCGAAGGTCAGCGCAGCGGAGCAGGCCGCCGCTGCGGGAATCCCTACGATCATTGCCAATGGACTGGAGGCTGGTATCCTTTCAAAGGTCTTTGATCTGCACGAGGAAGTGGGCACATTGATCCTCCCAGAAGAGAACCGTCTGGCTAGCCGCAAACACTGGATTGCCTACAACTTGAAAACGTCGGGAGAGATTGTCGTCGACCAGGGGGCCTATGAGGCGCTGGTCAAGAAGGGGAAGAGTCTCTTGCCCTCTGGCCTGAGGGAGGTGCGTGGTTCTTTCGGGGTCGGAGAATGTGTTCGTTGTCTCGATCTTCAGGGGCGTGAGTTTGCCCGTGGGCTGGTCAACTACAGCGCCCAGGAGTTGAATCAGATTAAGGGATTGCATACAAGTGGGATCGAAAAGGCTCTGGGCTACAAGGCCTATGATGAGATCATCCATCGGGATGATCTGGTGCTACTATGAGGGAAGAAGGCAAAAGGCAGAAGGCACTAGGCAGCAGAACGCATCAGGATGCTGGGGTCGACCCTGGAGGAAACAAGTGTCGATAAGGGACGAAGCAATCGAGTTCGGGAGGAAGGCAAAAGAGGCCGCCCGCAGCCTGGCGCAGCTTTCCACCGAAGAGAAAAACCGGGCTTTGCTCCGGATGGCAGAGGGTCTGGAAGGACAAAGAGAATTCCTTTTAAGAGAAAACCAAAAAGACTTAGACCTTGCCCGAAAGGCAGAGCTTTCCACTGCGTTGCTTGACCGGGTTGCCCTGAATCCTAGCCGCATCGAGTCCATGGCCAAGGGGCTAAGGGAGGTGGCTTCCCTGCCGGACCCGGTGCGGGAGATCGTCAAGATGTGGCGGCGGCCTAACGGGCTTCAAGTGGGAAAGATGCGCATCCCACTCGGCGTCATCGCGACGAGGCCAGACCTAACGTTACCGCTGATGCTGCGTCTCTCTGCCTCAAGTCAGGTAACGCAGTCATCCTACGCGGGGGAAGTGAGGCCCACTTTTCCAACCGCGCTATTGGCGCGATACTGCAAAAGGCCTGTGCCGAGACTCGAGTGCCCAAAGGGGCGATTCAGGTCGTCGAATCCAAAGATCGGGGCATGGTTCACGAGCTGCTCCAACTAGAAGATTACATCGACCTCATTATTCCGCGCGGTGGAGAAGAACTCATCCGTATGGTGGCTGCAAACTCACGGGTTCCCGTAATCAAGCATTTCAAAGGTGTCTGCCATGTCTATGTGGATTGCGAGGCATCTCTGGAGATGGCGGAGCGCATCTGCACAAACGCCAAGGTTCAACGGCCGGCCGTATGTAATGCCATGGAAACGATGCTTGTCCACGAAGCTATTGCGCCGGCCTTTCTTCCCTCCGTGATTGCCAAGCTCCAAGCAGCGGGGGTAGAGATCCGCGGTTGTGAACAGACCCGCGCCCTGGCCCCCGGGATCAAAAAGGCCAGTGAGGAGGATTGGACAACCGAATATTTGGATCTCATCCTTTCGGTTCGAGTGGTTAAGGACATGGATGGTGCTATTGATCATATCGATCGGTACGGGTCTCAGCACACGGAGACCATAGTGACCTCCAACTACGCTAAGGCCAGGGAGTTTCTTGATCGGGTCAACTCTTCGGCCGTCCTGGTTAATGCCTCGACGCGCTTCAATGATGGAGGGGAGTTGGGTTTAGGTGCTGAGATCGGCATCAGCACTAGTAAGCTCCATGCTTTCGGACCCATGGGGCTGGAGGAGTTGACGACAACCAAGTTCGTAGTATTCGGCGACGGGCAAATCAGAGAATGAGGAGTCCGTTGAAAAAGGCCCATCTGCCGTCAGCCGGCCCGCGAGCATCTTTCCGGTCCGATGCAATACACCTGTCTTACGCTCGCC
>JBOHVJ010000120.1:0-6868 GCA_050735075.1 Binatia bacterium
ACGTGGTCCAGCTCCATGCGTTCAGTTAGATCTCTGGCTGCTTACCAGCTCCTCGATAAGCGCGGTGAGATAGGAATAAGATTTGCCTATACGCCCAGTCTAGGGACTCCCATCCAGGGTATTCCAGAGATGCGGGGTGTAGCTGGGTATGGAACTGACCATTTGTGGTTCGTTGGAGCAAGCATGAGAGGGGTAGATAGCTCTTATCCCGGTCTCCTCACGACCGCACAGCCGCCTGAAATTCCTAAAGAGATCAAAGATAGAGAGATTCTTAACGAAGGCTTTACCGACTTCATTGAGAATGCTATCGCCTCAGGACTCAGATGGGCCGGCACTCACACGGCGGGTGACAAGGCTTTGGATCTGATGCTGGATGCCATCGAAAAGGGCAGTGCCAGGGCGGGTCTATCCTTGGAACAGATCCAGGCAAAAGGCCATGCCATCGATCACTGCACCATGAACCCACGGCCAGATCAGATCCCGAGGCTAAAGAAGCTCGGCATCACCATGAGCTGTGCGCCGAAGTACATAGAAGGGTCGCCGGAAGTACTGCGAGATTACGGAGAAAAGTACCTAAACTGGATTGCCCCCGTGAAGAGTCTTATCGATGCCGGTGTGAGGACAGTGCTGGAGGTAGATGACCGTGAGATTTTCAAGACCGGAACCGTCTTCCACTACGTAGGACTCCTCGTTAATAGAGAAGTTGAGGGTAAGGTCTATGCAGGAAGGGAAAGAATCGATCGGGTGCTTGCCCTGAAAATGTCCACCATATGGGCAGCGGAATATGTTCAAAGGGAAAATGTCCTTGGATCCTTGGAGCGGAGCAAATTCGCCGACTTGATCGTTCTCGACAAGGATTACCTTACCGTGCCAGAGAAGGAGATAGGCAAGATTAAAGTTCTTCTCACGGTCGTTGGCGGCAAAATTGTCCACCAAGCCCAGGGTTTTTAGACAGGCGGAAGGCGAGAGGCAGCAAGCAATGGAGAAGGCGAAAGGCAATAGGCAACAGAACGACGGTAGACCGAAGACGGCGGACCGGTCATCCGTCCTCGGTCCGCGGTCAGTTTTGCGCATCGAAACTCACTTCTTGCTGGGATCGGTGATTCTGATAACAGTCTGGCTCTCTGCGTTTTGGCCCGGCGTGACCGATGGCGGCCACGGGACGGAAGATATCGTGGACACCGTCACCGTAGAACGAGTCAAGTTTTTTCTTGACGCCGACGAGAAACTCTTCATTGTTGACCTCCGCCCGGCCAAAGACTTTCAGCAGAAACGACTACCCGGCGCGCGCTCGATTCCGATGAAGGAATTAGAGAAGCGATTCCGCGAGATTCCTAAGACTGGGCGGGTTGTCCTCTACTGCGACTGTCCGCAAAACGAGCTGATTCAGGATGCCTATCAGTTACTCAAGGATGATTATGGATATCGCAACATCGCCATTATGGCGGACGGCTTTAGGGAATGGGTGAAGCGGAAGTACCCTGTTGAGACTGCCGCCAAATAATCGTGCAGATTTTTGAAAACTTTTCCGCCTACCCTTCGACAGGCTGCTATGTGGATGTCAAGCCGCCAAACACACGAGCCCTCTTATTTTTCTTATGACTCTTCTACTTCCCGACCGAAGAGAGACTTGCTGCTATGCGTGGCACGGCACACAGCCGTCACACTTACTCGGAATGCGCCCCTCTCTAAGGCACAAGGCCCCGGGATCTCTGTCTCAGTTACCGAACCGTCAGGAGTCTTTAGCCTCTCCCGGTTCTGCCTGTCGTCGAGTCGTTCCCTGGGGCCGTGTCTCCTCTTGGGTCACAGGAGCCGAATGAATCTTTTCTCTCACTACATAAGGCCGCTGGCGCATCAACACCGCAGAGATCCGCGTGCTGAGCTTTCGCGCCACCGCGACAATGGCAACCCGGGAAGCCACGTTGCGCGGATGGGTGCGGGCAACCGAGCGGAAAAACTCCCTCAGCTCACCGTCTTTTCGGATCGCCGACCAGGAGGCCTGGATGAGCTTACTTCTCAGCCGCCCGTCTCCCGTGTGCGTGATCGATCCCCGATCGGTTCTCTCTCCGGTAGAGTTCTCGGTGGGGACCAGACCCAGAAACCCTGCCAGCTGGCGGACAGTTTCAAGCTTGCGCCAATCCCCGATCCTGGCCACAAGCTGACTGGCCACGATCCAGCCGATGCCGGGAATCGTCATCAGATACTTGATCGATTGGCAAAGCTCAGGATCGTTCTGACAGAAGCGGCGGATCTCTTGGGTTGTCTTAAAGACCTGCTTCTCGGAAAACTCCAGGCTGTCAAGCAACTGATCGAGCTTAAAGCGCACGGTCCCAGAGCAGGGAAGCTTTCTGAGCTTAGCCCTCACCATGAAAGACCACTGGCTGCCTGCGGGAGCGGGAGGAAAGGCAATCCCCTCGAAGAGCAACAGCGATTTGACGCGCAGCTTCATGGCCACCGCTTCGCTCACAAAGGTGTCGCGCAGTTGGGTGAGGTGGCGAAGCTCGCGATAGACGGCAGAGGGAACGTGAATGCTCTTCAACTGTCCCCCACGCAAGTTCTCCGACAGTCCTCGACTGTCGAGCCGATTGGTCTTGACTCTCTGTCCTGGGGCCTTGGGGATCATCGACGGAGAGGCCACCAAGCAGGGAGAGCCTTGGGCCACCAGCCCGTCATACAATCCATAGCCCGTCGGTCCAGCCTCATAGGCAAACGCTACTTTCTGTCCCGCAAAGTGTTTGCCCACATAGTTCAAAAGATGCTCCACATTATACGGAATGCGCATCGATCGACTCAACCCTTGGTGATCGGTAAAGGTCACCGAGATGCTCCTCTTATCCACATCCAATCCGGCAAACACGTCGTAGTCACCCGGAACAAACGCCTTGTTTCTCATCTGAGGTCCTCCTTCGTACAATGGCGATCCTATGAGCCATCATACTCATTAAAGAGGACTTGTGTTTGCAACCGACATCCATCATACAAGTCTCAGGGCGAACGGAGGAATTCATAAAATCACTGCCAATTTTCCGTTCATGCTGAGCTTGTCGAAGCATAAAGCCATTTTTTCGATAGTCTGTTTGCTACTAATACCCGCTGTAGCCTCGGCTCATGCGTACCTCGTGAAGTCAATCCCAGCCCGCCGCGCTATCCTCTTCAAAGCACCGGTCAGAGTCCAGCTCTGGTTCAACGAGCGGCTTGAACCCCGCTTTTCTTCTCTCTCGGTCACCGACTCGAGTGGAAAGCGGGTTGACCACGACAATCCCAAGGTCGCAGACGAGGATCCAAAGCAATTATCGGTGGGAGTGAGATTGCTGCCCGCTGGAGTGTATGTCGTTAAGTTCCGCGTGCTCTCAGTGGATGGCCACGTGGTCGAAGATCAGTTCCCTTTCACCATCCGTGAGATTCGTTAAAAACAATGACGGGCCTGGCTAGCCTCATCCGATTTTTCCATCTTGGCGCCCTGGTGCTTTTGGTTGGTGCCTTCGGCTTTGTCCTGCTTATAGCCCGGCCAGCCTACAAAAAAGCTGGGCCACAGATTTGGCCCGACTTCGAGCGCTTCGATAGCTCCCAGTTTAAGCTTGCCTTATGGAGTCTCATGGGCTCCTTTCTCTTCAGCCTGTTGGGATTGTGGCTTCAGATTGTAACCGTCACGGGGCGTTCCTTCAGCCGGGCACTCACCCTGGATGCCATCATGGGGGTCCTCACTGGAACCCAATACGGAATAGTCTGGATAGATCGCTTGGGCCTCACATGCCTATTGGCAGGGATCCTGCTGCTTCTGAGGCACGAACATGGAAGAAAGGAGCCCTTAGCCCTACGCGTGGTGGGAATGGTTTTGGCTGCCGCTCTTATTATGACCCTCGCTCTGTCCGGTCATCCGGCGGCTGGAGAAGGAAAAACCCTTCTCATCCAAGTCGCGGTCGATGCCCTCCATCTCCTTGCCGCCGGTATCTGGTTAGGCGGATTATTGCCCCTGGCGATTCTTCTTGGCTGGGCTAGGCGCTCTGGCAATCCTCTGGCTGGAGTCGTTGCTCAAGAAGCTACTCGCCGCTTCTCTCTTCTGGGACTGACGAGCGTTAGCAGCCTCATTGTCACTGGCCTTCTCAACGCATGGAATCTAGTGGGAGGCATCGCCCCACTGGTCGGAACCGACTATGGCAGGCTGCTTCTGATAAAGCTCTCTCTGCTTCTCCCTTTGATGGGCCTAGCAGCCCTTAACCTGTTGCGGTTAAAGCCAAGACTTCTTGCCGCCTCGCCCCAAGAATCTAGCCAGTTTCCTGCTCTCCTGAGTCGGCTTAAGCGAAATGTAGTAGCCGAGGCAAGCCTTGGGGCGATAATACTTTTGATTGTGGGAGCCATGAATGTAACTCCTCCCGCGCGTCATATCCAACCTAATTGGCCTTTCTCTTTCCGCTGGAATTGGGATCTTATGAAGGGCGCTCCCAAAATCCGCTCCCAGGTCAATGCCGGGAAGGCATTGGCATCTTTGGGACTTTTGACTTTTTGCGCCGCTGCCTTCCGGCGTCGCCAGCGGCCCTGGATGATGGGCGTTGGCCTTACTACTCTCGGATATGGATGCGTGGTCGCTTTGCCGGCCTTGTCTATCGATGCCTATCCAACCACATATAGGCGCCCGTCTGTTCCATACCATGCGATCTCGGTCGCTAATGGCACCCGGTTGTATCAGGAGAGCTGTGCGGTCTGCCATGGCGTCGCCGGCTATGGGGATGGCCCCGGGGCTAAAGGGCTTAAGCCAAAGCCCGCCAATCTTACAGCCAAACATACAGGTGACCACACTGCCGGGGATCTCTTCTGGTGGCTCACTGAAGGGTTTCAGAGAACAGCTATGCCTGGATTTAAAGACAGCCTGAATGAGGAGGAGCGTTGGGACCTGATCAACTTCATACGCACAATAGCAGCCGCGGAGCAGGCTCGCCCTATGGCCCCGCTCGTGGAGCCTGGCCCGTGGCTTGTTGCCCCAGACTTTGTCTATCGAACAGCCGAAGCCGAGGGTAAGACGCTGAAGGATCACCGAGGAGAAAGCGTTATCTTACTTGTTCTCTTTACCCTTCCTTACTCCCAGGTACGCCTGGAACAGCTCGAACAGACTTACAGAAGACTTAACAGCGTCGGCGTGGAAGTTCTCCTGGTTCCGTGGGACGCGCAAGAAATTCATCGTCTGGTAGGGCCCACAATTCGATCCCTCCCTCTAGTGACTGACGGGAGCCAGGAGATTTTTGCGACGTACACAATCTTCCGACGCACTCTTACTCAGGAGGGAACGCTTCCCGACCCGCCGCTCCCGCGCCACATGGAGTTTCTCATCGACCGGCAAGGATATGTACGTGCGCGCTGGGTTCCGGGCGATGGGGCCGGTTGGGCTAACCCGGATCTCCTTCTTAGAGAGATCGACAGGCTCAACAAAGAGACGCCATCCGCCCCGGCGCCGGATGAGCATGTCCACTAGATTAACTCGTTGTTCGTGTTCGTGGTCGTGCCCGCTAACGAGCACGATAACCGAGCACGAGCACGTAGCGCGCTTGACCTGATCGGCGTATGGCTGTACTTAATACTTAAGAGGGTTTTTCAATAAAGAAATTTATCTGGCCAGCCTTTCTCGTCCTCATCTTTGTCCTATCCGTGGGACTAGTCACTTACGGCTGGTGGATCTTTCAAGTCGAGCGAGGCCACCAGGCTCTCCGCAAAGGAGATAACACAGCAGCGGCAGAGATCTTTGCCTCCGCGGAATCTCTTATGCACAGATTTCCCTGGTTGACCCGGCTCCTGAAAGAGGACTACCAAAAACTGGTATTTACCCAGGTGGGCATTCTTTACGCGCAGGGTGGCACCAATGAGGTGATGGAGAAGTTACAGGAAGAGGCCGGGCGGGCCCCCTTTCTAGCCGAGAGCGGAGAATTCTCCTTTTGGAGCGGGAATGCGCTCGTCCGACACGCAGTTCAGAGCAAGAATCCTGAGGCCTCGATGAATGCCCTGAAAGCCGCGCTGGCGGAATATCAAAAAGGATTAGCGGCAGAGCCGGACGACTGGGACCTCAAGTACAATTACGAACTGGTTAAGCTTATCCTCTCCCAGAAGGATCGCGATAAGAAAAAAGAGGAGGAAAAGGTCAAATCGATTTTGGAAAAGATGCGCCCGGTGGTCGAGCCATCACGGGAGCAACTCCCGCCCGAGAAAAGGGGCTGATCCTGTCATGAGGTTCTTACAGCCACAATACTTCAAGCTCTTCTTCCTGCTTGTCGCCCTCGTCCCTCTGTGGTTTTATTACGTTTCGATCAAGCGCAAGACACGTATCAGCCTGGGGGATAGTCGACCGCTAAGAAGGATCTCCCATCTCTCCTCGCTCAAAAGAGAGTGGGGGAGATACCTGCTGTTCAACCTGGTCTTGGCCGCTCTGATCTTTGCCCTGGCCCATCCCCAACTGAGCCGCGAGAGGAGAGTCTCTGAACCGAGAAAGATGGACATTGTCTTTCTCCTCGATACCTCTCCATCGATGCGGGCGCAGGATGTTCAACCATCCCGCCTGGAGCGGGCCTTGGATGTCATCGGGAGATTTTCCCGCAAGAAGCTGCCCCATGACCGCGTCGCTCTAGTCTCCTTTTCCGGCGGGAGCCTCATCCTCTCTTACCTGACCGAGGATCCCAACAACGTCCTTTATTATCTCGATTACCTGAGAGACGACCATTACCTAAGCCTTGGGACCAACATCGGCCGCGCGCTTAAAAACGGCCTGACTGTCATCGCCAAGGAGGCTGAAGCAAATCCCGAGACCACGAATCATAAAAAAGTCTTCATCCTCCTTTCGGACGGCGAGGACCATGGGAAAGAGTTAGAGGGCGCTGTACAGGAG
>JBOHVJ010000121.1:0-3858 GCA_050735075.1 Binatia bacterium
TCACCCGGAACAAACGCCTTGTTTCTCATCTGAGGTCCTCCTTCGTACAATGGCGATCCTATGAGCCATCATACTCATTAAAGAGGACTTGTGTTTGCAACCGACATCCATCATACAAGTCTCAGGACGAACGGCTAAGTGATTGATTTTCGGTGTGTCGTCGTCCGTTCGTGGTGAGCCCGTCGAACCATGAACGGAGTTGCGACACAGTCTCTCAAGGGAGAGGAAGTCTTAGATTAACTGGAGGTCAGGTTGCCGATGTCACGTCGTTGCCCGTTTACGACTTGATCTGTGGCCAATCAGCTATAGTTCGCCGGGTCGAATTTATGTCGGATTAGGGTTAGTTATGTGAACACAAAATTCAAAATTAAGAATAAAAATTCAACGAAAAGCGTGGTATAAGAGAAATAGATATGGCCTCGAACCCGTCACAGAAATACCGGGAAATTGCCTCTGAGCTAAAAAAACGAGTCGAGGGGGAAGTGCGGTTCGACAAGTACTCCCGGCTGCTGTACTCCACCGATGCCTCGATGTATGAGATCGAGCCCATCGGTGTTGTGATCCCGCGCCACAAGGGAGACGTGCAGGCGGTCATCAAAACGGCCAACCGTCACGGCGTTGCCGTTCTGCCCCGAGGAGGCGGCACTTCTCTTGCCGGACAGTGCGTGGGGCATGCCATCGTGCTCGATTTTTCCAAGTACATGAACAAGGTTCTGCAGGTGAATCCAGAAGAGCTCTGGTGCCGTGTCCAGCCCGGCCTGGTTCAGGACGAGCTCAATGCTCATGTAAGGCCTTTGGGGCTCCAATTCGGTCCGGATACTTCCACGTCAAACCGGGCCACCATCGGCGGGATGATCGGCAACAACTCAGCCGGCGCCCACTCGCTTGTCTACGGAAAGACCCTCGATCATGTTCTTGAACTGACGGCCTATCTCTCAGACGGCAGCGAAGTGGTGATGAAGGATCTCCCACCAGAGAGCGTGGCGATGAAGAGCAGAGCGAATGGGTTGGAAAGCCGGCTCTACCGGGAGATCGTTCGCCTAGCAGCCGAGCATCGGGAAGAGATTCTCAGCCGATATCCCAAAATCATGCGGCGCGTCTCAGGCTACAACCTCGACGAGTTCGTGAAGGAACAACCCTTTAACCTCTCCCGCATGGTTGTGGGTTCTGAAGGGACGCTTGCCTGTGTGGTGGAGGCCAAGATGCGCTTGGTTCCTAAACCCAAGTGGACGGCGCTCGATGTGATTCACTTTCAGGACGACCTGGAGGCGCTGGAAGCGTCCCCAACCATTTTGGAAACGGCCCCGTATGCTCTGGAATCGACCGATAAAATGATTCTCGATCTCGCCCGGGGCAACATTGTGCAATCCAAGCGTTTGGGGTTTGTGCAGGGAAGCCCGAGTTCACTTCTTATGGTCGAGTACGCCGGCGAGACCGAAGGGGAGGTCAAAGAACAGGTTTACGGACTCGAAAAGCTCCGTAAGTCTCGCGGCATCGGATACGCCGCCAGCCTCGCTTTCAAGCCGGAAGAAGTTCGCGCCATTTGGGGGGTCCGTAAGGCGGGTCTGGGTTTGCTGCTCGGCACCAAGGGAGACAAAAAGCCGATCGCCTTCGTTGAAGACACCGCTGTTGCTCCGGCCAAGCTGCCGGAATTCATCAAGCGGTTTAGAGAGATTCTCGCCCGTCACCACGTTATGGCCGGGTACTACGGCCATTGCTCGGTGGGTTGCATGCATATCCGCCCCTTCATAAACCTTAAGGCGGAAAGCGAAATCAAAAAGATGACGGCCATTGCGGATGAGATTTCAGACTTGGTCCTCGAGTTCCACGGGGCGCTTTCGGGGGAGCACGGCGACGGGCTGGCCCGCAGCCACTTCAACGCAAAACTCTACGGCCCGGTGCTTTACGAGGCGTTCCGGCAGATCAAGCGGACCTTCGATCCGAAGAATTTGATGAATCCGGGAAAGATTGTTGACGCCCCGCCGATGACTGAGTCCCTGCGCATCGGGCCGTCGTACAAGACCTGGCAGCCAGAGACCCGTCTGGACTTTGGCCAGCAGGGCGGTTTTGCCGCATCGGTTGAGATGTGCAGCGGGATGGGAGAGTGCCGAAAGAAGCTAGAAGGAACCATGTGTCCTTCCTACATGGCGACGCTCGACGAGGAGCACTCCACGCGGGGCCGGGCCAATGCTCTTCGCGCCGTGCTCTCAGGAAAAGTCCCAAAGGAAGACTTCACAGGAAAACGGCTCTACGAGGTCATGGACCTCTGTCTGGAGTGTAAGGCGTGCAAGGCAGAATGTCCTTCGAACGTGGACATGGCCAAGCTTAAATACGAGTTTCTTTCTCATTACCACCAAGTCAATGGGCTTCCGCTGCGCAATCGGCTGTTTGGCGGGATCGCAAGCTTGAATCGCTGGGGCTCGCGTCTAGCCCCTCTGTCCAACTGGCTGGCAAAATCTTGGCTCCATCGTTGGCTCCTCGAGCGCTTGGCCGGAATCGACCGCAGGCGTCCCTTGCCGTTCTTTGCGCATGAGACTTTCGAGGACTGGTTCCGCCATCATCCGTCAAACAAAGACGGGCCGAAAGGAGAGATCATTCTCTTTCATGACACCTTCAATACTTTTAACACACCTTCTGTGGCGGTCGCTGCTACTTGCTTCTTGGAACAGGTAGGCTACCGGGTAGTGCTGGCTGAAAAGAGGTGCTGTGGCCGGCCTTTGATCTCTAAGGGGATGCTCAGGGAAGCCACGGACAATGCGGCGTGGAATGTGCAGCGTCTTCTTCCGTATGCAGAGAGGGGGGTCGCGATCGTGGGGCTGGAGCCTTCGTGTCTGCTTACGCTTAGAGATGAATATCCCGATTTGTTGCGTACCGAGGCTGCTAAGCTCGTGGCGCGCAAGAGTTTTCTTTTAGAGGAATTTCTCCTTCATGAGCGCGATGCAGGCCGGCTCTCCCTTAGCTTCAAGGGCAACGGAAACAAAGCGCTACTGCACGGCCACTGCCACCAAAAGGCGTTGGTGGGCACGGCTCCGACAGTGGCAGTGCTCCGCTGGGCCGGCTTTCAAGTCCAAGAGGTGGATTCTGGCTGCTGCGGGATGGCAGGCTCTTTCGGTTTTGAGAAAGAGCACTACGATCTCTCCCTCGCCATCGCCAATCGCCGTCTTGTCCCCGCCGTCAAGGCAGCGGACCCGGCAGCAGAGATCGTCGCCCCTGGGATCTCCTGCCGTCAGCAGATCGAGCATCTGAGTGGTCGGAAGGCAAAGCACCCGGCGGAACTGCTGTGGGAGAGGCTTATAAAATAGTTTCGAGTCTCTAAAACATGGAGACACTACGGCTTCGGGTTTTGGTTTCGTGTTTCGGGTTTTTCCTCGAAATAGTCATGAATCTTTGCTTCACCCTTGCACATGAAAGCGCTGCCTTGCCGAGGGGAGCGAGTCTGAAGGACATAGACGGATCGAGTTCAAAACGTTCAAGCTGTTCAATAGGTTCAAGACGTTTTTAACGATTTGAACGGAGCGAAGCGGTTGAACTATTTAAACGAATTGAACCATTTATTGCCCACGGCCAGAAGGCTCGTTCTCCGAGGATAGGCGGCCGAGTTGCACTTTCGGAGGAACTCGAAACTAGTCATGCTTCATTCAATTGAACAGAGTCGGTCAGAGGGTCAGGCTTGCCTTCTTGCCATTCTTGGTTTTCGGCCCTCACAAATCACAACCTGCAATCTATCAACCCTCTTCTGCAACTCCTTCTCCTGTGTCAGTCGCTCCTCTAGGAGCCATACTCCACGACTCATCACGCCCGGATCGCGCCTGAAAAATCGGGCGACCTCCACCAACGGTATCGGATCTGCACCTCTTG